>JAAYFK010000051.1 GCA_012728275.1 Clostridiaceae bacterium | reverse complement strand
TTCTCTTGAGGAATTTCTTTATTGATATATGAGCGCACTGAAAAGCGTTGTTTTGCAATATCTACAAAATTCATAGTAAGTAATTCTCCTTTAAATTATAGCTTTGACTAGTCAAATAGATAATAATGGATTAAATATACAAAAAACAAGAACGCACATTTAAAATGCTTGCTCAACAGCTTAGAGAACTCGAAAGTGATAATTTGATTGTTCGAAAAGTATATCCTGTAGTACCTCCAAGGACTGAGTATAGTATGAGTGATTTAGGACAAACTTTAGCCCCCATATTAGATGCTATGTGTGAATGGGGAAGACAGTTTATGCAGGAGATGGCTTAACGGGCTGATTTTTTAATTATTTTAGAGCAATACTTACAAGCATTATATCTTCACGATTCTAATAACCCAATAAATCAAGCACTTTCTTCTCGACATGTCTATTTTGTCCTTGATAAGGGAAGTCATGAATATGAAGGGCCGGGTTGAAATTCAACTCAATGATGCTATAGTTGCTTGCATTAGGTTTTTCATTAATATTTTTAATAATAATATCTGCTCCACAAATTTTCGCGCCAACAGATTTTGCAGCCTTAATAGCAATCTGTTTATACTCATCTAAAATATCATCTGTAAAGTCAATACTATCTCCACCTGTACTAATGTTAGAATTCTCTCTCAAGTAAACGATTTCATTTTCTTTAGGAATCGTTTGAAAATGTCTTTCTCCAAGAGCGAGATAATCTTCTTCTACCTTACTCAAATTGATCTTCTCCAATGGAGTAACATACCCCTTACCTCTAAGTGGATCTTGATTCTTTATATCCACCAATTCCTTTATGGAATGTTTACCATCTCCAACTACGTTAGCAGGAACACGATGAAGAATTGCGGGAACTTCATTACCTATAACAAGAAATCTATATTCTTTTCCAGAAACAAACTCTTCAATTAGAACCGAGTCGTCATATCGTAATGCATGCTCCACCGCATCAGTAAGTATATGTGCAGATTGAATATTTTTTAAGATAAAGACTCCCTCTCCGAAATTTGTTGATTTTGGTTTCACAACAATGTCTCTATTTAAAAACATCTCAATATGTTTCTCGGCCTCTTCTACACTTTCTACACTGATTCCTTTGGGGACATTAATCTCGTTTTCCTCAAGAACTAACTTTGTAACCACCTTGTTTTCCATGATTAGTGAAGAAATATAAGTATCCGCAGAAGTTTTTGTTGCTTGCTTAATGTATTCCACATGATTCCCTTTTCTTAAGCGAATAAAGTTCTCATTTTTATCAATCAATTCAACTTCAATTTCTCTATTAATAGCTTCATTTATTAGTATTTGCGTTGATAATTCTAATCCCATTAAATCTTCTTGTTTCATTATCTCTCCTCCGTTAATCGTAATCCAAAATCTAAGAAGCTCTCATTATTTTGCTGCATTTCTCTGACTATTCTTGCTGATATTAACTTCGAATTGTCAATTAGCTTTTCCCGTTCGTAAAGAACACTCTCTAAATACTTAGCACCCTCTGTTCCAGAATCCATTTCTCTAGCTATTTGCTCTAGTTTCGCGAAAATATTAAGACCAAGGTTTTTTAGAGAAGACTTACCAAACTTGTAATCATATACTTCTATGGATGGATCCCTTCCATTTAGAGCAACTATGTGATGGTTTGCATTAATCTTTTTCAACTCTTTGCTCGAAATACTTTTACTACGTTCTAGCAAACAGAACATAAGAAAAACGTGCAGAAATCTTAACTGACCTAAACCGATCCCTATTGGCTCGTATGGATTGATATCTAAAATTCTAACTTCAATATATTTAACGCCTCTTTTCTCAATTGCTTCCAATTGTGTTTCGCCTTCTTGCAATACTTGTTTTGGTCGAATTGGAGAATAGAACTCGCTTTCCTTTTGTATTACCTTTCTCTCCATCATGTTCTTCATCTTGCTTTTGTATTCACATAGGCAATTAAAATAGACCTTATGCTTTCTTTGTCTACTACCTGAGTATCCAAATCTACTAACGCGTAATGACGTAGCATTTTTCAAGTAATTAATGCTATTTTGACAGCACTCAGGGCAGCACTTCCGTACTGTTTCTAACTCTCTCTCAACTACAGATTCGTAGGATGGATCATACGTTGGTGATGCTCCATAAAGGTAAATCAATAGCCATCTATAGCGCAGGAAATTGCGAATCATATCAAAATACAGATTATCTATGAATTCCTTCTTATCAATCTTGATAGATTGCTGCTTATACAAGATATCTATCAATTTATCTCCGAGAGAAAAATTATAATGAAGTCCGGAAATCATCTGCATTTTCTTCCCATACCGAAGGGCAAGCTCTTGCCGATACTTCTCTCGCGCCTTCTCTTGATCTTGATATCTAGCTATAGGAATTAGCTCTTCCTCCGGAAGCCTTGGCGGCATACTAAGAGGCCATAGTCGTTCTTCTCCAATTCCTTTTCTTACTTCCTGCGCTATATTCATTAGTGCATAATATACTTCTTCGGGAGACTCACAAGGAGGTGTAATCATTTCAATTTGACTTTCCGAAAAATCAGTCGTTATTCTCGGATTACTTCCTTTGTCACCAAATACTGCCGGATGAGGAGTTAGCGCCAAATCTCCTGTTAACGTAATACGTTGATTTTCTAGCTCCAATCCAAATAGCCCTTCTCGAAAAATATTTTTGTCTTCAATCTTAGATAATTCGGCCAATCTGTTATAAAAATTCAATTTTGAGTCCTCCATGATATAAAATTTGATTGTTCTACAACCATCGAACCATTATGGTAAAAAAATATGCTTCTCTTACTTCAAAAAATTGCGAATTTCTTCCACTGTTTCCATATTAACTTTACAATTAAAACTCTGCCCATTTCGTGTGCATGTGATTAGTCCAGCATTCTCAAGTTCTTTAAAATGATGGGAAATCGTAGACTTAGAAAGATCCATACAACAACACGCCTTGGTAAAGCATTTCTCCATGCCCTCCTCAAAGCTACGAAAGCTACTATCTTCTGTATTAGAAGACATCTGCCATTCGTATAGCATCATATAAATATTTAATCGTTGTTCACTCGAAAGTGCTTTGAATATCTTAATCATATTATCTTTCATCATAGTTCTATAATAATCGAACTATCTATATTGTCAAGAGGTTAAATAGAAACGCCAAAATTTTGCTTCTACTTCTACAAGTGAACACAAGTAGACATAAGTAATCTTAAGTAATCTTAAGTAAACACCTCAGTTGTTGGTATATTCTTGTTTGAAAAGTATAATAACTAAAGAATGCACTTTTCTTCGCGATGCAATATTAAGGTACCTAAATAGCGAAAACACAGGTGGAACCTATTAGAAGGAGTCGGAATATGAATAGTTTTTCTGTAATAGACGAAGCTACATGGGAACGAGCTGTTCATTGTAATGTTTTTCGTGATTATCTTGAACCATTTCATT
>JAAYFK010000050.1 GCA_012728275.1 Clostridiaceae bacterium | reverse complement strand
TTGCTTTTCTAGAGGACAAGGAATTGCCCCTTTTCATCTGAAAAAGTTAGTGTATAATAAAGCGATTTATTTTAATTTTATTTGACAGGTGGTAAAAAATGAGACATAAGATTATTCGAATAGCTATGGCTTTGATTTGGGGTGTAGCAGCAGTGTCTGCCGGAATGAAAGGCGACACCATGATGACAATTATTTATGGTGTCATCTGTGTTTTCTTTGCTATTTCTATATTTTTTAGCAGGAAGAAGGATAACTAAGAATAAGTAAAGAATAGTAAAGGACAAGAATAATGAGCAACGAGAATCTATTAACAATTGATAACATGAGAGTCTGGTACTCTAAGGATAAGAACATATTAAATGATTTCTCCATCTCACTTAAGAACAATGAAGTTGTTGGTTTTATAGGATTAAATGGTGCGGGCAAAACTACCTTCATCAAGGTTCTAACGGGTCTTCTGACGAGTTTTGAAGCAACCAAGGTAAGCTTTGAGGGCAAGGATAATAATTTTCGCGACGAAGGCTTTAAAATTAGCAGATATGCTGTCTTCTCTGAGGATAATTCTTTCCAGTTTTTTACATTTAAGGAATATATCTCTTATGTTTTCAAGGCATATCGTAAGGATATACCAGAGCTTACGGACATGATAAAAGGATTCCACTTTGAAGAATATACGGATATGCTACTGAAGGATTTGTCTATGGGTAATAGGAAGAAGGCATTCTTAATCACAGCATTTGCCTTGAAGCCTAAGTTCTTGTTGCTTGATGAACCTGTTAATGGCCTGGACTTCGAAAGCACAGAATATCTATATGAATTAATTGGTGGTTATAAGAAGCACGGAACAGTCTTGTTTTCGTCTCATATCTTGGAGAGTATTACTTTAACATCCGACAGGGTTCTTGTTCTTGAAGATGGCAAAATACGTAATGAATTTGTAGGTGAAGATATTAATGCCGCTCGTATTAGGGAGGCGCTTCGTTATGACGACTAAGGTATTTGCCAAGAAACTGTTTGGTGTCAGATATGAGAAAATCTTACGTAACCTTGTAATAAGCTTTGTATTATATTTCGGACTTATTAACTTGGAGCTCTCAATAGTCATAGCACCATTTGTTATTTGTCTCATGTCAATGTTTATTATGGTTTTCGAGATGTGGCATGCTCTAACTTCGGATGAGAATGCGGCTAATATGAAGCAGTTATTCATGCTTCCAGTTAATAGAAGAGAGTTTGTTCTGTCGTATATTGGATGCCTTGGAGGTTATGTATTACTAACAAGAGTAATTCCACTAATGGCAGTTATTCTTGCTGTTTCTAAAGTGAGCATATACACAATTATTACTGCCGTACTATGCCTTGTTAATGGCGTTCTGTTATCTGCAGGAGTATATGCATGGAAAAAGTTCAGAGCTGTTGTAATCATATGGTTACTTGCTATACTTCCAGCTTTATATTTTCTAGCAAATCCAGTAATTTGGATAGTACTTGCAATAAGCGCTATTACTTCATTTATCTTCATACTTAATACTGATTCTTATGCTTTCTATAACGAAGAAGGGCATCGCGCGAAAAGCACTTTCTACGGAAGCAAGGCGTCTGTCTGGGCTTATATCTGGAGATACTTAAGCTCGCACAAAAATTATCTAGTAAACTGCGGAATCATGTGGATTGTTGGAGTAATTCTTCCTTTTTTCTTCAAGGAACTAGTTGAAACTTCAGCGGATCTACGAGGTTTTGTCATCCCGATTGGGTTCGCTATCCTTTGTCTAAATACTCCTATTAACATCTTAATTTCAAGTGATATGGCACTTGAAGAGGCAATTCGATATCTTCCTGGACAGAAAAGAACATTCCTTGTTCCATATTGCATGTTCGTATTCTGCTGTAATTTAATTGCAAATGTGATCTATCTATTTAGCGTAAACTTTATTCTTGGCGGTGTTACTATATGGATTATCCTAGGCGCTCTAATAATTGCTCTTCAAAGTGCACTTCTCTCGGTTTTCCTTGAATACTATTTTCCACTTCGCAACTGGAAGATTGAGAATGAACTTTGGCACCATCCTAGAAAGTACATTGTGCCAGCTACAATGATTCTATTGGCTGGACTTATAGGTTTGGTCCCACAAATTACTATTGTTCTTGGAGTAGTGTTATTGATAGAGATAGTAGTTGTAATCTCAAGTTTTCTATTAGCTAAAAGGACTATATAATATGATGGTGTTATTATAAGTGAAATCGAATCATGTAATAGATGGAGAAAGCATGGAAGACGATAACCGTTTTGGTGTAATTAGAGAGAGAAAAACATCAAGTCTTAAGAAGATAATTAGAGTTATCGTAGCTGTTTTTGCATTGTATTTTCTCGTGGTTCCGGCTGTTATCGCGATTATTCATGGCGTTGTCATAAGAAACTATTCTTATGAGGATTATGATGCCAATAGGTTTTTGGTGTATGCCGATATTGCTTCTCAGTATCCTCGTGAAGAAATTCAGGTAGAGTCTGGTGACCATAATATTTCCGCTTACCTCTACGGAGTTGAGAATTCGAAAGGACTTATTGTTGTAGCGCCGGGACATTCAGATTCAAATGACATTAAGCTATATGAGGTCCGTTATTTTGTAGATGCAGGATATCAGGTTCTAGGATTTGATTACTCTGGATACTATACAAGTGATGGTGACTTTGGCGGATATACACAAGCAGTGTATGATTTAGATGCAATTCTCTCATACTGTGATGATAACGAACGTTTCAATGAGATGCCGATATATTTGTTTGGACACAGCTTGGGAGGATATGCAGTAACGGCCGTACTCAATTTTGATCATAGAGTGGATGCAGTAGTTTCAGCTTCAGGCTTTAATTCAGCTTCTGAACAATGGGAATGTTCTATTCAGCGCTTTACGGGTTGGCTATACCCTATCATCTCTCCAATGAATCGCTTGTTTATTGACTTGGAGTATGGCGAGGATAGAAATCTTTCTGCAGTAGATGGAATTAACAATGCAAACATTCCTGTACTTGTTATATCTGCAGACGTGGATGTTTTCTATAATGGAAATAGAAGCCCGATATATGAAGCAAGAGATAGTATTACCAATGAGAACTGTGAATTTATTTTGATGGATGAAGAAGGCCATAATGAGCACTACTCATATTTCTTAACCGACGCAGCTCTGGAGTATCAAGAAAGCAAGCCTACTAATAACATAGATAGAGAGCTATATATGGAACATGATGATAATGTTATGCTTACAATCATAGAGTTTTACACATCACATTAGTATATGATTACGGAGGTTGTGGTAATCTCATTTTGAATAATTGATAGAATATTGGGCAGAGCAAGTAGATTAGGAAGACAGATATGCAGTATATTCTTGTTGTTGAAGATGATTATGGATTAAATAAAGGGCTTTGCACAGCTTTGAAAAGTGATGTTCAAAGTGTGATTTCCTGCAATTGTCTTAAAGATGCAAGAGAACAAATGATGCTTTTTACGCCTTCTCTTGTTCTTATCGATGAGAATCTTCCTGATGGAAACGGGTTAGAGCTTCTAATTGAGATTAAGAATTCTAATAGCGATATTAAGGTAATTATGATTACTGCCAACGATACAGACAGCGATATTGTTGAAGGTCTTGAGAGTGGCGCGGATGACTATATAACGAAGCCTTTTTCACTTGCTGTACTGAGGGCTCGCGTAAAAACTCAGCTAAAAAGTGTTAGGAAGAAGACAGATAAGAATTTTGATGTTTACTCTAATAATGAATATGAATTTGATTTTCTAAGAATGATTTTTAAGGTTAATGGGAACCAGGTTGAGCTAAGTAAGACCGAGCAGAAGCTCCTCTATATTCTTGTAGAAAACGAGAATGTTGTAATTAAGAGAAACGACCTTATAGATAAGATTTGGACTGATGGTAGCGAATATGTAGATGAGAATGCATTGTCAGTAGCTGTTAAGAGACTACGATTGAAGCTTTCAGCGCAAGAATACATTAAGACCATATATGGGATTGGTTACAAGTGGTCTTTTGATTCAGAAGATGAGGCGAAATAATGAATGAGCCCCTTCAAACTTATTACATTCCTTTTCTAATTATCGCTTCAGTTATAGCAATTTGTGGTGCGGTAATTTATGCATATATTGTAAATAGGAAATTATCTAAAACAATAGACAGACTCGATAGCATGATTGATAAAGCAACGGATGGCGAGTTTAAGGCTAATGAATTTAGCGAATCTAAATTGTCATCACTCGAGTGTAAGTTCGCGAATTTTCTAGATTCGTCTTTAACATCTGAAGCAAATCTAGACAAGGAAAAAGAGCAAATTAAGACTATGATTTCCGATATATCTCATCAAACAAAGACACCAATTTCAAATCTTTTACTATATTCAGAGCTACTAGGTGAAGAAGATTTATCAGAGACAGGGAAAGAGTCTATAGAAGTGATTCATTCACAGACTGAGAAGTTGCGTTTCCTTGTTGATTCACTTGTTAAACTCTCAAGACTTGAGAATGGAATTGTAATGCTTAGTGCGGAGAATAATAGTATTAGAGAACTTCTAGAATCAGTTGTATTTGGGCTGAAGAATGAAGCAACGAAGCGAGGGCTACGGCTCATTTGTCCCTATAAAGATGGAGAAGATATAAGAGCTCGGTTTGATATGAAGTGGACGCATGAGGCAATCAGTAATATTGTTGACAATGCGATTAAATATACTAGCGCTGGATACGTGGAAATAAGTATTAGTTCAACGGATATTTTCGCAAGAATAGATATCAAGGATACGGGAATTGGAATAAGCGAAGAAGACTCAGCTAGAATTTTCCAGAGATTTTATAGATCATCTGAAGTAGCCCAGGAAGAAGGCGTAGGTATAGGACTTTACCTTGCTAGAGAAATCATTACGGCTGAGGGCGGATATATTAAGTTACGCTCAAAACAGAATGAAGGAACCACATTCTCGGTATTTCTTCCAATAAACTAATATCACATTACAATCTGTCAAAACTGTCATAATCTTTCTCTTGTAAGGACAGAATCTGGAAAGATTTATCCTTTATGATAAGTAGTATAGCAACTTGGGCTAAGTACTTAATTATGAGGAGATAATATAATGGAAATTTTGATGGCATCTGACCTTAGAAAGACATATGGAAAAGGAATTGCAGAAGTACATGCACTTGATAATGTCAGTCTAACTGTTAATAAGGGTGAGTTTGTTGCTATCGTAGGAACTTCAGGCAGTGGTAAGTCAACGCTTCTTAATATGCTGGGAGGACTTGATAAACCCGATGCAGGAACGGTTTCAATTGATGGAAACGAACTACAAAAAATGAAGGATGAAATGCTTACAATCTTTAGAAGAAGAAAAATAGGTTTTGTCTTCCAGGCATTTAATCTCGTTCCTGTACTGAATGTTTTTGATAACATTACGATTCCAATAGAGCTCGATGGCAAAAAACCAGACAAGAATTATATTGAAGAACTTATTTCAATCTTAGGGCTTAATGATAAGGTTAATTCACTCCCTAATCAGTTATCCGGAGGTCAGCAGCAAAGAGTAGCTATTGCAAGAGCGCTCGCTTCTAAGCCTGCAATTATTCTTGCTGATGAGCCAACAGGCAACCTTGACACAAAGACAGGTCTTGATGTTCTA
>JAAYFK010000049.1 GCA_012728275.1 Clostridiaceae bacterium | reverse complement strand
TGTTGATTTATGGCAGCAGACAAGAGAAATGCAACTATTAACTAGATGAATTGCAAAATTATGTAGAAAGACCAATAAACAGATAAAAACATTGCCGTTTTTTGCAACTTTGATAATTTTATAATGTATAATATTCGAGAAAATGTATTCGAGTGTATAGGAGGCTTTTTTAATGAGAGATTATGATAGGAAAATTATTCTGGAGGACGGTTCCGAATATTATGGTTTTGCTTTCGGAAGTTTGGTCGACAGAGTATGCGAAATAGTTTTCAACACTTCAATGGTAGGATATCAGGAAATAGTATCGGATCCTTCTTACACATACCAGATGGTTGTAATGACGTATCCGCTAATTGGTAACTATGGAATTACTGATGAAGATTTCGAGAGCAAAAGCATAAGTTTAGGTGGTCTTGTTGTAAGAGACTACAATGACATGCCTTCTAATTTTCGAAATACAAAATCGCTTTCCGAGTTTCTTGCAGAGAATGACGTCCCTGGAATTTATGGCGTTGATACTCGAAAAATCACTCGCAGTATTAGAGATTTAGGCTCAAGACGCGTTCTTATTACGTCTGTTGAAACGACGCTTGAAGATGGTTTGCAGATTATTAAAAACACCCCTGTTGCTCACGACGCAGTACCTCTTGTTAGTTGTAAGAAACGCTGGTATTCGCGCACATCAAATTCAAAGTTTAACGTGGTTGCCGTGGATTGCGGAATTAAACTGAATATCGTTCGTAGTCTCAAAATACGTGGATGTAATGTTACTGTTGTGCCCTACAATACAAAAGCAGAAGAAATTGAATTTATGAATCCAGATGGAGTTTTTCTGTCAAATGGTCCTGGAGATCCGGAAGATGTAACGCCTGTAATTGAGATGGTGAGGAAAATCAAGGGTAAGTATCCAATTCTTGGAATTTGCCTTGGACACCAGATAATTTCTCTAGCATATGGTGCGCACACATATAAACTTAAGTTTGGTCACAGAGGCGGCAATCATCCTGTTTTGAACTTAGAAACAGGAAAAATAGAAATTACTTCTCAGAACCATAGCTATGCTGTTGATTCGAAAAGCATAGAGAGTACAGAACTACAAGTCACTCATATAAATCTTTTGGATAAAACTGTTGAGGGCGTTGAGTGTAAGAAGGATAAGGTTTTCAGTGTTCAATATCACCCAGAAAGTGCACCTGGTCCACAAGACAGCGGATACCTTTTCGACAAGTTTATTGAGACTATGAAGGAGGTAAAAAACAATGCCTAAAAGAACAGATATTAAAAGAGTATTGGTCATAGGTTCGGGTCCTATTATCATTGGTCAGGCTGCAGAGTTCGACTACGCAGGTACTCAGGCATGCCTCGCTCTTAAGGAAGAGGGATACGAGGTCATACTGGCAAATTCCAATCCAGCAACAATTATGACGGACACGTCTATCGCCGATAAGGTTTATATGGAGCCACTTACGCTTGAGTATCTTGCAAGAATTTGCCGTTACGAAAGACCGGATGCTATTGTTCCCGGGATTGGCGGTCAGACCGGTCTGAATCTTGCTATGCAGTTAGCAAAAAAAGGCGTTCTCGAAGAGTGTGAGATTGAGCTGCTGGGCACTGATGCCAAGAGTATTGAGTGTGCGGAAGATAGAGAGCTTTTCAAAGAGCTTTGTCAAAAAATTGGTGAGCCTGTAGTGTCATCACAAATCACATACACTGTTGAGGAAGGGCTAGAGGCAGCAAGAGAAATAGGATATCCGGTAATCGTTCGCCCAGCTTTTACTCTTGGAGGTACCGGCGGTGGTTTTGCAAATAACGAAGACGAAATGAAGACGATGATGCGTAATGCACTTGCATTGTCACCAGTTAATCAAGTACTTGTAGAAAAGAGTATTAAAGGTTATAAAGAAATCGAATATGAAGTAATGCGAGACGCAAATGACACGGCGATTACTGTTTGTAATATGGAGAATCTTGACCCAGTAGGAATTCATACCGGTGATTCTATTGTAGTTGCTCCAAGTCAGACGTTGACGAATAAGGAATATCATATGCTTCGAGACAGCGCATTGAAGATTATTCGTGCTCTTGACGTCAAGGGTGGATGTAATGTTCAATTTGCTCTGGATCCACAGTCTTTCCAATACTATGTAATTGAGGTAAATCCACGCGTATCGCGTTCTTCAGCACTTGCTTCGAAGGCCACTGGGTATCCGATTGCAAGAGTATCAGCTAAGATTGCAGTTGGAATGCATTTGGAGGAGATTATGCTTGCCAATACTCCTGCTTGTTTTGAACCTGCTTTGGACTACGTAGTAACAAAAATGCCGCGTTTTCCATTTGATAAGTTTGCGGTTGCATCTAACGCGCTGACAACCCAAATGAAGGCAACTGGAGAAGTAATGAGCGTTGGCAGAACTCTCGAAGAGAGTCTTCTTAAGGCAATACGTTCTTTGGAAGATAACAAGAATCACATACACATGGATAAATTTGACTCGGAGAACATGAGCGCTCAGGAACTCCTAGATTACATAAAGATTGGAACCGACGATAGAATTTACGCGATATCTCAGCTTATGTGGATGGGGGTAGATCACTCCAAAATATGCAACATCACAGGTATCGATATGTTCTTTTTAGATAAAATAAAGAATATAGTTGATTTTGAGAAAGAAATGGTATCCAATTATCGTTCGCTCGATTACCTAAAAGCAGCGAAAAAAATGGGTTTTTCGGACTCATATATTGCAGAACTTTGGGAGTGCGATGAGGATGAGATATACAAAATTCGTCTAGAAAATTCAATTGAACCCGTTTACAAAATGATTGACACTTGTGCAAGTGAGTTTGACAGCTATGTTCCTTACTTCTATTCGACTTACGAAGACGAGAACGAGTCAATAATATCAAAAAATAAGAAGATAATTGTCCTAGGCTCTGGACCGATTCGAATTGGTCAAGGCGTAGAATTCGATTACTCAACTGTTCATGCGGTTCGTGCCATTCAGGAAGCTGGATACGAGGCTATTGTAATTAATAACAATCCCGAGACGGTTTCAACGGACTATACCACTGCAAACAAGCTTTATTTTGAGCCTCTTACAGTTGAGGATGTAATGAATATCGTTAACCTAGAGAAGCCTGAGGGCGTAATAGCTACGCTCGGAGGACAAACTGCCGTGAATTTGGCAGAGCCTTTGACTAGTCGTGGCGTCAAAATTATAGGCACTGATTGTGTCGGTATCGAAAAAGCCGAGAATCGAGATTCTTTTGATGAAGTTATTAAGCAACTCGAGATTCCAAATCCAAAGGGTTATGCTGTAACCAATATTGAAAGTGGTGTACAGGCCGCAAGCAAAATCGGATATCCGGTTCTTGTTCGTCCAAGCTTTGTACTTGGTGGGCGCGCAATGGAAATTGTTGCTAATGAAGAGATGCTTCGTCACTACCTCAAGAATGCAGTAGAAGTCGACGTAGATAAGCCGGTTTTGGTCGATAAATATCTTGTAGGAAAAGAAGTAGAGGTGGATGCAATTTGTGATGGCAAGCAAGTGTTTGTTCCAGGCATAATGGAGCTTGTTGAAAGAACAGGTATTCATTCTGGTGATAGTACAAGCGTATACCCACCATTTTCGATATCAGAAAAAGTGTGTTCAAAAATATACGACTACACGACTCGCCTGGGACTTGGAATTGGCATAATAGGTCTGTTCAATATTCAATTCATTGTAGACAAAAATGATGATGTTTTCGTAATTGAAGTTAACCCGCGTGCATCCAGAAGCGTTCCATTCCTGTCTAAGTCAACAGGATTACAACTCGTTCCGATAGCAACGCGTGTAATGCTTGGCTATTCACTCGAGAAGCAAGGTTTCACTAATATGATTCCGCCTAACAAGGACCGATGGTATGTAAAGGCTCCGGCTTTTTCTTTCGAAAAGTTAACGGGAATGGATTCTTATTTATCCCCGGAAATGAAATCTACCGGTGAGGCCATAGGATATGACAAGAAGCTGAATCGTGCTCTGTACAAGGCTTTGCAAGCTTCCGGTATAAAAATGAAGGATTATGGAACTGTGGTTGTAACTCTAGCTGACGAGGACAAGAAAGAGGCATTACCACTTGTAAAAAGATTCTATAAATTGGGATTCAATATCGAGGCGACTGTTGGTACTGCTACATTCCTTAAGGCTAATGGAATTCGAACCAGGTTAAGAGGAAAATTAAGTGAAGGAAGCACTGAAATTCTTGATTCAATCAGAGCCGGATATGTCAGCTACATTATTAATACCCGAGCAATCCTCTCTGGCGTCCATTTTACTGATGGAGCAGCTATAAGAAGCTGCGCTGTTCAAAACGGAGTTACTATGTTTACTTCACTAGATACTGTAAGGATCGTTCTCGACGTATTGGAAGAAACTGTTCCGGATATCTCTACGATTGACGCATAGCGGGAGCGTTGTCAAATGTATAGAAATATGGTAAATTATTCTTATTATTTATAGGGGAGGGTATTATGAAGAAAACATTAAGATCAATAATTTCATGCACAATCGTACTTGGGTCTTTATTCTCAATGACTTCTTGTGGGCTTTTCGATAAGGCTAAGAAGCAGTGCACTGAGGTGGGCAATGAATTTGTTGAGGCAGCAATCTCTATGGACTTTGAAGATTGTGTTGAACTTTGCATTGATGAGGATGAGGCTGTTGGCTTGTTAGCATTCAGCGACAAACAGATTACCGAAGCTATTCTTGAGAATGCTACTTATAAGGCTGATTCGAAGAGCGCTGATTGTAGCACTAAGGATGAGGAAGGTTCTATCGATTATATCGTTACGGTTCCTGATTTCGAGGCGGCTCTTGATGAGGATCCTGAAGATTTTGATGAATTCTGCGACATCTTAGAAGAAGTCGAAGGAACGATTGATATTACTTTCACTATCGAGTTTGAACTAGATGACGATGAGTGGTTTGTTTCTAATCCGGATGATATCTGTAATGATTTCCTAATGGAAGTTACTGATATTGGAGCAGATTTTTCTAACTATGACGAATTGGTTGATGAGTTTCAGTGGTGGTATGAGAGTTCTTATTGCCTAGAGCTTGATTTGATTTCTCTTGATACAAATTATGTGTGGGAATTCTACTTCACTGTATCTCATGGTGGTGAATTAATTTATACTAGCGAAGAGTTAACTGACACGGGATACTATATTGAAGCATATTTCTATCCAGAGGATATCGGTGTTTCTGAATTTGAGCCTGGTGAGTATACTATTGCTTTCTATGATGTTTCTGGAGGTTTAATCGGTTCAAATTCAACGACATTAGATTAATATCTAGTCTCTTTTATTCTTAATTATTGTGTAGTTACGCCTGCATGGGAGTGCAGGCGTTTTTCTTGTTCAAAATCAAATTAAAATATGATAGTATAAATGTAATGTTAATATTTGGAGGTGCCCATGAAAGGGATAGTAAAAACAGTTACAGCAGTTCTTTCTATTAGTATGCTTGCTTCTTTAGCCTCTTGTTCTTTGTTTGATAAGTCTAAAGAAGAATGTATTGAAGTAGGAGATGAGTTTGTCGAAGCAGCTCTAGCAAGAGAAATCGATGATTGCATAGATGTCTGCATTGACGAAGATGATGCTCAAATTCTTAAGAATTATGAGGATGGCGGATTAAGTACTGTAGATTATGAGGTGCTTGATGCTATTATAGAGAATGCCACTTTCGAAGCTGACGAGAAGAGTGCTGATTGTAGTAAGAAGGACGGAGTTGGTTCTATTGACTATATTATTTCTGTACCAGACTTCGAGGCTGCTATGGATGAAGAGCCAGAGGACATAGATGAGTTCATTGATATTCTGGCCGATATTGAAGAAACTCAAGAGTATATTGTTACTTTAGAATTTGAACTTGATGATGAAGATTGGTTTATATCTAATCCAGAAGACTTCATGGAAGACTTCTACGATAAGGTCAGCGACAATGGAATTTTGTTTGTTAATTATGAAGAATTAATAAATATTTTATATTGGTACTATGATTCTAATGACGGTATAGAACTTGACATCATTGCAACCGATGAAGATTTTGTGTTCGAGTTCTATTATGTAGTCACCTATAATACTGAGGTAGTCTATACTAGTGCTTCCCTAACAGATTCTGGATACTACATTGGGGCTTCGTTTACCCCAGATATGATGAATGCTGATTATTTGCCAGCGGGTTCATACACAATTACTTTCTATGCGCTGAATGACGAGCAAATTGCATCTGATTCTATCGAATTAGGCGAACCACCATTATCTGGTAATATTAATCAAATAGTTACTAATGGTGATTATTCTGCCTATATCGATCAGTTGATTTGGTGGAATGTATCTGATAGTTGCCTAGAGTTAGATATTATTCCTACATACGAAGCATCAGACTATGAATTAACATGGGAATTTTATTTTGAAGTAATGAAAGACGATGAGCTTATATTTACAAGCGATATAACTACGGACTCAGGTTATTATATTGAGGCATATTTCTATCCAACGGATATCGGAATTGCCGCATTTGAGGAAGGAGTATATACGATTACTTTCTTCTCACCTGACGGACTCGTGATAGCATCAGATTCTACTGCTCTTGTGCCTTCAATTAACGGAGATATTTCGACATATGTAACGAACGGAGATTATTCTCCATTCTACGATAGTACGGAATGGTGGTATGCTGATACCAGTGAGTTGGAGTTGGATATTATCACTAACGATTTTTCGTATAATGCGGAATGGAATTTCTACTTTGAAGTATATCAAGGTACTACCATGATATTTAGAAGTGAGGACCAGTCTGATATGGGACACTGGATTGAAGCTTACTTCTATCCAAGTGATATTGGACTGTCTAGCTTCGCTTCTGGAGAGTACACAATAGTATTCTTTGACTTAAATGGTGTTGAGATTGCCCGAGATACTACTACTATTAGTTAATTGATATTTAAGGTATGGTAGACGCCTGCACGGGAGTGCAGGCGTTTTCTTGTTCAAAGCAGATAGAATATGACAGTATTAATACTGTGTTTATTTTTGGGGGTTCACATAAAAGGGACAGTAAAAACAGTTACAGCAGTTCTTTCTATTAGTATGCTTGCTTCTTTAGCCTCTTGTTCTTCGTTTGATAAGTCTAAAGAAGAGTGTATTAGAGTAGGAGATGAGTTTGTCGAATCAGCTCTAGCAAGAGAAATCGATGATTGCATAGATGTCTGCATTGACGATGATGCTCAAATCCTTAGAGATTATAATAATGGCACTTTAATTACTGTAGATTATGAAATACTTGATGCTATTATAGAGAATGCCACTTTCGAAGCTGACGAGAAGAGTGCTGATTGTAGTAAGAAGGACGGAGTTGGTTCTATTGACTATATTATTTCTGTACCAGACTTCGAGGCGGCTATGGATGAAGAGCCAGAGGACAAAGATGAGTTCATTGATATTCTGGCCAATACTGAAGAAACTAAAGAGTATATTGTTACTTTAGAATTTGAATTTGATGATGAAGAGTGGTTTATATCTAATCCAGAAGATTTTAAGGAAGACTTTTATGACAAAGTCAGCGACAATGACATTCAATTTGTTAATTATGAAGAATTAGTAAATTGTGTAGCTTGGTACAATGATTCTAATGAAGGTATAGAACTTTACATTGTAGCAATTGATGAAGATTTTGTGTTCGAGTTTTATTATGTAGTCACATATAATACTGAGGTAGTCTATACTAGTGATTCCCAAACAGAGTCTGGATACTACATTGAGGCTTCGTTTACCCCAGAAATGATTAATGCTGATTATTTGCCAGCGGGTTCATACACGATTACTTTCTATGCGCTGAATGACGAGCAAATTGCATCTGATTCTATCGAATTAGGCGAACCACCATTATCTGGTAATATTAATCAAATAGTTACTAATGGTGATTATTCTGCCTATATCGATCAGTTAAATTGGTTGATTTCAACTGATAGTTGCCTACTGTTAAATATTATTCCTACCTACGAAGCAGCAGGTGATGAATTAACATGGGAATTTTATTATGAAGTATTGAAAGACGATGAGCTTATATATACAAGCGACATAACTACGGACTCAGGTTATTATTTTGGGGCATTTTTCTATCCAACGGATATCGGAGTAGCTACATTTGAGGAAGGAGTATATACGATTACTTTCTTCTCACCTGACGGACTCGTGATAACATCAGATTCTACTGCTGTTGTGCCTTCAATTAATGGAGATATTTCGACACATGTAACGAACGGAGATTATTCTCCATTCTACGATTGTACAGAATGGTGGGATGCTGATAACAGTGAGTTGGAGTTGGATATTATCACTAACGATTTTTCGTATAATGCGGAATGGAATTTCTACTTTGAAGTATATCAAGGTACTACCATGATATTCAGAAGTGAGGACCAATCTGATTTGGGAATGTACATTGAAGCTTACTTCTATCCAAGTGATATTGGACTGTCTAGCTTTGCCCCAGGAGAGTACACTATAGTATTCTTTGACTTAAATGGTGTTGAGATAGCCCGAAGTACGACGACTATTGAGGCATAACAAATTAGTTGTGATTATATATTAGTTGAATTAGACGACATGACTTCAGGGTTTTGTCGTCTTTTTCGAATAGAAAAACTAATGAAATAGTTTTATTGCATAATGCAAATGAAGTTAAAACTGCGCATTAACTAATATATTCGTTATTAATTTGATAGCTTTGACTTTAATTAGAACGTTTTGGTCGTGTCATTTTATTACAATTTTCACCTATAATAGAAATAGGTGGTAATAATTATGTGCTATATTGTTTTTATATTATGCATAGTGGAGGCAATAGTTGGATAAGCTTTTTCGCGTAAGTAAAGTAAAGCAGTTGTGCTTTGTTTTGATGGCTTCTTTTATTCTAGCTGTATCAGGATGCTCACAATCGCTATCGGATGAGGCCATTTGCACTCAGAATGTAAATGAGTTCATGACGCTTTGCTTCAATCGTTCTATCGATGAGATGTCGACATATTGCGTAGATGAAAGAGAAGCCTTGGCGGTATTATCTGCTTATGGAAGTGGAGTAGAGATTTTTGATACGAGATCTGGCTTGTGTGCTAATTCAGTTCTTCAACATATGAGTTTTCAGCTCAGCAGTATTATGATGAGTGATAATCGCAAGCAGTGCTCTGTGGTAGTATCCATCACTATGCCAGATTATGAGGCTGTTATTGAATCTCTTCCAAAGGATTACGAGGACTTCATTGAGCAGATATCGACTCAGATTAATGTTAAGAAAGTGAGTATTTCTCTAAAATTGATTGAAACTGATGGCAGATGGCTAATAGATGATCCTTCTGTTATCGCGAAAAAAATCTATGCACCTGTCTTGAATGCTGACTATTTGTTTACGCAATTACCTTGTAGAGAGATATTGGATAGTACATCTTTCTTCTTATCTTCAAATGGAAACAATTCTTATATAAACACAACATTATTAGAATTGGATTTGTTCCCAAAGGATGAGTACTTATTAGGAGACTATTCTTGGGAGTATAGATATGAGGTTTATAATCAGGGCGGTACTAATTTGGTATATTCTAGCAGCGACATTGAATCTGATTCTGGAATTCTTAGATGTGTAGTACATCCTGAGAATTGCAACCTTGTTCCAGAAGCCGGTATATACTTTCCTTCGGATGTCTATCGCTTTGTCGTATATGATTTTGACGGTGTAGTAGTTAAAGATCTGTCTTGTAGCGTTGTTTATTTACAGAACTATGGATTGTCTGTTTTTTATAGTGCTGATATTTCAGGAAGCATCACTCAACAAGAGAATGGGATAAGCCCATATTCAAATTACATATTATATAGTTGTTGGGTTGGAGTAGATACTGATGAAGACACTTATGAAAATGATACCTCAGTAATCTCGATGGACATCTATCCAGTCGACTCAGCTGCATATAGTGGTTTTGTGTGGAAATTTTTCTTTGTAGTTCATAGATATGATAGTGGAGTTGATTCAGAAATGTTCTACACTTCTCCTATGCTGAGTGACAGTGGTCAGTATTTGAGATTGAGTCTTTCAGTAGATATGGTTAATCAAGAATTGGATTATTTCGAGGCTGGAACATACGTAATGACAATATATGATATGGCAGGAAATGTAATAATTTCTAGTACTTGCGAAGTATCTTAAGAAGAAAATTGTTTTATTTAATAAAATGCTATATTATATTAAGGATTTGGAATAAGGATTCTATTTTTGGAGGATACATTAACGTGAATAAGAAGAAACTTGTTGCTTTGCTGTTGACTGTTGTTCTTGTACTACCTTTTATGCTATCGGGTTGTAGTCTTCTTGAGAAGATTACTATTGATAAAGCGACTGAATATATAGAAGAAGCTTTTGATGCAATAAAGAGCGATCCTAGTTGCATTAATGACTTTTCAAAGAAGGAAGTTGATATTCCTTCTTTAGATGAGTATCAACAGCTAGTATTCGATGAGGCTATGGATAGTTTCAATTTTGAATTAACGAGTGTTGATTATGAATATGGGGATGAGACTCTTAGCGTTGTGATTGAGTTAAGCTTCATTGAGTTTGCCGATATTTCTTCTGAACTAAGTTGTGGAACTCAAGAAGCCTTTTCCGAAGCAATTAGCGATGCTAGGACAAAAGATAAGAAAGTTAAGCTAACTTTAAATAAGAAGAATAGTGAGTTCATATTCAAGGACTTGTCTGATATTGCTGAGTTGGCGTTTGAAGGATATGAAGGAATATGTATTTTGGATGAGAATGGTAATCCATATATCGTCAATGGTGCATTCCTAGAATTGCATTGCTTAGGTTGTTATTGGTATGATCCTATGACAGGGAATCCTATATCTGGAAGCAACTTGAGTTCTCCTGTAGCTTTGCAACCTGTATTCTATTTTGATATGCCATTTTCATACACATTTACAATTGGCTTATATAAAGATGGTGATTTGATAGCAAGCATGGAGATAATAATGGTTGATGCATTGACTTGCATGGCTGATTTCTCTGTTGCGGCAGGTGACGTTACCAGTCTAAGTAGCGGGTCTTATAGTGCTTCGATTTTAGTCGACGAAGAGCCAGTTTATTCCTCTGACGATATTAACGTGAATTAACAGGAGATAGCTTTGTTTCTTGCAGACAATTGGAATGATTTTGAAGTACTTTACGCGAGTAATTCTGAGAAACTCGAGCGTTGGGGCGAAGTGATATTACGAAGACCTGATCCTCAAGTGATCTGGCCCGATATTGATGTTGTTAATAAGGACTCTCTCCCGAGACCAAATGCTATATATGTTCGTAGTTCAACCGGGGGTGGTTCTTGGTCGAAACTATCGTCGTTTCCTAATAGTTGGAAGATAAATTATGAATTACTTAATAAGAAACTGACTTTCAAGATATTTCCTACTGCTTTTAAGCATACGGGCTTATTTCCTGAGCAAGCAGCGAATTGGGAGTTTTGTGCCAGTAAAATTAAGGATGCTCGCGATAGTGGAAGAAAGGATGTTCGAATTCTAAATCTTTTCGCATATACTGGTGGTGCTACGGTAGCAACAGCTAGCGCTGGTGCTAATGAGGTAGTTCATGTCGATGCATCCAAAGGTATGATAGCCGAAGCTAAAGAGAATGTTGCACTTTCTGGCTTGGATGAATCATACATAAGATTTATAGCTGAAGATTGCAGAAGTTTTGTTGAGCGGGAGATTCGTAGAGGTCGAAAATACGATGGTATTATCATGGACCCTCCTGCATATGGCCGAGGTCCTTCCGGAGAATTGTGGAAGCTTGAAGAGGCATTATATGAGTTAGCACAGCGCTGTACTCTCCTACTATCTGATAATCCTTTGTTTTTTATTATTAGTTCATATACAGCCGGTGTTTCTACACAAGCTAGCGGAGCAATTTTGAGACTCACTGTTGGTAATAAATTTGGGGGCAAGGTGGTCGCTGATGAGCTTTGCTTGCCTATCAAGAATATGGGTATATTTTTACCATGCGGATGTACTGCTAGGTGGAGTAATGATTAATATCGACTATCCCGAGATCGTTTTTGAAGATAATCACGTCTTGGTTGCTGTTAAGAGTGCTGGCGTTTTGTCTCAATCAGACGGGACTGATGCGCCTGACATGCTTACTCAGTTGAAGGCATATCTCAAAGACAAGTACAACAAACCTGGAGATGCATATTTGGGACTTTTGCATCGCTTAGACCGCAATGTTTCTGGTCTTATGGTTTTCGCGAAAACAAGCAAGTGTGCTTCTCGTTTAAGTGAACAGATTCGTTCTGGAAGAGTGCGAAAAGGATATTGTGCCATAGTTTCGGGTCATATCGAGAAGCGTAGCGACACACTTATCTCTTATTTGATTAAGGATGAGAATATGAACATGGTCAGAGTGCTCGATAACGAAGTTCTCAACAGCAAATTTGCTAAGCTTTCATATGAAGTCAAAGGATACGCAACCAGAGATGACAAAGAGTATAGCTTACTTCAAATTGAGCTAGTGACGGGTCGCTCTCATCAAATAAGGGCTCAATTTGCTCATATAGGCTATCCTCTCATTGGAGATACGAAGTATGGAGTAAAGAATTCTAGAACAAGTATTTGCTTGCAATCTAATTATCTAGGCTTCTATCATCCCATTAATGGCGAGTTTCTGGAGTATACTATTGATAGACCTAATGTAAAACCATGGACCTATTTTGAAAGCAATTAAATGAATATTTGGAGAGAAAATATGAGTAACAATTCTTTTGTAATAAGTGAAGAATCAATCGAAGTAAATAAAGCGAAGATAATAGAGATGTTGAATTCTACAGGCAGAAGGGGAATTGACAGTCTTATTAAGTGGCTTTGTGAGTCTGATTTTTTTACTGCTCCGGCTTCTACAAAATATCACCTAAGTTGTCGCGGAGGATTAGCCCTGCACTCTATCAATGTATATAAGTTGCTTAAGGGCAAGGTGGATAGTGGACTATTATCCTTATCGGACGACACGGTTATTATTACGTCCCTTCTACATGATATTTGTAAGGCTAATTTTTATGAGCAACAGAAGCGTAATAGAAAGATTGATGGAGAGTGGAAGGAAGTTGTTGAATGGGGAATTAATGACGCTTTTCCAGTGGGTCACGGAGAGAAGTCCTGTTATTTGGTTCAATGCTGTATAAGACTTTCTCCGGAAGAGTACGCGATGATTAGACTTCATATGGGACGTGAAGGAAATTCCTATCCTGATGCTTTTTCACAAAGCGCGGCTATATATCCTGGTGTAGCGGCTATTCATACTGCTGATTTGGAGAGTGCCTTCATTCTGGAATCTCGCATGTGAGTTCTTCCTTGACTTTGAACTTGATATTTTATTATAATAGCTAGTCAGTGTTGTAGTGCGCAATTTGCGTAATAAATCAAGTCGAAGGTGAGAAGAATGTATCATAAAGTATCTCCAGATATGAATTTTGTAGACAGAGAGAAGGAAGTTCTTTCTTTTTGGAAGAGTAATGATATTCAGAAGAAGTCCATTCGTCCAGTTAAGGACAATGAACCAACGTTTACATTATTTGATGGTCCTCCAACTGCAAATGGAATGCCACATATTGGTCATATTAAGACTAGAGTTATAAAGGACGTTGTTCCAAGATACCATGCAATGAAGGGACAGAATGTTTCTTTTAAGGCTGGCTGGGATACTCATGGTCTTCCTGTAGAGCTTGAAGTAGAGAAGATGCTCGGAATTAACGGTAAGCCTCAAATTGAGACTTATGGAGTCGAGCCTTTTATCAAGCAATGTAAGAAATCTGTTTGGAAATATAAAGATGAGTGGGAACAGATGAGTGAGCGTGTTGGCTTCTGGGCTGACATGGAGAATCCATATGTTACATACGACAACAACTATATTGAATCTGAGTGGTGGGCACTTAAGACGATCTGGGATAAGGGTATGCTTTACAAGGGACATAAGATTGTTCCTTATTGCCCAAGATGCGGAACGGCTTTATCAAGTCACGAAGTAGCTCAAGGATATAAGTGTGTCAAGGAGAATTCTGTATTCGTTAGATTTGCTGTTAAGGGTAAGGAGAATACTTACTTTGCAGCTTGGACAACAACCCCTTGGACACTCCCTTCGAATGTCGCTTTGTGTGTAAGTCCCAAAGATGAATATTCGTTGATTAAGGTATCGACCGATCTTGATGGAAGTTCGAAGGATGTATATTACTATATGGCATCCGTTCTTGTTTCAACTCTTTTCGAAGAGTATGAGACAATCTCAACGATGAAGGGCACAGATATGGTTGGAATGGAATATGTTCCTTTGCTTCCATACGCGACAAACTCTTTAGCATCACTTAAGAAGAAGGGTCACTATATTGTTTCTGATAGTTACGTTACTATGAGTGACGGTACTGGTATCGTTCACATTGCTCCTGCTTTTGGTGAGGATGATGCACGCGTAGGCAGACAGAATGATTTACCTTTTGTTCAGCTTGTTAACGAAGATGGTACTATGCCTGAGGATTGTGATGAAGTAAAGGGTTTGTTCGTTAAGGCAGCTGATCCAATTATTGTCAAGAAGTTAAGTATGGAGGGCAAGCTTCTTAAGAAGATGCCTTATGAGCATGACTATCCATTTTGTTGGAGATGTGATACTCCTCTTATTTATTATGCAAGAAGCTCATGGTTTATCGCGATGAGCACAAAGAGAGACGAGCTAATTAAGTCAAATAAGATGGTTAATTGGTATCCAGAGTCAATTAGAGACGGAAGAATGGGGAATTTCCTTGAGAATGTTGTCGATTGGGGAATTTCTCGTGAAAGATATTGGGGAACACCACTACCTGTTTGGGAGTGTGAGTGTGGTCATCGTCATTGTATTGGATCGATTGAAGAATTGAAGTCAATGAGTGATGATTGTCCAGAGGATATTGAGTTACACAAGCCATATGTTGACAACGTACATATTAAGTGTGAGAAGTGTGGTGGCAAGATGACTCGCGTAAGTGAGGTTATCGATTGCTGGTTTGATTCCGGAGCGATGCCGTTTGCTCAGTATCACTATCCATTTGAGAATAAGGAATTCTTTGAGTCGCATTATCCTTGCCAGTTTATCTCGGAAGCTTTAGACCAGACGAGAGGTTGGTTCTACTCCTTGCTTGCAATTAGCACGGTTCTTTTCGAAAAGAGTCCTTTTGAGAATTGTATTGTAATGGGTCTTGTGCAAGACGAGAATGGTATTAAGATGAGTAAGCACAAGGGTAATGTAGTTAACCCTTGGGATATTCTTAATAAGCAAGGTGCGGATGCAGCAAGATGGTATTTCTACAGTGCGAATGCACCATGGCTTCCAAGTCGTTTTTCGGATGCTTCAGTAAATGAGGGCCAAAGAAAATTCATTGGAACATATTGGAATACATATGCGTTCTACATTATGTATGCTCAAATTGATCAATTCGATCCAACAAAGTGTTCATATGATATGAAGAATCTTTGCGCGATGGACAGATGGATTATTTCTCGATTGCAATCATTGATTAAGAGCGTTGATGAGAAGATGTCAACATATGATATTACTGGTTCAGCTAGAATCATTACTGATTTTACTGACGAGTTATCAAATTGGTACGTACGTCGATGCCGTGAGAGATTCTGGGCTGGAGATATGACAAAGGACAAGACAGATGCTTTCATGACCCTTTATACGGTTCTAGAGAGTTTCACACGATTGTGCGCTCCTTTTGTTCCATTTGTGACCGAGTCCGTTTATCAGAATCTCGTTAGAACGGTAAATCCTAACGCTCCTGAGTCAGTTCATATGACTGATTATCCAGTTTGCGATGAGAGCCTAATTGATAATAAACTTGAGGAAGAAATGACACTTGTTCAAGAGATAGTAGTTCTAGGAAGAGCTGCTCGTTCTTCCGCTAGTATCAAGAATAGACAGCCAGTATCGGATATCTATGTTGTTTCCAATAGAACACTTGGTGACGAGTACGCACAAATTGTATGTGATGAGCTCAACGTTAGAAAGATTTCTTGTATGGCGGATGCTTCTGGCTTGGTTGATTTTGTTTTCAAGCCTCAGCTTAGAACTTGTGGAAGAAAATTCGGTTCAAAGCTTAATAATGCTAAGGAAGTAATTGCTTCTTTGCCTGGAAAAGAGACTGTAAATAAACTGAAGAATGGTTCAATCACAATTACAGTTGATGGTCAGGAGTTCGAGCTTAGTAGTGAGGATTTGCTTGTTGAGACAGTTCAGCCTGAAGGCCTTTCCACTCAGTCGGATAAGGATTTGACTGTATCTATCAACACGGTATTAACACAGGACTTGATTGAGGATGGTCTCGTACGTGAGATGATCTCTAAGATTCAAACGCAGCGCAAGGAAACAGGACTCGAAGTAACTGATAGGATTAACTTGTATTATTCAGGAAATAGTAAGCTAGGTGAAGTTATTTTCAAGAATTCTGACTTTATTGCTTCTGAGACTCTAGCAGTAAGCATCAATGAAGAAGATAAGTCCTCTTCTAAGGAATGGGACATCAATTCAGAGAAGATTTATTTCTTTGTAGAAAAGGCTTAATAGTTCTATAGCGAAGTGAAGGCGGAAGGATCAATTGTTTTCTGCCAATAAGGAGAGATAAGTGATATCAACATTATTAAACAGTGGGTATACAGGATCGGAGCTATTCTTTCTAATAATAGTGAGTCTGTTTGCTATAGTATTATCATTTTCTGTTCATGAGTTTGCTCATTCATTGGCAGCTACTAAACTAGGCGATAATACGTCAAAAAATATGGGAAGACTTACTCTTAACCCTTTATCTCATTTGGATCCTTTGGGAACAGTATTACTTCTTTTATTCGGTTTTGGTTGGGGAAAGCCCGTTGTGTACAATAGGAATAATCTTACTAAACTTAAGAGTAGAAAAGCATCATGCATTATTGTCCATCTTTCAGGAGTAACAGGAAACTTTTTATTAGCTTTTTTATGCACTGTAATTTATACAATTATTTCGTTTTTCGGAGATATGGATAATTTGATTGTTTTTGCAGTAGTCAATGTTTTATTGTATACATCTGAATTCTGTTACATGCTACTTGCTTTTAATCTCTTACCAATACCACCACTAGATGGATATCATGTTTTGGAGGAGCTCCTACCAAGTAGCATCAAGCGTAAGCCTGGTTACGCCAGTTTTATAAGATTATCACCAATGATACTATTGGCATTAGTATTTGCTGGGCGTTTCTTAAGTATTAATATACTAGGCTTAGTATTGGGTGCTATTCAATTACCATTTAGGAGTATCGTTCTAAATGTTAGTGCATTGATATATTCATTATTAAGTTCGATTTTTTAAGGAGAGAATATGGATAAGAAAATAGTATTGTCAGGTTCAAGACCTACGGGAAATATTCATTTAGGAAACTACTTTGGTGCGGTATCGAATTGGGTTAAGCTTCAAGAAGAGTATGATTGCAATTTTTTCATTGCTGATTGGCATGCACTTACTACGGGATATGCTGACACAGCAGATCTTAGAAAAAACTCTTTAAGTTTAGCTGCTGACTATTTAGCTTCTGGACTAGATCCGAAAAAGTGCACTATTTTTCTTCAGTCTTTAGTAAAGCAACATTCTGAATTGTTTTTACTTTTATCTATGAATACACCATTAGCTTGGCTTGAAAGATGTCCTACATATAAGGATCAACTGGCAAATATCAAGGATAGAGACATTACAACATATGGATTTCTTGGGTATCCAGCATTAATGGCTGCGGATATTTTGATGTATAAGGCTGATTATGTCCCTGTCGGTGAGGATCAAGTTCCGCATCTTGAGCTTGCTAGAGAAATGTCTAGAAGATTCAATTTCATTTATGGCCGTGAGGTATTTCCGGAACCTGCTCCTTTATTTACTAAATCCAAAGTTCTTCCTGGCACTGATGGTCGAAAAATGAGCAAGAGCTATGGAAATACGATATCTTTATCTGATACCCCAGATGATGTATTGAAGAAAATACGTGGTATGGTTACTGATCCTGCTCGTATTAGAAAAGACGATCCTGGACATCCAGAGGTTTGCTCTGTATATGCTTTTCATAAGGTATTCTCAGAGGATAAGGTTGACGACATATGTGCCCAATGTAAGAAGGGCGAAATCGGATGTGTAGCTTGCAAGAAGATGCTCTCAGAGAGAGTAGCCGAATTCCAGACGCCTATTTATGAGAAGAGATTAGAAATATTGAGTCATGAAGATACTTTGATAGATATAATAAAGGAAGGATCAGCAAAAGCAGCAGTTCGTGCGGAGAAGACTATGGAAGATGTTCGTTCCGCTATTAAAATTGGATTCTAATTTGATTATAGATTAATCGAAGGGAGAGTAGGAAAAGATGGCTGTGCATCAGAAGCCTGAACTTAGGATTAGGCAATTTGAAGGTCCTCTAGACCTGCTTTTTCATTTGATTGAGAAGAACGATGTCGACATATATGACATCCCGATATTTGAGATTACGACGCAATATATGGAATTTCTTCAAGAAATGAAATCATTAGACATGGAAGTAGCGTCTGAGTTTTTGGTTATGGCGGCTACTCTAGTTCATATTAAGTCAAGAATTATGCTTCCTGATCGTCGAAAAGAAGCTAGCGATGAAGAGGAAGATCCTCGTGAAGAACTTGTTATCTCGCTTCTTAGATATAAGCGTTGCAAGCTTATGGCTGGGGAACTTAAGAATAGATACATGGTATTTTCCGATTGCAGATATCGTATACCTTCAACAGCGGCTTCTTTAGGTGTTGTTGTTGAGAATCCACCTCAAGAATTTACTATGGAGAACTTTAATGAGGCAGTGGATAGTATTTGTCAACGTAATGAGATGAGATTTGCAGATGTTTCTTCAAAGATTACGAACATTTTGAAGCGCGAGAAGTTCTCAGTTAAGGAGAAGATGAAGTTCGTATGGCGTTTAATAACGCAACGCGGAAAGATATTTTTTCATGAGCTTTTCTTGAAAAATGAAACGAGTAATTCGGACAAGATTGCAGCTTTTCTAGCCATACTAGAGCTTCTTAGAAGTAATAGAATTTCTGCAGAACAAAAGAAACCATTTGATTCAATATTGTTAGAAGAGAAAAGGACGGCATAAGTGATAAAGCAAGACAACATAAATGATGAAATATTAGATAATCAAGTCGTGCTCAACGAGGATGGCTCGGTTGATGTTGTTGAGAAGGAAGATAAGGAAACGCGCAAGAAGAGCAAGCCTAAGATAGATGTTGTTGATGATTATCAAATTCCGGTTCAAATGATATCAGCAGCTTGTGAGTCAATGCTTTTCGTAAGTGGCGAACCAATATCAATATCTCGTATGGAAGAAATTACCAATGTGGATAAGACGATTATTCAGAAGGCAATGGATAAATTGATCCTACAGTATGAGAATAATCCTTGGGGCGGGCTATTAATTCGCAAAATTGAAGATACGTATGTAATGTGTACGAAGCCAGAGTTGAAGGAAGTCGTTGATAGAATGTTTATGCCAAGAATGAGACCTCCTTTGTCGCAGGCCTCTTACGAGACTTTGGCAGTGATTGCATATAATCAGCCAGTTACAAGGGCCCAAGTTGAGGCTGTAAGAGGTGTATCTAGCGATAGCATTATCTCGAGACTTCTTGATAGAGGCTGGATATGTGAATCAGGTGTACTTGATGCTCCTGGAAGACCTACATTGTTCTCAACAACGAACCTATTTCTTATGGAGTTTGGAATTAGTTCAGCAGATGAGTTGCCATCTATGGAACTTATGAGTTATAAATCAATTAGAGACCTAGAGAATTCTTTGGAAGAAGCGGCGGGTTCGAATGACAGGCAGATATCGATTGATACCTTAATTGAGAAGGGACAGGCTAACAACGATGAGCACAATAAAGTTAATTGAATCAAAATACGAGGAAATGAGCAAGGGCCATAAGGCTATAGCAAAATACATCCTTGAGTCTTATGATGAGGCTGCTTATATGACAGCGGCAAGGTTAGGTGAGATTACTGGGGTTAGTGAGTCGACGGTTGTTCGTTTTACTATGGAGCTAGGATTTGATGGATATCCACACTTCCAAAGGATGCTTAAAGAAGAGCTAAAAACTACACTAACGTCAGTTCAGCGCTTGAACTATACGGAGCGTTTTGAGAATGACGAGCAAGCAGTGCTTAGCATTATGCAAGCCGATATGGATAATCTTAAAGAAACAATCAATGAGATATCTGTAGATGCCTTTTCGAATGCGGTTCAGACAATTCTTGGCGCGAAAAAGATTTATCTCATGGGATTACGATCTAGTTCGCCATTATCGTCATTTATGCATTTCTATATGACAGTTCTTTTCGATGATGTAGTACATATTCATAGCAGTAGCGCGAATGAAGTTTTTGAGCAAATATTACCAATTACTGAAAATGACGTTATGATTGGAATTTCTTTCCCAAGATACTCGCAACGTACAATAAATTCTATGGACTATGCGAAAAAGAAGGGCGCCAAAGTAATAGTAATTACTGACAAGGATAACACTGCAATGACGAAGAGCGCGGATATCAAGCTTTTCGCCAAGTCAAGCATGGCATCCTTTGTAGATTCTTTGGCAGCTCCGTTATCACTTATTAATGCGCTTTTAGTGTCACTTGGAATGCATAGAAGGGATCATATTCATAGCTCGTTTGAAGCTTTGGAGCAATTGTGGTCGGAGTATCGCGTATATGAGGTTGGTAAGGATAGAGGAACTGAGGGCAACATTACCGATATTTGATAAGAATAGGAGAGAACATGAACAAGGAAGGCGACAGCAAAACCACCTCTTCGGCTGTCATTAGGATGGCATTAACGGATAATCGAGAGGAAGAAAACAAGCTAAAGCAGCAGCTTGAGGCCTTTGATATTCATGCGACAGCAATTGATTTTGGCGGAGAGTTTGTATCTTCAATACCAAAAATAATTGAAAGAGCAACGCTTGCCTCTGAGAAAGATGGCATAATTAACGGGACACATGCTCAACGAGGAGCCGTAGCGGGGGCGACGCACGAAGCGATCTCACAGCTTTCTGCAAAGGCGATTGGCCTCAATGTAGGAGGCAAGATAGCAATAGCACGGTACAAAGACCATCTCAGCGTTTGCATTTACTTTGGTGTAGGACTTATGAACCTAAATGAAATTGCAATTGGCCTTGGCCACAGGGCACTTTAAGAAGCTTTGGAGGATTATATGGAGATATATCAAATCGCTATCGATGGGCCTTCAGGCTCCGGAAAAAGTACTCTAGCAAAGGGTGTAGCCAAGAAGCTTGGAATTATGTATTTAGATACAGGAGCAATGTATAGGACCTGTGCTCTAGCATCAATTCTTGAGAATGTTAGTCCTAAAGATGAAGTTGCGGTAGCAGCGCTCTTGTCAAAGACGAAGATTGAAGTAATTTTCGAGGACTCAGTTCAACATATGCTAATTAACGGCATCGATTATACCGATAAAATCAGAACGCCAGAGGTGTCAATTGCGGCATCTGACATAAGCGCGCTTCCTATAGTTCGCGAAAAGATGGTCGAAATGCAACGTCAAATTGCGAGCAATCAGACTTTTGTTTTAGATGGAAGAGATATTGGTTCGAATGTTTTACCAAATGCAAAATACAAGTTTTTTCTTACTGCAGATGCAAGAAAAAGAGCAGAACGACGACTACTTGAGCTTAATTCCAAGGGGGATTACTCTCAATCTTTGGAGGAAGTTTTGGCCGATATTGAGTATCGTGATAAGCAAGACTCAGAACGTTCGAACGCACCATTAGTTCAAGTAGCAGATGCTATTGGAATTGATACTTCTAATATCAGTATTGAACAGACATTAGAAGCTTTACTATCACACTTGAATTAAGGTGTCATATGAAGGTAAAAATTGCAAAATCAGCTGGTTTTTGTTTCGGTGTTGAACATGCTGTAATGATTGCTAACCAAATTGCTCTGGAACATAAAAGCGACGACGCAAGAAAGCTTTTTATGCTTGGGAACATTGTTCACAATGAGACCGTAATAGCAGATCTAGTCTCGAAGGGATTTGAGATAATTGAAAAAGCAGATGACGCAACACCGGATAGTATCGTAATCATTCGAGCACATGGAATCACTCCAGATCAACGTCAAATTCTAGTTTCAAAGGGATGTGAGGTTGTTGATTGCACGTGTCCTTTTGTTGACAAGATTCACAAAATAGTCGCGAAAGCTGCTAGTGAAGGCAGGAATGTCATTGTTACTGGGACCAAGGGGCATCCAGAAGTGGAGGGGATATGTGGGGAAGCTTGTGACGTTAAGGTCGATGTTATAAGTAGCGTCAGTGAGGTGCAATCTCTCAATATAGAACCTCAAAATACCATTTTGATATCTCAAACAACCTTCTCAACACAAATTTTTGATGAAATATGTGCAATTGTTAAAAATAAAATTGCAAATAATCTTATTTTTGATACAATATGTTGTACGACTGAAGAAAGGCAAAAAGAAGCTTTGTCTTTAGCTATTGAGTGTGATGTAGTATTTGTGATTGGTTCTTCTCATAGCTCTAATACAAATAAACTTTTTGATATTTGTTCAAGTCGGTGCGATAAGACGTACCTAATCGAGAATGTTGAACGTTTTCATCAATTGCTATCCCAAGGGATACTTAGAGGTGTTGAATTAGTAGGTATTACGGCTGGTGCATCTACGCCGGAAGCTAATATTTTGGAGGTTGTTCGTTACATGAACGAGAATGAAGTTATGACTAATCAGGAACAGACTGATATCAATTTCGGAGAATACATTGATAGTATTCCTCAATTAAAGAGAAATGCTATTGTGAAGGGAGTTATAACTTCGGCAGATGCTGACTACGTTTATGTAGACGTACGTGACAAATCCGAAGGAAAGATTCCTAGAAAGGAATTTGAATCTGATCCTGATTTCGACATTGATAAGGCTATAGCTGATCGTCTTGAGGTATCCGTAATGGTTAAGAGTATTAGAAACTCTGACCAAGGTAAGGAAATTGTTCTTTCCAAGTCACAAATTGACTATGAGAAGAATAAGAAGGCAGTAATTGATGCTTATGAGAATAAGACACCAATCACAGTTAAGATTACTGGTGTTGTAAGAGACGGTGTCATTGGTAACTATTGTGGAGTTGACATTTACATTCATCGTACTCAAATTAAGATGGGTGAAGTTACTGATTTGGATGCTTGGAAGGGCCAGACACTTGAGATTCTAGTGACTAAGGTTGATACAGAGAAGCACAGACTAAGAGCTTCTGGTTCACACCGTGTAATTCTTTCTTCTGAGAGAAGAGAGAAGGCTGAGGCACTTTGGGATTCCATTGAAGAAGGAAAGCACTATAATGGCTTCGTAAGAAGTCTTCCAGACTTTGGTGCATTTGTTGACATCGGCGGTGTAGACGGACTTGTTCACATTACAGAGCTTTCTTGGACAAGAATCAAGAAGCCTTCTGACGTTCTAGCTATCGGTGACGAAATTGACGTATATGTTAAGAGTTTTGATAGAGAGACAAAGAAGATTTCTCTTGGTTATAAGAAGGAAGAGGATGATCCTTATTACAATATTGAAGAGAGAATACCAGTTGGTTCTATCATTAAGGGTACAGTAGTTAGACTTACTAACTTTGGTGCTTTTGTTGAGTTAGAGCCTGACTTAGATGCACTATGCCATGTGTCTGAGATTTCTTCTGTTAGACTACAGCAGCCTTCTGATGTTCTTTCAGTTGGTATGGAGATTACAGCAAAGGTTATTGATGTTAAGAAGGATGCACGTCGTATCTCAATAAGCATCAAGGAAGTTGCTCCTATTGACCCAGTAGAATCGAATGACAGTGAAGATGATATCTATTCAATTTATGAATCAGATGAGAAAGAGACTCCTTCTGAAGAATAATTAAGAATTCATTAATGAAAGCCTGTGAACCTAGTGTTTGCAGGCTTTTTTGTTGTCTAAATTGTTTCGAAATGGTTACATTTTTCCATCTAACCTAGTTTTTGACTAATTTTATTTGTGATAGCAGTTATAATTAGTGTAGTAATTTCTAAAGGAGGGAATCTATGAGGAATGCTATGAGACTTAAGGAAAGACTCATGAGAGTGTTCTCGGTAAGGAATCTAATTTACTCTGGACTTTTCTTTTCTAGTCTTGTTATAACTATATTCTCTATGAATCTATACGATGTAGGTTCTTCAGAAGAAATATCTCTTCAGATTTCTGATGGTGTAATATTCAGCGAACAACAAGCTGTTGATACTGAAGCAGCTTTCACATATGAGTCAATAGATGACTTATCCAATGACGATGTATTTATGGCTTTAGCTACAGATTTAGATGCACTAATCAACAAGAATACATTTGTAATTACTGAGAACACACAAGACTCAGGAATTCCAGATGAGCTAACAGATGTGTCCACGTTTACACCGGTTGGTGCACCTGCGTGGATATCGACTAATCAGGTTAATGTACGTGCAAATCCGTCAGTATCTTCAGAGGTAGTAGCGGTTCTAGATTATTCAAATGAAGTAGTCTGCTTATCCAATGGTATTAATTGGACTAATATAAGGCTTGAGGATGGTACGGAAGGATTTGTTTTAACTTCACTTTTGTCTGAAGAGCAGATTGTTGCTCCTACGCCATTACCTACTCCTACCCCAACGCCAATTCCAATGGCTCCTTCATCTAGTAACGTAGGTATTACAGGAGATAGTGGTTCTAGTGCTTCAGCTACTGAGTCAGCATATTCAGCTACGATGTACGCTTCTTGTTCTTTAAATGTTAGATCAGGACCTGGAGTTAATTACTCTTTAGTCTCTGTTCTAACGACAGGTCAAGAAATATCGATTGTAGCGCAAACAGATAATGGTTGGTACAAGACTAGTTCTGGAAATTATGTTAAAGCAAGTTTATGCTCGTCTGTACCGGTAGCAGCTCCTATAGCACCTTCAACAAGTGTTGACGTAGCTTCTCCTACAAGTGATTTTGCTACATATTGCTTGAGTTTTGTTGGAACTCCCTATGTTTATGCTGGAATGAGTCCATCTGGTTTCGATTGTTCTGGATATGTATCCTACATCATGGCAAACTATTATGGTGTTTCTTTACCTCATAATGCTAGTGAGATATCTCAACTAGGCACTTCTGTAACGGCTGAAGAAATTCAAGCGGGAGATGTAATGTGCCATGACTATAATGGAGACGGCTATATTGATCACGTAAGTCTATATATTGGGGATGGTACCTGCGTACACGCATCTAATTCAAGAAGCGGAGTTGTTTCTTGCGCATTTCCTATGGGATCAGTAGTTACAATAAGAAGATTTATCTAAAAGTGTACTCAATCATTTTTTTCTAGCATAGCGATTATTGCTTGTTCTAGAATATCAACATATGCCACGAAGTCTGATACAGTTATATGCTCATTGGCTTGGTGGCATTGGTCTTCTTGCCAAGGTGCCTGCATACCAAAAGCTATTGTATTCGGAATATGCCTAGCATATGTTCCGCCGCCTATTGCAATAGGCATAGAATACCTCTCAAGATATTCGTTCTTAAAACCTTCAAGCTTAGACATGTTCTGTATCCATATTTTTGTAAGCTTTTGAACATAAGTACTTTCTTTGTCCTGGCAAATTGGAGGCATATGATTTATTACTTCAAAAGCCAAATTGTAATGCTTTGCAATAGAATCTATATTTGAAACTATACTGTCGTAAGAAGCGCTAATTGGATATCTGATGTCAATATCAAGTTGAGCAATGTTGTCGTCTACTTGAATTACTCCTGGATTGAAGGTCGTTTTACCAGAACAATCAATAGTCTTACATCCAGTTAAAGGAACCGGATCGTTACTTGAGCAATACTTCTTAATAAATGCGATCAAAGGCATTGAATCGATAGAAGCTCCTTTTATCTCAAGGTACTCAGGAACCTTGCTTATCGCATTATCGCCAAGCTGCGGCTTGGAGGCGTGTGCTGTCTTGCCCTTTAGTGTTGCCTTCTCATTTTCGAAAAGAATATTAATGCTATCTGGTACTGCATTTACTGCTTGACCGCCTGAGATTGTTAGGTTCATATATTTAGTTTTGTCAAAGATTCGAATCTGCATAATGCCTTTCTCGGCAAATACAACTGGAAATTCGGCGTCAGGAGTTATGGCAAAAATTGGGGTTTCTTCTTTTCGAGAATAAGTCTCAACGCAATCGCAACTAACTTCTTCATCGGTTCCAAGAATCAAACGAATGCGCTTGTTCGGTGTAAAGCCTTGATTCATTAGATTTTGCATAGCGAATAGGCTCGCACAAGCAGGTCCCTTATTATCAATGATACCTCTCCCGTAATAACATCCATCTTTGACTGTTAACTTGAATGGATCAATATCACCCCAATTGCTAGCGGGGACAACATCAAGATGACATACGAGGGCAACCATATCTTTGCCTTGACCAAACTCAACGTAGCCAACTTTATCATCGGTAACATGCGTAATGAAGCCTAGATTTTGTGCGTATTTCAAAAAGAAATCAAGAACTTCTCGTGAGGCTTTACCATATGGAGCTCCATCGTAAGAAGTCGAGTGTATACTCTTGTAGGAGATGATATCTTCAAGAAATTGCTCTTGTTTTGCATTTAGTTTCATAAGTACCTCCGGGCTACTTTTCCAATTTGCAAACATTATATCTTTTATTTATTGAAAAGACTTGCCCAACAGAAATGTTTTTGATATTATTATCGGGCATAAAAAACACGCATTGCATCTTTTTGTGCCCTTTTTAAAAAATAATAATTAAGGGTCAGCATTGCGGATGATTAACAGGAGGAGAATAAATATGCCAGTAATTTTAATGAAGCAACTTCTTGAGGCAGGTGTACACTTTGGTCACCAGACACGTCGCTGGAACCCTAAGATGAAGGAGTACATTTTCACAGAGCGTAACACAATTCACATCATCGACCTACAGAAGACTGTAAAGAAGGTTGATGAGGCTTACATGGCTATGCGTCAATTGGCTACAGAAGGTGATATCCTTTTCGTAGGTACAAAGAAGCAGGCTCAGGATTCCATCAAGGAAGAAGCAGAGCGTTGTGGAATGTTCTATGCTAACAACCGTTGGTTGGGTGGTACTCTTACAAACTTCAAGACAATCAAGAAGAGAGTTGCTCGTCTTCTAGAGCTAAGAACAATGGCTGAGGATGGTTCTTTTGACGTTCGTCCTAAGAAGGAAGTAGCTCGCTTGAAGCTTGAGATGGAGAAGCTAGATAAGAACCTAGGTGGTCTTGTTGGAATGGATAAGCTTCCAGCTGCTTTGTTCGTTGTTGATACAAAGAAGGAGCATCTTGCTGTAGCAGAGGCTAGAAGACTTCATATCCCAATCGTAGCAATCGTAGATACAAATTGCGATCCAGAAGAGATTGATTTTGTAATTCCTGGTAATGATGATGCTATTAGAGCTGTAAAGCTAATCGCTGGAAGAATGGCTGATGCTGTTATCGAGGCTCGTCAGGGTGAGTCAATGTCTGAGGCACCTGTAGCTAGTTCTGTTGAAGCCGTAGTTGAGACAGTTGAAGAAGCTGCACAGGAGAAGGTAAGCGAAGAGGCTTAATTAGTTTATTACTAACACAGGAGGAAATATTAATGGCTATTAGTGCACAACAGGTTAAAGAACTCCGTGACATGACAGGATGCGGAATTATGGATTGTAAGAGAGCTCTTACTGAGTCAGAGGGTAATATTGATAAGGCTATTGCTTGGCTTCGTGAGAAGGGCATGGCAAATGCTGAGAAGAAGTCCGGACGTATTGCTGCAGAAGGAATTGTTGATTCTTACATTCATATGAATGGTAGAATTGGTGTTCTTGTTGAAGTAAACATCGAGACAGACTTTGCTGCTAATACACCAAACTTCAGAAATTTCGTAAAGGATATTGGAATGCAAATTGCAGCTTCTAATCCTAGATGGGTAAGAAGAGATGAAGTTCCTGAGGATGTTATCGCTTCTGAGTCTGATATTGCTAGAAACAAAGCTATTGCTGATGGTAAGCCAGAGGGCGTACTTGATAGAATTGTTAACGGTTCATTGGAGAAGTTCTATAAGATGAATTGCTTGATGGAGCAAGAGTATGTTAAGGACGATTCTAAGACAATAGAGACATACACAAAAGAAGCTATTGCTGATATCGGTGAGAACATTTCTATTCGTAGATTCGCTCGTTTCGAGATGGGTGAAGGTCTTGAGAAGAAGAATGAGGATTTCGCTGAAGAAGTTATGAAGCAAATGCAGAAGTAATTCATAATAGTTTTTATTTAAATTTATTATTAGCGACTAGTTTACTAGTCGCTTTTTTTCTGTAATCTGTAGTGCAAGTCAGCTAAGAAGAGTATTATTCTGGTTGATTTATTCATACTTGTAGGGTATAAATTTATAGATGAAATTAGGGAGATAGATGATGGAAGAGAATAAAGATATTGTTAAGAGCCAGGAGAATCAAACTGAGGAGTCTATAGTTAAGAAAGAGAAGTTCTCGGTTGGTCGAATGATTATTCAATTAATTCAGGGAGCTTTGATTGGAGTAGGTGGAATTTTGCCAGGTGTATCTGGCGGTGTTCTATGTGTAATGTTTGGTATTTATAAGCCGATTATGGAACTAATAGCTAATCCGTTTAAGTGTTTAAAGACACATGCTCCAAAGTTGTTCTTTTATATAATTGGTTGCGCTGCTGGATTCTTAGGAATAGCACGTCTTTTAGCATTCGTTTTGGAGAAGTATCCTGCTCCTTCGGTCTGCTTGTTCATAGGTTTAATTGCTGGAATGCTTCCTTCGCTTTGGAAAGAGGCTGGTAAGAATGGACGAAAAGCAACGTCATACGTCTCTCTAGTTGTAGCGGCGGCGTTTATTTTTGGGTTGCTTATCGTCTTAAGACTAATTTCGTTTCAAGTTACGCCGAACTTCGGTTGGTTTATTTTTTGTGGTGTGTTCTTGGCGCTAAGCGTTTTTGTACCTGGACTTAGCTTCTCCACGATGTTAATGCCTCTTGGCTTATATACGCCATTAGTTGAGGGTGTTGGCAACCTATCTTTTGAAGTTTTGATTCCTGCTGGTATTGGAGGATTGTTAGCGATTATTCTTTTATCTAAGGCTATTATTCGCTTTTTCGAAAAGTATTATTCTGTTGCATATCATGCAATTGTTGGAATTGTTTTTGCTGCGACTGTTATGATTATTCCTTTTAGCGATTTCATGGTATCTACTAAGAATTTTGCGATAGATGCAGCATTTCTAGTGCTTGGAATTGTGTCGGCTGTTTTGCTAGATAAATTCAATAGCAAAGTCGAAGTTGAAAAGTAAATCTCAATTTTGAAATTACATTTATTCGTACTTCCTTTATTCGTAGTTTAATAATAAAATACTTAAGAATATTTGGAGGTAACACGATGAGCGAATTGAAGTATAAGAGAGTCCTTTTGAAGATATCTGGAGAGGCTCTTGCTGGAGATAAGAAGTTTGGCATAGATGATGTCGTTCTTAAAGAGATTACAGCACAAATTAAGAAGGTTTCTGACATTGGAACTGAGGTTGCTTTAGTTGTTGGTGGAGGAAACTTTTGGCGTGGTCGTTCATCGGAGTCGATGGATAGAGTTACAGCAGATCATATGGGCATGTTAGCTACTATGATGAATGCATTAGCAGTGTCAGATGCTTTGGAACAACATGGTGCTATAACTAGAGTTCTTTCCGCCGTAGAGATTAGACAAATGGCTGAGCCTTATATTCGTAAGAGAGCAGTCCGTCATCTTGAGAAGGGTAGAATCGTTATTTTCGCGTGCGGTACAGGAAATCCATATTTTTCAACTGATACTGGAGCGGCGCTTAGAGCTACTGAGATTGGTGCTGATATTTTTCTTAAGGCAACTATGGTTGATGGAATTTATAATAAGGACCCAAATAAGTATCCAGATGCGGTTAAGTATACCAATCTAACTCACGATGAGGTTCTTCAGAACAACTTGCAAGTTATGGATGCTACGGCTGCTGCGCTTTGCAGAGACAATAAGACGAAGATTCTAGTATTCTCAATGAGGGATCCAGAGAATATTGTTCGAATAGCTAGAGGCGAGAATTTAGGAACTTTGGTAGAATAATAGAAAGACAGTTTTAGGAGGTAACTATGATAGAAATTACTAATTCCGATTATGAAACTCTTGAGAGCAAAATGAAGAAGACTCTTGCTAGCTTAGGTGAGAATTTCAATGCGATTAGAGCTGGAAGAGCGAATCCACATGTTTTAGATAAGATTACGGTTGATTACTATGGATCACAGTCACCTCTTAATGCGGTTGCTAACATTCAAGTTCCTGAGGCTAGAATGATTGTTTTGTCGCCTTGGGATGCTTCAATGCTTAAGGAGATAGAGAAAGCTATTCTTTCATCTAATTTAGGAATCCATCCTACCAATGATGGTAAGGTTATTAGATTAAACTTCCCAATTCTTACTGAGGAGAGAAGAAAGGATCTAGTTAAGCTTGTAAAGACTTATGGTGAGGAAGCAAAGGTGGCAATTCGTAATATTCGAAGAGAGAATATCGATAAGATGCGCGCTTATAACAAGAAGAAAGAAATAACGGATGACTTGTTGAAGCAATATGAAGAGAAGGTTCAAAAGATTACTGACAAGTACATAGCGGATGTTGATAAGGCCTGTGATAATAAAGACAAGGAACTGATGGAGATTTAAGTTTATCTTTGGGGCGAATTCTTTTTCGCTCCTTTGTTTTGGTAGGAGATTATGATGGGGTTATTTGCAAAGAAGAGAATTATAGAAAAGACTGAAGTTGACTTTAAGGTGCCAGTTAGCCTTGGCGTAATTATGGACGGCAATGGAAGATGGGCAAAGCAACGTAATCTTCCAAGAAGTGCTGGCCATAGAGCTGGAGCAGATAATTTGAAAGAGCTTTGCAAGAATTGTGGTAATCTCGGAGTTAAGTATCTTACCGTATATGCTTTCTCTACTGAGAATTGGAGTAGACCATCTGACGAAGTAGAAACCTTGATGAATCTGTTTGTCGAGTATTTCGGAAGATATGATTCCGAGCTTGAACAAGAGGGTATTCGCGTTAGATTCTCTGGCGATATTGAGGCTTTACCTGAGAGAATTCGTGAGGTTTGTAAGGTCGGAGAAGAAAGATCTAAGAATAGGCAAAAGATGCAATTAATAGTAGCCTTCAATTATGGAGGAAGAAGAGAGCTAGTTCAAGCATGTCAAAGCATAGCTCAAGATGTCGTAAGCGGTAAGATTACTTTTAGTCAAATTGATGAGAAGCTTATTTCTTCTCGAATGTATTTACCTGATGTTCCTGATCCTGACTTAATTATTCGTCCTAGTGGAGAGAAACGATTGTCGAATTTTCTTCTTTGGGAATCTGCATATTCGGAATTTGTTACTCTTGATTGCCTGTGGCCGGACTTTGGTATGGAAGAACTTAAGCAAGCAATTCTGGAGTATTCTGGAAGAGATAGACGCTTTGGTGGTTTATCTATTAATGAGAAAAGAGGAGAATAAAGTGAGGCAAAGAATAATAACAGGCGTTATTTTTACTATAGTGGTAGCTATGTTTGTAATTCCGATGTATTGGATACCACTCGTTTCTATCCTTTTTTCTTTAATTGTTGGTGTCGTGGCTGGCAGAGAGATGTATCAGGCGTGTGGACATGGAAATATTAAATTGTCCAAGGTTGGTTTAGTACTAGCTGGTTTAATTTCCCTAGTTGCTATGGCTTTAACTAGTATTCTGGGCGGAGACATATTGATGGCATTGTCATTTTACTTACTTCTAGAGATGCCATTATTTTTTGTTCTATCATTGATGCCTTCAGTTTGTTCTACATCGCATGATGGATTTGTAAAAGGTGTTACGACTGCGGGAACGGCACTTTATGTATCTTTTCCTTTGTTTTGCCTTTGTTCTGTTACTATATTCGTTCCTAATGGTTGGTATTATATGGTTGCTGCTTTGGCGGCGCCATGGATATCTGACGTTTTTGCATATTTCACTGGTGTTCTGTTTGGTAAACATAAGATTGTTCCACATATTAGTCCTAAGAAGACTTGGGAAGGGTGTATTGGAGGAATGTTATTTTGTGCTATAGCACTTTCTTTGTATTTTGCATTCTTTGTATATGGAACCAGAGACTTTGAGATACAACGAATCACATTTGGCATAGTAATGTTTGTAATTGGATTATTTGTATCTGTAATGTCGCAATTGGGAGATTGGTTAGCATCGCTTATTAAGCGACATTTTGGGATAAAGGATTTTGGTAAGTTTATGCCTGGTCATGGAGGTATGCTGGATAGATTTGATAGCGCATTTTTTACTCTTCCCATGGCTGCAGTTATGGCTATAGTTGCTATGTATTTACATTGATTTTGGAAAGAAGATACTATGAAAAAAATTTGTATATTAGGATCAACTGGTTCTATTGGTAAGCAAACTTTAGAAGTAGTTAGACAGAATCCTGACGATTTTGAAGTATTGGGACTTACATGTTCAACAAATATAAGTCTTCTTTTCGAGCAGGTAAAAGAATTCCGACCAAGGGTTGTAGCCGTTGAAGATGAGACTAAGGCTTACAGTTTCAAGGGTATGCTTAGAGATGCAAATATTAAAAGTGTTGAAGTAATAACGGGCGTTGGGTGCAACAGTGTTGTCTCAACTCTCGATGATGTATCTATGGTGGTTGCTGCTATTGTAGGTGTTGCAGGATTAGAACCGGTAATTGATGCTATCAAGAAGGGTAAAGATATAGCCTTAGCAAACAAAGAGACGCTGGTTGCTGGTGGCGATGTAGTAATGCCATTAGTTAGAACGAATGGATGCAAGCTTTTGCCAGTTGATAGTGAGCATTCGGCCATCTGGCAATGTTTGTGGGGAGAAAATAAGCAGAATCTAGATAGGATTCTACTTACGGCGTCCGGTGGCCCTTTTAGACGATATACAAGAGAGCAATTAGGCGAGGTAACTGCTGAGAAGGCCTTGAATCATCCAACGTGGAATATGGGAGGTAAGATAACCATAGATTCAGCTACCATGATGAATAAGGGTCTAGAAGTTATAGAGGCGTCTCATTTGTTTGGCTTGGATGTAGATAGAATTGATGTTGTAGTACACCCACAAAGCGTGATTCATTCGATGATTAGACTTAATGATGGGTCAGTTTTAGCGCAAATGGGAAAACCAAGTATGATACTTCCGATTATGGTAGCTCTTTTCTATCCTGAAAGACACGATGGATTCTTACCAAAATTCGACCCTTTTTGTGATGCTTGTAATTTGACTTTCGAGAAATGCGATATGGAAGTGTTTAGACTCTTGCAACTTGCATATGAGGTCGGAAGAGTTAAGGGCGATATGCCTGCTGCGATGAATGCAGCGAATGAAATTGCTGTTCGCGCTTTTCTAGAAGGAAGGATATCTTTCTTGGATATCGAAAAAGTAGTATATGGTACTGTTTATAAATTTTCTAGTAACAGTAATTTGACTGTATCATTAGATGGTATTCTCGAGGCGGATAGAAATGCTAGAAGAATAGCTGAAGAAATAATACGAGGATAAGTGAATGGATATTAGTTTTTGGAGCATTTTAGTTGTTGTACTCATGCTGGGTATTCTTGTGACAGTTCACGAACTAGGACATTTGTGGGCGGCTTTGTTATTGAGAATAAAAGCTTTTGAGGTATCAATATTTGTAGGACCTAAGTTGATTGCATGGAAGAGCAAGAGCGGTATTGATTTCTCATTGAGAGCCATTCCTATGGGTGCTTATGTTCGTTTTTCAGAATTTGATGAAGAAGGCAAAGTAATTGAGAGTGAGGATTCAGCACTACTTATTAATCAGCCGCGTTGGAAGAGACTACTAGTCGCTTTAGCAGGGCCAATCATGAATGTGCTTCTCGGAGTCATAATAATGATGGTAATGTTTTGTACATTTGGATTTGCTACTACCAACATATATAAGGCTTATGAAGGCACGCAACTGTATGAATGCGATTATAATGAAGGTGATTCAATTGTTGCCATTAATGGTGAAAGGGTATTCTCTTATCTAGACATTCAGTATGAACTAGGAAATGGACAGTCTCAGCATGATAATATGGTAGTTACCTTAAAGGACAATGAGACTAACGAGCAATATGATATTACGCTTACTCCAGAGTTCACGACAAAGCTTTTGATAGGTTTTTCACACTATGATGATACCGATAACAAGTATAATGGATGGGAGATTATCTCAGTTGAAGAGAACCAAAATGATGGTGACCCTTTTCTAGAAATAGGTGATTATATAGTAGCAATCGATGGAATTCCCGTTACAGATCCCGAAGGCGTAGAGCGACTTAATTCTACGGGTGAAGGTTCGTCGGTGTTGATTGAGTATGTTCGTAATGGTGTTACTTATGAACAAGAAAGCGTCAGGTCGATGATGACATATTCCAATGATAGAGGAATATCGTTAGAGGCTGGTAAAGTTAAGTCATTTGGTTCTTTCTTTGAGGCCTTGAAGACAGCAATATCTATGCCTTTATCAATATTTAATATTAGCTTTAGGTCCATTGGAGATGTTTTTGAAGGGCATGAAGAAGTATACAACATGGTATCTGGTCCTGTAGGAATTACTACTGCTGTATCAGACGTTGTAGATAATGTAGATCATTCTGTTATGTCGAAGCTTAAGAACATTTTATTTTTAAGTTCTATTATCTCGATAGCTCTTTGCTTCTCAAATTTGTTGCCAATACCTGGTCTTGATGGAATACAGATAGTAATGATTGTTGTTGAGATGATTATTGGCAGGCCAGTATCGGATAATGTTGAGAAGCTCTTAACAGCGGTTGGCTTCATAGTATTGATAGGATTGATGATATTTGCTTTTGCATCAGACATAATAAGGATACTGATAGGATAGTATGCGAGGAGTTGATTGATTTGTTTAGAAAAGAGAAAAAACTAATACACATAGGTGATAAGGTTATTGGAGCGAACAACCCCATACTTGTTCAATCTATGAATAACACTAAGACTTCGGATATTAAGGGTACTCTTGAACAAATTTATCAGATGTATGACGCAGGATGCGATATTACTCGAGTTGCTATTCCAGATATGGATAGTGCGATTGCCCTTAAGGAGATATCAAAAAAATCTCCAATTCCAGTAGTAGCGGACATCCATTTTGATTATAAACTGGCTATAGCGAGCGCAACATACGGAGCAAGCAAGATTAGAATTAATCCTGGCAATATTGGAGGCTTTGATCGAGTTAAGGAAGTCGCAAATTGCTGTAAAGAGAGAAATATTCCGATAAGAGTAGGGGTTAATTCTGGTTCCATTGAGAAGAGACTTCTGGAGAAATACAAAGGTGTTTGCAAGGAAGCAATGGTAGAAAGTGCTTTATCTTCAGTACGAATGCTAGAAGATGCAAATTTCGACGATATAGTAATTAGTATTAAATCTTCAGATGTTGCATTAACGATTGATACATATCGATTGTTGTCCGAAAAGTGCAATTATCCTCTTCATGTTGGAGTGACTGAGGCGGGAACATTAAGAGAAGGTGTAATTAAATCATCTGTTGGAATTGGAACTCTACTTTCAGAGGGAATCGGTGATACCATTCGAGTATCTTTGACAGGAGATTGCGTTGATGAAGTAAGAACAGGAGTATCTATTTTGCGCTCGTTGGGACTAAGAAAGGGTGGAATTACATTTGTTTCTTGTCCTACGTGTGGAAGAACTAGAGTTCCTTTAATAGAAGTAGCAACTACGATTGAAAAAGCTGTTTGCGACCTACCATATAATTTAAAGATTGCTGTAATGGGCTGTGCGGTAAATGGCCCAGGAGAAGCATCGGATGCTGATATTGGTGTTGCAGGTGGAGATGGAGATTTTATTCTTTTCGAAAAGGGTAAGATTATTCGTAAAATCAGCTCTGAGAATTTGGTCAGAGAGTTTGTGGAAGAAGTTAAGAGATTAGGAGAAGAGAATCGTGCATAAGCTACTTAGTGACTTGTTTAGTGAGACTGGAAGATCGGACTACAAGGGCCTTTCGAAAGTTCGTATAGGAAAGATTGAACTTTACCAAAAAGATAGTGATAGTCATCTTATGATTAGCATAGATAGTAATGTGGAAGAGGAGAACGACTTAGCGATTTTTGTTAGGACCCTTTCATATAAGACGAATTGCAAGGTTGAAGTCAAATTTGTATGCATTGAAGAAGAGATGTCTGCATACCTGGATTGCAATGTTAAGAGAATCGCGGAAACTATGGTAAGTGATATTCTTTTCGATAATCCTGATTTATATCTTCAAGTAATAACTACCTCTTTCTATGAATCAGAGGATAGATTAATCATCAAAACGGATGAGATTAACAGATTAGATATATACGAAGGGTTAATGAATACCTTTATTGAGAAGGTGTTTGAATATTTAGAGGATAGAACTGGAGCTAATTATAGAAATCGGTACGAACTAGTTTACGTTGAGAAGAATGACCCTGGATATAGAATAGATGATAAAGATGATGAAGACATCGTCACTCAAGAAGAGTTTCAGACTATGATAGCTTCTCAAGAGCAAGAACGTGATAGCGCGACGACTAAGGAAGAGAAAAAAGTAGATAAGGATTCTTGGGCTTACAAGGCGAAAGAACAAAAGAAGCAATTCTCTGTTATGGGGGGCAAGAACGTTTACTTCAATCGCATTGGCAATATTAAGGAAGTAATATGTGGTAAGGTCCAAAAGAATGTACCCACAGTTTTTATTAGGGATTTAGAGCAAACAGATTTAGTAAATATCGTTGGACGAATCAAATTTACGGAGGATGGGCTAAGATTATCCAAATCTGGTAGCTGTGTTGTTGCGCCTTTTACCGTTATGGATTCCACCGGAGGGATCAGTTGTATCGCTTTCATTAAGCCGGAAGAGGCCGATGATTTTGAGAAAACTTTTCGAAAAGGTGGATATGCTGGCTTCCAGGGCCAAGTTCAAAGGAATAATTCCGAGCTTTCACTTAAGGTTACGGGCGTTTTTCCAGCTACTCCCCCAGAAGGTAAGAGGGATAATGCCTCTCGAAAAAGAGTTGAGCTTCACGCACATACAAAAATGAGTGATAAAGATGCTGTAATTGCTCCTTCGGATCTAATGAAACGAGCTGCGCAGTATGGACATTCAGCATGCGCGGTAACTGACCATGGAACTGTTCAGGCTTTTCCAGAGGTATACGAGACGGTAAGCAAACTTAAGGTTGGAGATAGCGATAAACCTTTCAAGGCAATTCTTGGATGTGAAGGTTATCTCGTTGAAGATGGACCCACATGTTTTTACGGATTACCGCTAGATGCAACAGAGGGTAAAGCTGTTGGAACTATTGTTTCTATTTCTATTAAGACAAGTGGCAAAGATTCATGTGTGGATAGAATTGAGGCTATTGCTGCATCTAAGTTTAGGCTAGTGAACTATCTAGCTCCTAAATTAGATGAAGAGGGAGAAGAAAGTGAAGCCGCAAAAATATTCTCGCAAAAGGATATCGATAAAGATCTATGGAGTATAAGTGAGCTTCCGGAGAATCTTCAAAATCTATCTGGAGACAGTTCTTCTCATGATAATTCAAGTCTTGAAGGTCTGTTACTTAACATAGACAAGCGCGATATTTCTACGCCAGTATCAGAGGACAAAGAGATTGTACCTACGACCATAGTATATGAGCATGTTGCTGACTTTTATTGCGAAGTTGATGATGTAATATATGGGGGCTCAGGAGAACCATCAGATTCTTATTTTAAAGTTGGGGTACTCTTGGAATTCATAGGAGACTCCTATTTGTGTGGAGAGAATATCTTCGAGACATTAGCTTTTTTAAGAAGAGCGGGATTTGGAGTTAATATTGAAGATCATAAGTACTATCGTCATAAGTTTCTTCAGCCTGTCGCGGATGCGAATGAAATTAAGCGGCTGTTTTACAAACTCGAGGATTATAACAATCACGAGGCAACTACGAAGCTGGATTGCATGCTTTGTGATTACTATTCTTACGATGATAAAACAAGGGAAGACCTTATCAACTCGAGTTATGAAGCCGCAAGTATTGTTACTAAGTGCTTAATTGACCAGAATACCGTAGACCCATATAGGATTAATCAAACTTGTGGACACTTTGAATTGGACGGAATTCTTTCAAAGAAAGCTTTTTCCTACCACATTATTCTTCTTGCAAGAAATAATCTGGCTTTGTACAACTTGTATCATTTAATTTCTGAATCGCATGTGAATTATTTCTACATGCGTCCAAGAATACCAAGAAGTGTTCTTAAGTATTACGGATCTTCAATTATTGTTGGTGCGGCTTGTGAAAGAGGCGAGATTTATCGCAATCTTCTAGATGCATATCTTAAGGAGAAAAAGAATTCGGATGCCGCATTGTCTATGCTTTTCGAGAACAAAGATTTTGCTCGAAAAATTACCATGTACGACTATCTTGAGATACAGCCACGCTGTAACAATGATTTTATGACACGCCAATCGTATCCAGAGTATGGCGACATTACAATCAATAGTACTGATATTCAAGAGTTGAATGTCCTTCTTACAAGAATAGCAGACCACTTCATGCTACCTTGTTGTGGTACTACTGATTCACATTTTCTCGATGAAGAAGATGGAAAGTTCCGTAAGTATATGCTTATGGAAATGGGCTTTAATGATGCTCAAAAGCAGCCTGACCTGTACTTTAGAACGACAGATGAGATGCTATCAGAATTCTCATATCTAGGTGCAGACAAGGCTATGGAAGTAGTTGTTGATAACACTAATATGATAGCTGATAAGGTAGAACATGGTCTCAAACCTTTTCCAGATGGTACATATCCTCCAATCATTGCAACTGCTGCATCTGATGTAAGAGATATTTGCTGGACTAAGGCTAATAGATTATATCGATTTAATGGTGAGCTTAACGATGTCGTTTATGCTCGACTTGAAAAGGAATTGAACTCCATCATCGGCAATGGTTTTGCGATTATGTATTATATTGCATATCGTTTAGTTAAGAAGTCTAATAATGATGGTTATATTGTAGGATCAAGAGGTTCCGTAGGTTCATCTCTTGTTGCAACTATGTGTGGAATCTCAGAAGTAAATCCGCTTCCTCCACATTATCGTTGTCCGAAATGCAATTATACGGAATTTGATTACTCAGGAAACTATGGTTCGGGATACGACTTACCAGAGAAAAATTGTCCTCATTGCGATGTCTCCATGATTAAGGATGGACAGGATATACCTTTTGAGACTTTCCTTGGTTTCTTTGGTGATAAGCAACCTGATATTGACTTGAACTTCTCTTCCGACTATCAGCCAAGAGCACACAAGTACGTTGAGTATCTTTTTGGCAAGTCGCATACCTTTAGGGCTGGAACTATAGGAACTTATCAGGACAAAAATGCATATGGAATTATTCGAAAAATAGGTGAAATGACAGGAACTACTTATTCCAACGCCATGATTGACTTCTTATCGGAAGGAATAATTGGAGTAAAGAGGACGACTTCTCAGCATCCAGGAGGAATTGTAGTAGTACCTAAAGAAATGGATGTTTACGAGTTTACTCCTATTCAGTATCCGGCTAACAAGATTAGTTCAGGTATCATTACGACTCACTTTGACTTCCACGCCATGCATGATACTATTTTGAAGCTTGATATTCTTGGCCATGCGGATCCTACTGTTCTTAGAATGCTAAGTGAACTAACAGGAGTAGATGTAACTAGCATTCCGATTCCTGATCCAAAGGTAATGAGTTTATTGGAGACAACAGAAGCGCTAGGATTTGATATTAGTGCTACTGATGCTGGTTCTGCTACGCTTGGATTATCTGAGCTTGGAACGAATATGGCAAGAGGCATGATTAAGGAGGCGCATCCTACGCACTTCTTTGATTTGGTGCAATTGATGGGTCTTTCTCACGGAACAGATGTATGGGCAGGTAACGCACAAGATCTGATTAGGGAAGGTAAGTGCGATTTGAACACCTGTATTGGTTGTCGTGACTCAATCATGACTCGTTTGATTTATTGGGGACTACCCAACAAGGATTCTTTTGACATTATGGAAAGGGTTCGAAAAGGAAAAGGCTTAACACCTGAACAAGAGCAATTGATGAGAGACAATAATGTTCCCGACTGGTACATAGGTTCATGTAAAAAGATTAAGTACATGTTTCCTAAGGCTCACGCTGCTGCATACTCAATTTCAACTTTGAGAGTAGCTTGGTTCAAGGTTTACTATCCTGAAGAGTACTATTGTGCCTTTCTTTCAATACGTGGAGAAGAATTTGTTGCAGATAGAATGTGTCAAGGTCTTGAAGAACTAATTAATAGACGTAAGCAATTATCTGAAATTATGAGAACAGATAAGAATCCTAAGATAAAGTCTGAATTTTACTTATGTGAGATTATTGAAGAAATGTATGCTAGAGGAATTGAATTTGATTCCATTAGCCTGGATAGATCCGATTCGACTTCTTTTGTGAAAGTGTCAAAGGGCAGGATTCTTCCACCATTATGTGCTATTGATTCAATTTCCGCTTCGATGGCTACAGAAATAGTAAGAGCAAGGCAAGAGAAACCTTTTGCCAATAGAGAAGACTTGATGAAGCGAAGTGGTATTGGAAAGAGTGCCCTTGCTAGACTAGTTGATTATGGTCTTTGCGAGGATTTACCAGAGACATCGCAAATCACTATTTTTGATTTTATGGGGTAATAAATGCGAATTGCAAAAGTGGTACTTAGGGAAAGCGTAAGACAAACTGACAAACTGTTCTCGTATGTTGTGGATAGTAGTTGTTTATTTTGTGAGCTTTTGATAGGACACTATGTGTTTGTTCCGTTTGGAAGAAGTAATAAGCAGGTATTGGCTGTTGTAGTCGAAATTGAAGAATTAGACGATAAGACAGAAGATATCTCAAAGCTGAAGTCTATAACGTCGATAGTAGATCCTTTACCTGTTTTACGCGCTGACCAGATTCAACTAATTCGCAAAATTTCTTCACGTTACTCCTGCACAATGGGGGATGCTATATCATTAATGATTCCTTCTGTTGTTGGAAAAAAGAAGCAAAAGACAGAGAAAGTGATTTCGTTAGTATCTATAGAGGAAGCACGTAAAGTTCTTAGTACGAATAAACTAAGAAGTATAATGCAAATCAACATTTTGAAGAAGTTACTTGAAGATTCTTCAATACCTCAAAATACTCTTCTTGTAGATACAAAATCAAACTACACACATTTGCATGCGTTAAAGCAAAAGAATCTAATAGCGATAAGCAAGAGAAGCATAGATAGTCAATTTTTGGTTCAAACTAATCAAGATAGCTGCATTTCGACTTTGGAGCTGGAGGATAAGTATCTTAGAAAACTTAAGCTCAATAGTGAGCAGGAGAAGGCTTCTATTAAAATAAACGAGGAGAACGATAGCCCATCCGTATTTCTGCTTCACGGGATAACAGGAAGTGGTAAGACCGAAGTCTATCTTAAGGCAGCAGGTAATGCTTTAAAAAAGAATGAAGGTGTACTCTATCTCGTTCCTGAAATCTCGTTGACTCCACAAACCGTAAATTGGATTACCGGCCGTTTTGGAAGCCTTTGCGCAGTTCTTCATAGTAGACTTAAGGAAAGTGATAAGTATAGTGAATGGAATCGAATAAGGTGTGGTCAAGCACGAATAGTAGTCGCCCCGCGAAGTGGCATATTTGCTCCAATTGATAATCTGAAGTTGATTATCATCGACGAGGAGCATGATTCGTCATATAAATCCGAGACATTCCCTAAGTATAGCGCTAAAGAAATTGCTCTCATGCGCGCGAAAATTACCAAGGCTAATGTGGTTCTTGGTTCAGCTACGCCAGCAATAGAATCATACTATGCTGCGTCAAAAGGTGTTTATAAGCTAATAGAATTAACTAAGCGCGCTAACGACTCTGGAAAGCTTCCGAAGGTTATTCCAATAGATATGCGTGATCAAGTTAAGATAGGAAACAACGATATTCTTTCCATTCCGCTCAAAATTGCTATGGCCAAGGCTTTAAGCCAGAAACAACAAGTTATGCTTTTTTTGAATAGACGCGGATTCTCAAGGACTCTGACATGCAGGGCATGTGGTTCGACCTGTAATTGTCCAAATTGCTCTGTTGGTATGACTTTGCACAATAATAATTACGGACAAGAGCAAGTATTGGTGTGCCATTATTGCGGATATACAATCCCAATGTCACTAGCAAAGTGTCCTTCTTGCGACTCTAATGATCTTTTTAGAGTCGGATTTGGAACTGAGCAACTCGAAGGATTCCTTCAAAAGGAGTATCCTAATGAGAATGTTCTTCGCATGGACCAAGATACAATTACTTCATCCAATACGCACGAGAGTATTCTAGCTTCTTTTGCTCGAAAAGAAGCATCCATACTAATTGGAACTCAAATGATCGTTAAGGGCCTCGACTTTCCTGATGTTACAGTTGTAGGGATTCTATCAGCAGATATGATAGTAAATTCAGCTGATTACCGCTCATCCGAAAGAGCATTTCAAATGATTACTCAAGCTTCAGGGCGAGCTGGAAGAGGAAACAAAGAAGGCACAGTATATATTCAAACTTATAATCCTGATAATGACATGTTAAGGTTTGCATCGGATCAAGACTACGAGTCATTTTATAGACAAGAAATCGCTTTTCGCGAAGCTATGCAACTGCCACCATTCAAAGCAATAGGGGAGGTAGTTGTATCAAGCGAGAATGAGGATGATTTGTTAGCAAGAACAAAAGAGGTCGGGAAGTATTTGAGGGACTTTTTGAGTGTCCAAGATGCAAAGTTATTCCTAGAACTTTTTGGTCCCATGCCTGCTGTGATATACGAATTGAGGGGTAAATATAGAATGAGTTTCACTATTAAGGCTGTGAACAAATCGTGCTTGTGCTCGATATTTAATCAAATTATGAAGGATTTTAATCCAAAATACTATTCTATATCGGTGGATCTTGACCCTTCGCGATAAGAAAGTATTTAGATTATGTTATAATTTAGTCGATTTAGTTTTGGGGGAAAATAATAATGGCACTGCGTAATATTGTAACCGAAGGTGACGAGTTACTTCGTAAGAAGTCGCGACAAGTCACTGAAATCAATGAAAGAATATGTACTTTGCTAGATGACCTAGCAGATACTATGTACTATGAGAACCGCGGCATTGGACTTGCTGCTGTTCAAGTAGGTGTACTTAGACGAGTATTTGTTGTTGATGTAGGTGATGAGCATGGATTAATCGAATTCATTAATCCTGAGATAATTGAGACATCTGGTAATCAAGTGTACTGCGAGGGGTGTCTTTCAGTTCCTGGTAGGAATGCCAATGTTAATCGTCCCGCTAAAATTAAGATAAGAGCGACTAATAGACATGGAGAAGAGTTTGAGCTTGAAGCTGAAGGAATTCTTGCCATTTGTATTTGTCATGAATTTGACCACCTCGAAGGCATATTGTTTATTGATAAGGCCATAGATGGAGAAATCATTGAAGCTGGAAGTGATGAATGAGTAAGAAAGACTTGTCTATCGTTTTTATGGGTACTCCGGACTTTGCTGCTACATGCTTGAAGGCATTGGTAGATGATGGACGTAATGTTTTTTTGTGTGTTTGTCAACCGGATAAGCCTGTTGGAAGAAAGCATATTATTACGCCACCGCCAAGCAAGTTATATGCTTTGGAAGCAGGAATCAAAGTATTTCAACCAAGTACCTTTAAGGATGGTGAAGCTTTCGAGTATATTAGCAAACTTAAACCAGATTTAATTGTAACAGCCGCATATGGAAAGATTCTTCCTAAGTGTGTATTGGATATTCCACAATACGGTTCAATTAATGTCCATGCTTCTTTACTTCCAAAGTATAGGGGAGCTGCTCCAGTTCAGCATTCGATATTGAATGGCGATAAGGTTACTGGAGTTACAATAATGAAGATGGATGAAGGTATGGATACGGGAGATATACTAACATCTGTAGAAGTTCCGATAGATGCCAATATTCACACTGATGAATTAATGAGTCAGCTAGCTATAGAGGGCAGTAAGTTACTTATCAATATGCTGGATGATTATGTTGATGGTAAGTATACTCCGATTAATCAGGACGAAAGTAAAGTTACAGTTTCGCCTCCAATTGCTCCGGAGCAAGGCATCTTCAATTGGAATTCATGTGCTTCAAGCATTCATAACAAAGTAAGAGCTTTAAGTTCTTGGCCAGGAGCATCAACGATATTCAAAGGAAACAAATTGAAGATATATGATTCCCTTATAATAGAAGATTTTGATGAGTCAGCTTTGACATTTACTCCTAAGCCAGGGGACATAGTTTTCTCTTCTAAGTCTACGATTATTGTGAAGTGTGCTCAGGGATACTTACAAGTGCTAACACTACAAGAAGCAGGAGGTAAGCGACTCAACGCTTCGGAATGCGCACATAATTATAAACCAGGAATGAGTTTTGGAGATTAAGTTTTGGCAGGGAAAGCAATTACACAAAAAAATATTGGTAAACTCATTATAAGCAGTGAAGACTCTCGCGAGCTTTGCTTTCTTTTGATTTACTCTGTTTGTGAACTTGAAGCTTTTTCGAATTTGGCAGCTAAGGCTATATCTAGAGTACCAAAGAAAGATACTATTTCTCCTGATTTTGTCAGAGCAATGTTTTATGGAACAATTACTTATGCTTACAGTATAGATTTTCTAATTAAACACATAGCAAAGTCCGATGTTGAGAAGATGGATGGAGTTATTCGTTCTATTGTGAGAATGTCAGTGTGGCAATTTGTTTTTTCGAGCAAAGTACCAGAGTTTGCTGCTGTATTTCAGGCGGTTGAACTTACTCGCAAATATAGTCCTCAAGCCTGCGCCTATGTCAATGCTATCCTTAGAAAAATAACAAATACCCCCGTGGATAAGTTTAATTTGTCGCAATACAAGGCTGAAATAGAATGTTCGCTTAAGCCTGAAATATATGGTGTCTTTAAGAAGAGTTATGGTAAGGACAGGGCGTTATCTATTGGAAGGGCACTTCTGGAAGTCAATGGATTCTCAATTCGATATAATACATCGAAGATATCGCAAGATGCTCTTATTCGTGAATTAGAGCAAGAGGGCATATTCTCGAGTAGCGGATATTTCATGAATGAAGCTCTTCATATTAATGAGTGCGAGATGGAAATTGATAAGAGTAAATCTTTTGAAGATGGCTCGATATTTGTTCAAAGTGAAGCAGCTATGCTTGCATCTCGTATAGCTAATCCAAAGTCGAAGGATAGGATTCTTGATATTTGTAGCGCTCCAGGTGGCAAAACGACACATATTGCTCAAATTGTTGCAGACGATTGCCAAATTGACGCTCTTGATATTAATGAAAGCAGGCTAGAGCTAGTTAAGCAAAATATCGAAAGACTTAAGCTGAATTCAATTAGTTGCTCGATTGCTGATGCTACTACGCTTGGCACAAATCCGGATTTTGAAGCAAAGCTAAGCTCCTACGACATAGTACTTGCCGACGTTCCTTGTAGCGGTCTTGGTCTTCTTGCTCGAAAACCAGATATTCGAAGAACTATTACTTACGATAGAATTGTAGAGCTTCTTGAGAAGCAAAGAGTGATTCTGGATAATGCCAGCAAATTTGTTAAGCCTGGCGGAAGCCTAATATATTGCACTTGCACTTTGAATGTTGATGAGAATGAGAATCAAGTTAAGGCTTTTCTAGATAGAAATCCTTACTTTTATACCGAAAGTATTGAGCAATATTTGCCAGAAAGGCTTATTATTAATAGCGATAGAGAAGTATGCATTAAGAATGGCTATATTACACTATTCCCTGATGTAGATAATAGTGATGGATTCTTTATTTGTAGAATGATAAAAAGGCTGGAATGAGATGAGCGAGAATAAGAGATTTTGCTTGGATTTATCTTTGAATGATTTGATTCTTTGGTGTAAGGATAGTGGTGTCCCTACATATAGGGCCGATCAAATCTATTCATGGCTTTCTCATGGAGTTTTTGATACTGCGGAAATGACTAATCTTCCTAATTCTTTGAAGAAGAAGTTTGATGAGGATTTCGTTTGTAAGGGTATGCATATAGAGCACGAATTCATATCGAAAATTGATGGCACTTGTAAACTGGTTTACTCATTATTTGATGGACATATTATAGAAACTGTTATTATGCGTTACAAGACAGGCATATCTGTTTGCATTTCTTCGCAAGCGGGATGCAAGATGGGGTGCAAATTTTGTGCATCGGCTCATGCTGGTTTTGGAAGATCTCTTACAAGTGGCGAGATGCTTGGTCAGATTGTTTTATCTCAGAGACATATCAATGAGAGAATTCACAGCGTTGTAGTAATGGGAATTGGCGAGCCTTTTGACAATTACGACAACCTTATTGGTTTCTTCAAGTTGGCTAATGATGAGAATGGCCTAAATCTTGGTGCAAGGCATATAACTGTGTCAACATGTGGTGTTGTTCCAAAGCTTATAGAGTTCACAGAGCTTAGAAGCCAAATCAACCTATCTGTTTCATTACATGCTCCAAATGATGCTTTGCGAAAAGAAATAATGCCAATAGCAAATGTATATGGTATTAAACAACTAGTTGAAGCTTGTAAGGATTACGCGAAAAAGACAGGTAGAAGAATTACCTTTGAGTATTCGCTTTTTAATGGAGTTAATGACTCTCTCGCAATGGCTGATGAACTTGTTAATCTATTAAGAGGAGTTCATTGCCATATTAATTTGATTGCTGCAAATGAGTTTGATGGTAGTCCTTTTAGAAGAAGTACAATACGTAATGTTGAAGCATTCAGAAAGCAACTACAAGCAAAAGGCATGAATGTGACGCTTAGAAGAGAAATGGGAACGGATATTATGGCTGCTTGTGGACAACTTCGAAGAGGTATAGAGCAGAAGGAGACACAAAATGATTAAGTATTCTTCTCGTTCCGAAAAAGGATTGGTTCGCGAAAACAACGAGGACTCGCTCCTTTCTATTGAGATAGGCGAATATCTGGTACTGGCTGTAGCAGATGGCTTGGGTGGAGTTCAAGGTGGAGAGATTGCAAGCAAAATTGCAATTCAAACTATTTCTTCCGAACTAAAGCTTGGTTTACATGATAATTCTTCAAACGAGGAGATAGAAGAGTTATTGCGTAATGTTTTTCAAGCTGCAAACATGCGTATTCTTATTGAATCATCAACGAATTATGAGTGTAGTGAAATGGCAACGACGCTTACAGTTGCTGTTGTTTGCGCTAGCAAAGTAATAATAGGGCATATTGGAGATTGTAGAGTATATGTGGTTAATAATGACAAAATGGACCTCTTAACATCTGATCATACATATCTTCAAGAACTTAAGAAGTCGACATCTTTTTCTGATGAAGAGATTGCTAATCATCCAGGCCGCAATATGCTTACTAAGGTTCTTGGAGAAAACGTATATGTCATGCCCGATTTTTATAAGTATTATATAAGCAATGGTGATTACATATTGTTGTGCACGGATGGCCTTTCTTCGTATGTAGGTGATGATATGATTAAGGATGTAGTGTTGAATTCGAATGACACGGATTCTGCAGTACTTTCATTAGTAAATTCAGTTTACGATGTGGGAGCTAAAGATAACGTCACAGCAATACTTGCTAAGATAGAAGATTGACGGCATAATGTTATCGAGCGATAAAGGAGAGATATTTGAATGAATAGTCATGGTCCTGAGGGAATGATATTTGCGGGAAGATATCGGGTTGTACGACTAATTGGTCGTGGCGGTATGGCAAATGTATATCTTGCTTCTGACATCACTTCTAATATGAATGTTGCAATAAAGATTCTTAAGCCTGAGTTCTCTTCTGATGAGGAATTCATTAGAAGATTTGATACTGAGGCTAAAGCTGTTTCTTCTCTTTCACATGCAAATATTGTTAAAGTTCTAGGAGTAGGACATGACAATGGATTTAGATATATTATTCAAGAATACGTAGACGGAATTACCGTTAAAGAATTAATTAATCAGAATGGACATTTGGATTGGAAAGTAGCAGTTCCTATAGCTATTCAGGTCGGTCTAGCTTTGGAATATGCGCATCGTAACGGCGTAGTTCATCGTGATATTAAGCCTCAGAACATTCTTATATCTCGAAATAAGATAGCAAAAATCACAGACTTTGGTATAGCTAGAGCTTCGACTAGTAACACTATTACTATGAATTCTGGTGGAGCTTTAGGAACGGTTCATTATTTTTCTCCTGAACAAGCAAGAGGCGGAAACATTGGACCTAGTTCGGATATATATTCGATTGGCGTAATGCTATTCGAGATGGTAACGGGAAGAGTACCTTTTGATGGGGATTCTAATGTTGCAGTTGCAGTTAAGCACTTGCAAGAGAAACCACCACTTGCGTCTTCTTTTGTTCTGGGGATTCCTTCAGGATTGGATTCAATTATACTTAAATGTATGCAGAAGTTGCCGGAGAAGAGATACCTATCGATGAGACAAATGGTGGAGGAATTGGATTCCTTACTAGTTGATCCTAATGGTGTTTACGGAGTTATTAGTAATAGTGCATCTCCAAATGAAGAAGAAATAAATGTGTCCTTCAGACAAGATCCGGATTATGGCAAGATAAAGGAATTTGAAAGCTCGGTTGAGTCTCGAAGACATTCAAGATTTAGGGATAACATAGTACTCATCTTAATTATTGTTGCAATAGTGGGTGTTCTTATTGGAATATCAACGTTGATTGTTAAGACTTTAGGTAATTCTATGAAAATGGAGCTTAACTCTGATTACACTGTGAAGAATTACGTTGGTTGGACAAGCAGCGAGGCCGAAGATGAATTGACTGGGAATAACATTCGTTACGAAATCCAAAGAGTAGTAAGAGATGATTATGCTCCAGACATTGTAATAGCTCAGAGTATAGAAGAAGGTGAAGTCATATCTTCAAATAGTAGTGTTAGTAGACTGGTTTTAACGGTTTCTGCTGCTCCTGATGCAATTATTCTTGCGGATTATGCTGGCTTAAGTTTCTCTGATGCATATAGCACGCTGTCAAGTCAGGGCTTGTCAGTCTCTATTAGACCTGAGAGTAATGCAGATGTAGCTCCTGAGCTTGTACTTAGAACAGAACCGCCAGCCAGTACTCCGGTTATGCCTGGAGATACTGTCGTTATTATTTATGCGATTGAGCCAACGAGTAGTGTTATACCTGATATTATTGAAATGAACTTAGAAGAAGCTAGATTAGCTTTGGAAGAAGAGGGAATAGCAATCTCAACAATAGAAGGTGTACCTGAAGTACTAGCATTGCCAGAGACTCAGCAATTTGTATTATTCTGTTCTCCGGGAGCCGGTGTTACTGTACCTAGAAGATCATCTATTAGAATTATAGTTGGAACAAGTGAAGATGTAGCCCGAGGTGGAACACCTACTCCAACACCTGCTTCTATTTCGGTAATAGTTGGAGTTCGTGGTGAGGGCGGATATGTATCTGGTGGAGGAGAGTTTGCTCCAAACACGTCTACTACTTTAACGGCTACTCCTTCAGCTGGCTATTTGTTTGATCATTGGGAAGATGCTTATGGTAACTATATTTCGAGTCAAATGAGTTTAAGTGTAGTAGTAACGGAAGCTAGCCACACCTTTACAGCTGTGTTTATACTAGCTCCAACCGCGCCTCCTACTAATACTCCTGTTGTACCGACGACCACTCCGTCGGTAACGCCATCTATCACAGCGATTCCTACTAGTTCATAGTTAGTTGAGTTCTTGAAGATAATTGTTATGTAAATTGTAAGGAGTTTTCTTAATGAGTAATATCGAAGTATCGCCATCTATCTTATCTGCCGATTTTGGGTACTTAATGAGAGATATAGAGAAGGTATCACCAGTTTGTAATCGTTTGCATCTTGATGTCATGGATGGCCAATACGTTAACAACATATCGTTTGGATTGCCAGTCATTCGTTCTATCCGAATGCATACTAATAAGATTTTGGATACTCATTTGATGGTTAGCGATCCTGAGAAGTATCTTCAGGATTTTGCAGATGCAGGTTCAGATTCGATAATCTTTCACATAGAGTGTACGGAGGATCCCATCAGACTTTTACGCAAGATCAAGTCCTATGGAAAGAAGGCAGGTATTTCGATTCATCCTGATACGCCAATCGAAGCGATAGAACCATTTGTAAGTGAGAGTGATATAGTTTTGGTAATGACAGTTCGTCCTGGATTTGGCGGACAGAAGTATTTACCTGACGCTTCGAAGAGAATCTCAGTTGCAAGACAACTTATCGACAATTGCTCTTCAAGTGCAATTCTTGCTGTCGATGGAGGAATCAATACGAGCACTGTCCAAAGCGCAGTTCAAGCTGGTGCAAAGGTCCTTGTGTGCGGTAGCTCTGTTTTTGATAATCCTAATCCGGAGATAGCTATAAGGGAGCTTCTTAAATGCGCGACTGTATAATTGCGGGTGGACCCAATATTTGGGAGCAAGCTGCTATAGTAGCTCGTACTTGCGATGTGGTGATATGCGCTGATAGTGGCGCCGATTTTGCAATAGCAAATGGTATTCCTATTGACAAGGTTTTAGGGGATTTTGATTCTTTATCTAGCGAAGGAAAAGCTTATCTAGATTCTAGTAATATTTCTTGCGAAGTTTACCCTTGCGAAAAGGATGAAACGGATACCGAGATTTGCTTTAACTCTCTTCCCAAGGATGATGAAATAGTCTTAATATGCTCAATAACTGGTCGTATAGACCATGTAATGGCAAACATTAATTTAGCTATGAAGCATCACCAGATGGGACGAAAAGTAACACTGACAGATGGCCAGACGGATATAATTCCAATGAGTGGAGTTGAACAGGTTGATATTAGTGGAATCGCTGATCCTGAAACTATAGTAATTTCACTAGTTCCATTGGGCGAGGGTAGAGTTGAAGGAGTTACTACAAAGGGGTTGTATTATTCTTTGGATAGTGCGATTCTAGAATTTGGTAGCACCTTTTCGATAAGTAATAAACTGATTGAAGGGGAGAGTTCCTTTTCGATTAGTATGACTAAGGGCAATATGCTTTTGGTTATTGGAAAGAACCAGTAAGGAGTGTGAAATAATGAGCGAGAAGTTGATTACTTTTAAAGATGTAAAGAATAATCCTGAGGTAAAGCTATATATAGAGAGATCTGATGTTTCTCTATCAAAGCAGGGCTTCACTGAACATAGCTACGGCCATGTTGGTAACGTTGCCGCTGTAACAGAATACATTCTTATTAAGCATGGAAGTTCGGAACGAGATATTCAACTAGCAAAAATTGCTGCATATCTTCACGATATTGGAAATCTAATTAATCGTGAGAATCATTCGCAGAGTGGTGCGATTATTGCTTTTAGACTTCTCGAAAAAATGGGTATGGATCCAGCTGAGATTATTACGATAGTAACAGCAATTGGAAACCACGATGAAGGCAATGGTCTTCCTGTAAGCGATATTGCAGCGGCACTAATTATTGCTGATAAGTGTGATGTTAGGCGTTCAAGAGTACGAAATAACGATATTGCTTCCTTTGATATTCATGACAGAGTCAATTATTCCGTTCAGAATGCCGATATTAATATTATTACTGAAGAGAATTTAATCAGCCTTAATTTGACACTAGATAAAGACTATAGTTCGATAATGGATTACTTTGAAATTTTCCTAGGACGTATGGTTCTTTGTAAGAAGGCAGCATCTTCGCTCGGGATGATTTTCAGGCTACAAATCAACGGTCAGCGAGTGGTATAATCCAGATTGTTTTTTGATAAAAAGCGCGGGGTGTCTACATATTCGTAAACACCCCGTTTGTTATGGGAAAAGACCTAAAAAGGAATAATTGGAAAATTAAAGACTTGTTTTATGAGAAAGTCCAATCTCATCAGCTACAGCAAAGAATGCCTTTCTTGAATTTACTATTGTACTCTCAGAAACACAAAAAGCCAAACGGCAATATCCGCTTCTGCAGAATGATTTGCCAGGAACAAGAAGAAGGTTGCACTTAGCGCAAATAGCTGCAAACACTTCGTCTTCTAAACCCTGCGGAGTCTTCATAAATATGTAAAGAGCACCAGAAGGTTTATTGCAGTCGAATCCAGCGTCAACTATATTATCATACAATAGGTTACGTCGGTATTCATAATTTGCAACATCAACCTTAGCATATAGCGACTTTTCTACAACATATTGCCATATAGCGGGCGCATTTACGCTACCAAGGATTCTGTTTGATAAGATGATGCCAGCAACTAAATCAGTATAATCAGGATGCTTTGGACTTACTAGCGTATATCCAATTCTTTCTCCTGGAAGAGATAAAGATTTACTCCACGAGAAGCATATGATTAAGTTATCTATATATTTTAATACTGGAGGTACTGACTTGCCGTCATAAACTAAGTCGATATAAGGCTCATCAGAGATTACGTGAATAACGTGATCAGCACTAGAAATAACTTCATTTAGCTTGATTAGAATGCTCTCGTCATAAATCGCTCCAGAAGGATTATTTGGCGAGTTGATTATTACTGCCTTCGTCTTTGGAGTAATTGCCTTAGTAATAGCATCAAAGTCAGGCATGAACGAATCATTGGTAGGAACAATAACGCACTTGCCGTTATGGTTGTCTACGTAGTTTATATACTCCATGAAGAATGGAGCCAAGCAAATTACTTCATCGTCAGGGTCAAGAATCGTATGTAAGACATCATTCATCGCACTTGCAGCACCAACCGTCATACAAACGGCATCAGATGTAATCTCAACACCAGATTCTTCTTGACGTTTCTTAGCAATAGCACTACGCGTAGACTCAAAACCACTATTGCTCATATAACCATGAAGGCCTTCTTTATCAGAATTAACAAGTTCTTTAATAGCATCCTTAACTTCCTTCGGTGGCTCAAGATCCGGATTGCCAATTGAAAAATCAAAAACATTGTCAACACCATAAATAGCCTTCAGACGATTTCCCTCTTCAAACATCTTTCGAATAGCGGAACCGTTAGCAATCTTGTTTTTAATCTTAGCTGAAATCATAAATCATTCTCCATAGATATCTTTTGTAGTATATTTATAGAAAATAATACTACCTATACAGAGATTTGCATATGCTTCTTGACAAAAAATCTCATAATGGTATTATTATCGAGTTAAAACAAGTAGAACATCTGTTTCTCACCTCGAGTTATTGCGAAGAGGTAAATACACTTGATACTTCAGGTATTGATTTGTAGAGAATGGATGTGTCCATTCTTTATTTTTGTTTGGGGGTGTATTACGATCGCAAAAACAGCAAATAATCAGATGATTAATGAAGACATCAAGTTCAGCGAGGTTCGTTTAATCGATGCAGAAGGACAGATGCAAGGTGTTGTATCTATTAAAGATGCGTTGGCGGCAGCTGATGAAGCAGATCTTGATTTAGTCTGCATTTCTCCTAATCCTGAGAATCCAGTGTGTAGAATAATGGATTACGGAAAGTTTCTTTTCGAGCAAGGCAAGAGAGACAAGGAAGCAAAGAAGAAGCAGAAGGAAACTGAGACTAAGGAAATTGGAATAAAGCTTACTACGGATGTTCACGATATCGATGTGAAGAAGAAGGCAGTAATCAAGTTCCTTAACGAAGGTGATAGAGTAAAGATTAACATCCGATTTAGAGGCCGCGAGATGGCTTATCAGCAGCAAGGCTACGCTGTAATGGAGAAGTTTGCTGAAGGTATTGCTGAGTACGGACAAATCGATAAGAGACCTAAGATAGAGGGACGTAACATGGTTATGTACATCGTTCCTAAAAAGAGTTGAATATTCAAACCCACTTTTAAGGAGGAGCATTAATATGCCTAAGCAAAAGACACACAGTTCATCAAAGAAGAGATTCAAGGTTACGGGTACAGGTAAGGTACTATATGCACAGGCTTTCCGTCGTCATATCCTTAGCAAGAGACCTGCAAAGAGAATGAGACATCTACGTCACAGCATGGTGTGTTCTCCTGTGAATGCGAGAATCATCAAGAAGATGATTCCATACGCTTAAGCATTCGAAGAGATTAAATAATTAACACATATCTTTAGGAGGATATATTTATGTCAAGAGTTAAAAGAGGCATGCGCACTAGAGCACGTCACCACAAGATTTTGAAGCAGGCTAAGGGTTACTTTGGTCACAAGAGCAAACTGTTTAAGGTTGCTAACCAAGCTGTACTTAAGTCTGGAGTATACGCATATCGCGATCGTAAGAATAAGAAGAGAGACTTCAGAAAGCTTTGGATTACAAGAATCAACGCTGCTGCAAGAATTAATGGTCTTTCATATAGCAGACTTATGAATGGCTTGAACAAGGCTGGCATCGCATTGGATCGTAAGGTTTTATCTGATATTGCTATTACAGATCCAAATGGTTTTGCATCTATTTGTGAGCAGGCTAAGGCAGCTCTTTGAGGATGTCTAGATGGACGATGTAATTCGAAGCAAGGATAATTCTAATGCCAAGTATTTGCATTCGCTCCATAACCGTAAGAAGGCTTCTTTAGACGACGTTGTATTCCTTGAGGGAACTCGTTTGTGTGAAGAAACCTTGCAATCGGGAATAATGCCTGTAGTTATTGCTTACACACAAAGTAAAAAAACGCTTGTACTTGAATGGTGCAAGCTTTTTTGCATCTCGAAAACGAGCGTAAAGTTTTTGTGTTTTACAGATGAGGTTTTTGAGAAAATATGCTCAACTGTTTCACCACAAGGTGTTGCAATGGTAGTAAAAAAACCTGAGAAGGACTTATCCTTTCCTTTTCGAGGTAAGGAAGACATTTATGTCGTTCTTGAAGATTTGCAGGATCCAGGCAATATGGGCACTATAGTTAGGTTAGCGGATGCTTTTGATTTTACGGCGGTTTTGTACACTAAAGGGAGCGTCGATCCATATTGTGAGAAGGCGCTAAGAGCTTCAATGGGTTCATGTTGGCACATTCCGTTGGTTTGCTTCGATAATGTAGATAGCATCTTAGATACTTTGCAAAGTAATGGAATTCAGTCTATAGCTATGGATTTGAAAGGTAGCGACATTAATCAAGCTGGAATAACACTTCCAGCTGCTTATTTTATAGGTAATGAAGGCAGAGGTCTTCAGGAAAATACTACTTTGAAGTGTAATTTGAGTGTTAAGATTAGAATGCAGGGTAAGGCGGAGTCATTAAATGCCGCTAGTGCTGCATCGATTATGGGTTATATTCTTTCTAAATATAGGGGGTAGTTGATAATGCAGGTTGTAATTCTTGGTGCATCTTCTGTAGGTATTTTATTGGCAAAAAGACTCATGGATGCAAATGATGTCATTCTTGTCGACGTAAATGCAAGTTATGAAGCAGATAAAGCTGGTCTTGATATTGCATGTGTCGATGGAGTAATAATTGATTTGTCGGTATTAAGTGAGGCTGGACTTAATGATTGCGATGTAGTTTGCGCACTTAGTATGAATGAGAACCTTAACTTGATGGCCTCTCAAATTGCGAAGATGAATTTTAATGTCAAAAAGGTTATTTCTTCTGTATTTGATAATGATGAATATAGGATATTTGAGGAACTAGGAGTAGTTCCTATCTCCCAAACAGAGTTGACTGTAGATCAGTTTACTCGTGAGATTAATGATTCGTTTTCAGGAGAGAAGGGCTTAGTAGAGGAGACAGAATGTAATTTGGTTGGGCTTGGTTTAAAAATGAAGCTTTTCGATGTGGACAAAAAATTTATTGGATGTAGAATTAAGTCTATGCACGAGACGGAGGGCGGGTTTATTTTTTCTATTCTTCGTGATGGACAGATTATTCAAGCTTTCCCTGATATGAAGATAGAAGAAGGGGATAGACTCATCGCTTGTGTAGTAAGTGAATAAGTACAGAGGTATATATGAAGATTGTAATTGTTGGTGCTGGTAAGGTTGGTTACTATCTTACTAAGGAATTACTTAAAAAAGGCCACAAGGTAGTTGTAATTGATACTCGTGAGAAGGCAGCGGCTCAAATTGCAAATGACCTAAATATTGATTCGATATGTGGTGATGGATCAACCAATCAAGTGTTATCTCAAGCTTGCGATAATGCTAATGTCTTTGTTGCATTAACGGGTAAGGATGAGGTTAATGTTATCGCCTGCCAATTAGCTAAGAAATATTTCTCCGTGCCACTTACAATAGCAAGAGTGAACAATCCAAGAAACAATGAGATTGTTAATTACTTTGGAGTTGATAGACATTATTGCAGTACTAATATGTTTGTAGATCTTGTTGATAATGAGATTGAGTATGAGGGTATGCGAATAGTAACAAGACTTAATAGTACTAGCCACATTATAGTGGAGTTTAAGTTAAGTGAGTATTCTTCGGCATGCGGAAAGACATTGGCAGAGTATAAGTTTGTTAAGGATTCTAAGGTTGTTATTATTACTACTAGTGAGGGCAAAATTATTACCCCTCAAGGTGATACGATTATGAATGCCAACGATGTTATTTTACTGGTGTGTCCAAATTCGGCAATAGAATCCGTTTGGAAAGAGATGGTGAAGCCAAAGCATGTTAGTTAAGGAAAGCAAACTTAAGAAATTCGTTAGTTGGTTTTTGAAGAGTCCGGCTCGAGTTATTGTATGTAGTTTTTTGTTAGTTATTGCTATTGGAACATTTCTTCTTTCGCTTCCAATATCACATCAAGAAGGAGTATATTTTTCCGTCTTTGATGCCTTATTTACGACAGTATCTGCTACCTGTGTTACGGGATTAATTGTAGCTGATACTGGAACTTCCTTATCCGTTTTTGGAAAGGTGGTTTTGATTTGTCTTATTCAAGTTGGTGGATTAGGCTTAGTAACTATTACATCTTTCTTTTATAACATTTTTCGTCGAAAAATAGAATTACGTGCTAAGAGATTAGCTCAAGAGAGTTCCAGTAGTTTCTCTTTGTCGGAACTGCCTAATTTGCTCAAGACAATTGTTGGTGTTACTTTCGTATTCGAGTTCACTGGAGGAGTAATTCTATCTACACAATATGTCCCCTTGTTTGGTTGGGCTCCTGGCATTGGAAGAGCTTTTTTTCAATCAATCTCTGCTTTTTGTAATGCCGGCTTTGATGTTCTTGGAGATACGCAATTTGGACCATTTTGTAGTCTAACCGGATTTAATAACAACCCCGTTGTATTAATTACCACTGGTATGCTTATCGTATTTGGCGGTCTTGGATTCATTGTGTGGGGAGATATCATCAATTTTTTCACTAAAAAGTCTGAATTTCGTACGCATTCGAAAATAATGATCAAGCTGACAGTGCTTCTTATTCTTATAGGAACTATCTCTTTTCTGGTATTTGAGTGGAGCAATACTAGTGATGGTTCTATTGGTACTATGTCCTTGCCTGAGAAGCTTGTCACGGCATTTTTTGAGTCCGTATCACTTAGAACTGCCGGATTCTCTTCTGTTAATTTATCAAACTTAACTGATACGTCTAAAGCGATGTCTTGCATATTGATGTTCATTGGAACTGGTTCTGGTTCTACGGGCGGAGGAATTAAGATAACCACAATGGCCGTGCTTGTATTCTCGGTATTTAGCGAGCTTCGTGGCAATTCTCAAACTGTAATAGAGAAGAGTATTGTAACTAAGGCCCTTGTAACCAAAGCTTTGGCTATTTTCTTCTCAGGACTTACTATTGTTGCAGTCCTCGCGTTTATTTTATCGATTACTGAACGAGCTGCTCTCGACAGTGGCCAAATTTCCTTCTTGGATTTAATCTACGAGGCGACATCTGCTTTCGGTACGGTTGGCGATTCTTCTGCTAATACTCCTACCTTATCTTCCTTAGGACAACTCTTTATTATTCCTGCAGTGTTCTTCGGACGTATCGGGCCAATAACTTTGGCATTGAGCCTTGCTATTAAGGAGCAAAAGAATGTTAGTGTAGTATATCCAGAAGCGAGAATACATATTGGTTGATGGTTCTTTTATGTAAAAAAAAAAGAGTTTTGAACGTAAATTTCGTTAGATGAGAGAAAATGCAATTATGTAGGGTGTAACGTTTGACAATTGACAAGCTAAGTACATATAATTTAACTCTATATTTATTATGATACGGGGGTTAAGTTAATGGGACTAACAATATCTCAAAAGATTATCAAGAATCACCTTATATCTGGTGAAATGAAAGTTGGAGAAGAGATTTCTTTAAGAATTGATCAAACTCTAACTCAGGATTCTACCGGTACGATGGCATACCTTCAATTTGAGGCAATTGGTGTCCCCCAAGTTAAGACAAAACTTTCCGTTGCATATATTGACCACAACATGCTCCAGAGTGGATTTGAGAATGCAGATGATCATAAGTATATTCAGACTGTAACTTCTAAGCATGGAATTCGATTCTCTCGTCCTGGTAATGGAGTTTGCCATCAAGTTCATGTTGAACGTTTTGGTATTCCTGGTCAAACTCTTCTAGGTTCCGATTCTCATACTCCAACTTGTGGAGGAATTGGAATGCTAGCTATTGGTGCTGGCGGTCTTGATGTTGCTGTAGCAATGGGTGGTGGCCCATACTTTATTACGATGCCTAAGATGGTACGTATCACTCTTAAGAATAAACTTTCAGGTTGGTCAAGTGCGAAGGATATTATTCTTGAAGTGCTAAGACGTATGACTGTAAAGGGTGGAGTTGGCAAGATTATTGAGTATGCTGGTGAAGGTGTAGATTCTTTGTCAGTTCCAGAGAGAGCTACAATCACGAATATGGGAGCTGAACTTGGAGCTACTACTTCCGTTTTCCCATCTGATGATGTGACAAAGGCATTCCTTAAGGCTCAAGGTAGAGAAGAAGCATGGATAGAAATCAAGGCTGATACTGATGCAATTTACGATGAAGAGATTGAGATTGATTTAGCTACACTTAATCCTTTGATTGCTAAGCCCCATATGCCTGATTTGGTAGTTCCAGTAAGTGAGATAGCAGGAACTAAGGTTGATCAAGTTTGTATAGGTTCATGCACCAACTCATCGCTTTTCGATATGCTGAAGGTTGCAAAAATCCTTGAAGGACATACTGTGAATCCAGATGTTTCTCTTGTAATTGCTCCTGGTTCTAAGCAAGTATTTAATATGCTTGCTGAGTGTGGAGCTCTTGCAACAATGATTGCTTCTGGCGCAAGAATTCTTGAATGCGCATGCGGTCCATGTATTGGAATGGGACAGTCTCCAAAGACTGATGCTGTTTCGTTAAGAACTAACAACAGAAACTTCTATGCTAGATCTGGAACTGCATCTGCTTCAATCTATTTAGTTAGTCCTGAGGTAGCAGCCGTTGCTTCTATTACTGGTGTTATTACAAACCCCAAGGATTTTGGTCAAGCTCCAGTAGTAACTATGCCAACAAGCTTCAAGGTTAATGATAATATGGTTATTATGCCTTCTACTAATCCTAATGAAGTCGAAGTAGTTCGAGGCCCTAATATTAAACCATTCCCTATTAATACTGCACTTCCTGAGAACGTAAGTGGAAAGACATTAATCAAGCTAGAGGACAATATCACTACTGACCATATTATGCCTTCAAACTCAAAGCTATTGCCTTTCAGATCCAATGTACCTCATTTGGCGAACTTCTGCCTAACACCTTGCGACCCAGATTTTCCAGCACGTGCTAAGGAGAATAATGGCGGTTTCATTATAGGTGGATCAAATTATGGTCAAGGTTCTTCAAGAGAACATGCTGCACTTGCTCCTCTGCAATTAGGTGTTAAGGGAGTAATTGCTATCTCATTTGCGAGAATCCATATGGCTAATTTAATAAACAATGGCATTCTTCCTTTGACCTTTGCTGATTCTGAGGATTATAACAAGCTAGATATGCTTGACGATTTGGTGATTGAGAATTGCAGAAAGCAAGTAGAAGATGCTGTAGAAGGTAAACTAGTTGTAGTTAAGAATATAACCAAGGGCACGCAATTCAATGCTGTTCTGTCTATTACAAATAGACAAGCTGGTATGCTTCTTGCTGGTGGATTACTAAAATACACAAGGGAACGTTCTTAATTTTTATGAATTAAGACATTAAAGAGAGGAGATGTTCAATATGGACTCTCAAAAGACTGAAGAAATGATACTTGGTATCGCAAACATCGCGACTGAGAAGGCTCGCATTGATCCAACCATGTATACAAGATATAACGTTAAACGTGGACTTCGTAATAACGATGGTACAGGTGTACTAGTTGGATTAACAGAAGTTGGCGAGGTAATGAGCTACATAGTTGATGATGCAGAGAGAGTTCCTGTAGAAGGGAAACTTTTCTATCAAGGTTATGAAGTGTTCGACTTAGTTAAGGGCTTCTATGAGAATAATAGATATGGATACGAGGAAATATCTTACTTACTTCTTACTGGTGATTTACCTACAAAAGAAGAGTCTGAAAAGTATTGTGAAATGCTATCCAACCTTAGAACGCTTCCAAGCAACTTTACCGAGGACATGATTCTTAAGGCGCCAAGCCCGGACATCATGAATAAGCTCGCGAGAAGCGTGTTGGCTTTGTATTCATATGACAATAATCCAGATGCTATTGATATCAACAACGTTGTTCGTCAGAGCATTGAGCTTATTGCAAGATTCCCTGTACTAATTGCTTACGGATACATGGCGAGAAGACACTATGTTGAACATCAGAGTCTTTTCTTGCATGCACCTGTACCTGAATATAATACAGCGCAGAATATCTTGCATTTAATTAGACCTAACGGAAAGTTCACCGAATTAGAAGCGAGAATTCTTGATTTAGCTTTGGTTCTACATGCTGAGCATGGAGGAGGCAATAACTCTTCTTTTGTAACTCATGCTGTATCTTCTACAGGCTCTGATACTTACTCAGTAATTGCTTCAGCAATAGGTTCCTTGAAGGGCCCACAGCACGGCGGAGCTAGTAATAAAGCTTTCGCTATGATGCAAGAACTTCAAGCAAATGTAAACGACTGGGATAGTGATGAAGAAATCAAGGATTATCTTGTAAGAATCCTTTCGAAAAATGCCTTTGACAAATCTGGACTAATCTATGGAGTTGGACATGCTGTTTATACTTTGTCTGATCCACGCACAAAGCTTCTTCGTCAATATGCACAGCAATTAGCTGATGAGACTGGTAATGCCAAGATTTTTAAGCTGTATACTACTGTCGAAAGACTTGCTCCTGGTGTATTCAACGATTACAAGGGTACGGACAAGATAATGTGCGCGAATGTAGATTACTATGCTGGATTAATCTATTCCATGCTAGGAATTCCGCCTGAGTTGTTTACGCCTTTGTTCGCTTGTGCAAGAATCTCTGGATGGTCTGCGCATAGAATCGAAGAGATTGTTTCTGGCGGACGTATCATGAGACCTGCTTACAAATGTGTTAACAAGAGAAGACAGTACGTTAATCTTGAAGACAGGAATCCGAACATCTAAGTAATGGCAATGTTATAAGAGAACCACTTGTTGGTTCTCTTTTTTTGTGCGAAAAAAAGTTCTACGTTAAATACGTAGAACTTCAATAATGGTGACTCCAAGGAGAATCGAACTCCTGATTGCGCCTTGAGAGGGCGCCGTCTTAACCGCTTGACCATGGAGCCTTATTACTTGCCCGAGTATATTATCATAGGATGTATTTACACGCAAGTCCGATTTTTCGATAAAATTACAATAAGATTGATGTAGTTTAGAGAGTAATATGATAAACTGAATTGAGCAAAAACGAACATAAATTCTTTTTTGAGCAATTTTATTCTATTTGAGGTTTATATATGGATAACTATATTCATTTACGAGGCGTAAGAGAAAACAATTTGAAGAATATCAACTTAGATATTCCTAGAGATAAATTAGTGGTATTAACTGGTCTTTCGGGGTGCGGTAAGAGTTCGCTAGCTTTTGATACAATTTTTGCTGAAGGACAAAGAAGATATGTTGAGTCACTATCATCATACGCAAGAATGTTTCTTGGACAAATGGAGAAGCCTGATATAGATAGCATTGATGGATTGTCTCCTTCAATAGCTATTGACCAGAAGACTACAAGTCGCAATCCACGTTCAACAGTTGGTACTGTAACAGAGATTTATGATTATTTTCGATTGTTATATGCAAGAGTTGGCCAGCCAGTTTGTTATTCTTGCGGTAAGCCAATTAAATCTCTTACTATTGATCAGATTACCACTAAGCTTCTTTCTTATCCGGAAGGAACACGTATGATTATTATGGCTCCAGTAGTGCGTGGTAAGAAGGGCGAATATGTTAAGCTTCTTGAAGAGTATCGCAAGCAAGGATATGTTAGGGTTCGAATTGACGGTTCAATGTATGAACTTGATGAAGAGATTTCTCTTGATAAAAACTCAAAACACGAGATTTCTGTTGTCGTAGATAGATTGGTTAATAGAGAAGGAATAGAGCAACGTCTTAATGATTCTTGTGAGACGGCGTTGAAGTTGGCCGAAGGACTTATGTCGGCTGAGATTCAAACTATCAAGGATTCTGAAGAGGGAGAACGAGAGTATGACATAAGCGAGGAGTTGTTTTCTCAGAATTTGTCATGTCCAGATTGTGGTATTTCATATGGTGAGATAACACCAAGAATGTTTTCTTTTAATAATCCATACGGAGCTTGCCCAGATTGTTCCGGGCTAGGATCTTTAACACGAGTTGATCCAGAGACCTGTATTACCAATCCTGAGCTTTCCATAAATGAAGGAGCAATCCGGACAGCAGGATGGAATTTTGATGATAAGAAGAGTTGGGGAAGAGGTTTTATCGTTGCTTTGTCCGAGAAGTATGGATTCTCTCTAGATGTTCCTTATAAGAAATTATCAAAGAAGGCGAAGGACCTAATACTTTACGGCAATGATGGTGAGAAGATGAAGATAGATACTTCGAATAGTGTCTATGCACGAGACAAGGAATACTTAAGCGCTTGGGAAGGACTTGTTCCTGGAGTGATGAGAAGATACCGAGAAGCCTTCACAGACGAAGTGAAGGAGAACTATGAGAAGTATCTTATTATTGATGAGTGTCCTACCTGTAAGGGAATGAGGCTTTGCAAGGAGAGTCTGTCAGTGTTGATTAATAAGACAAATATCTCCAAGTTGTGTAGTAAGTCAGTTAAGGAGTGTAAGAGCTTTGTTGAAGGGATTACGTTTAGTAAGCGTAATGCTCAAATAGCCGAGCCTATTCTTCGCGCAGTTAACGATCGTCTGCAATTTCTTCTAGATGTGGGACTCGAATACATTACTTTAAGTCGCGCTGCGGCAACTCTTTCAGGTGGTGAGGCACAAAGAATCAGACTAGCAACTCAGATTGGCTCAGGTCTTAAAGGGGTACTCTATATTCTTGATGAGCCTTCTATAGGACTTCATCAAAGAGATAATTCGAAGCTCCTTGAGACTTTGTTTAAACTTCGTGATCTAGGTAATACGGTTCTGGTTGTTGAACATGATGAAGATACAATAAGAGCTGCTGATGTAGTAATTGATATTGGACCTGGTGCTGGAGTCAATGGTGGTCAGGTAGTTGCTATGGGAACGGCAGCAGAGATTTGTGAGGTTGAATCTTCAGTAACTGGACAGTACTTGTCTGGAAAGAAGTACATTCCTGTTCCATCTGATCGAAGAAATCCGGATTATGGTTACCTTTCCATTATTGGGGCTTGTGCAAATAACTTAAAGAATATAGATCTAGATATTCCTTTGAAGCTGTTTACATGTATTACTGGTGTCTCTGGCTCTGGAAAAAGCTCATTAATTAATGCCACACTTGTTCCAGTTCTTTCTAATAAACTTAATGGTGCAGGCAAGAAGCGAGTCAAGTGTAGTGACATTAAGGGATATGCTTCGCTTGATAAGATTATCTGTATAGATCAATCACCAATTGGTAAGTCGGCTAGAAGTAATCCTGCTACCTATATTGGAGTTTTTGATCTCATCAGAGACTTGTATGCCAATACTAGCGATGCAAGAAGCAGAGGCTATAAGAAAGGTAGATTTAGTTTCAATGTAAAGGGCGGACGTTGCGAAGCATGTTCTGGAGATGGCGTTAATAAGATAGAGATGCATTTCTTACCAGATGTATATGTGAAGTGCGATGTTTGTAAGGGAAAGAGATATAATCGTGAGACGCTGGAAGTTAAGTATAAAGGAAAGAATATCTCGGATGTTCTAGACATGTCAGTTGATGATGCGTGTGTATTTTTCGAGAATGTTCCTTCTATTTTCAAAAAGATAAGAACTATGAGAGATGTTGGTCTAGGATATATCAAGCTAGGACAGCCGTCGACACAGCTTTCTGGTGGTGAGGCTCAAAGAATCAAACTTTCAGCGGAACTCTCAAGGCATTCCACAGGCAAAACTATGTATGTTCTTGATGAGCCTACTACAGGGCTTCATATTGCAGATGTTCATAAGCTTGTTGACATATTGCAGCGACTAACTCAGAATGGAAACACTGTTGTAGTAATAGAGCACAATCTTGACGTAATCAAGTCAAGCGATTATATTATTGATTTGGGCCCTGAAAGTGGAGATGGAGGCGGCACAATTGTCGCAAAGGGTAAACCGGAAGATATATGTAATGTGAAGGCATCATATACGGGACAGTATCTTAAGCCTATTCTTCAGAGAGCAAAGAAGAGTAATCAATATGCTAAGATATCTACCTTTATTGATGCATCTAGACTCGAGGAGGAGGCATACGACATCGCAACTGGTCCTCGTGTCAGAAGAAAAGTAAGAGAGAGTGGGATATAGAATGTCATTATGTTCAAAATGTAAAAAGAGAGTTGCAATAGTATTTACAAGTCGATACGACGATGGTAAGCGCTTAGATGAGGGCTATTGTATAAAGTGTGCTTATGAGTCAGGATTGTCTGGGATTAGTGAGATGTTCACGGCAGCTGGAATTAATGCCGACAATATAGATGAAATGAGTGATAGAGTTGAAGATATGATAGGAGGAGCGGGTGAATCATCATCTGACCCTGTCCAGTTTTTCAAGTCAATTGTTGATAATGAAATTGATTCAGATTATGACTCATCAGAGTATAACGATTCTGAAGAGTATGATGATGAAGATGATTCTGAAGGTGATTCAGATAAGGATTCCGAAAGCTTCTATGAGTTTGATGAGGATAGTTCTAGAACTGGAGTAGCGGATATTACTTCTGATAGTTCAGATAATAGTGAAGGTGAGTCATCTTCAAAGAATGAAGAACCAGGGAAACAGTTTAATCCTTTCGCGAATTTTGGTAATAAGCAAAACAAGAGACGCCCGGGAAGAAGACTTAAGTATTTAAGTGAGTTTGGTACAAATCTGACAAGTAGAGCTATTGAAGGCAAGATTGATAGAATCCTTGGTCGAGACAAAGAAATAGAGCGAGTCGTTCAGATTCTAAATAGGAGAACTAAGAATAATCCTGTTTTAATAGGTGCTCCGGGAGTTGGAAAGACAGCTGTTGCTCAAGGATTGGCGCTTAAGATTGTAGAAGGAAATGTTCCTCCTAAGCTTCTTAATATGCAAGTATGGCAATTAGACCTTCCTGCTATGGTAGCTGGTACTCAGTTTAGAGGACAGTTTGAGAGTAGAATTAAGGGCGTGATTAATGAAGCGGTTAGGGAAGAGAATATTATTCTAGTAATAGATGAGCTTCATACAATAATGGGCGCTGGCGATTCTGAAGGATCTACAAATGCAGCTAATATTCTTAAACCATCTCTTGCTAGAGGCGAGCTTAGAATACTTGGATCTACAACTACGGAAGAGTATAGGAAGATTGAGAAGGATTCTGCGCTTGAGAGAAGATTTCAGAAGGTTATTCTTGATGAACCTTCAATTGAAACCTCAATAGATATTCTTAATGGAATTAAGGATTATTATGAGAAACATCATAATGTCACTTATTCTAATGAGGTAATTGAATTTGCGGTTAAGTCATCTAAGAGATACATAACTGATAGATTTTTGCCAGACAAAGCTATCGATTTGATTGATGAGGCAGGTTCAAGAGCAAATCTTGAGAATGTTAAGCTTTGTAAGCTTTCAAATACAAAAGAGAAACTACAAAAGATTACTACTCAATATAATAACTTGAGCGAGAAGGTATCTTCTTCTCCTGCTGAAGAGCAAGAAGCAAATTATGAGAAGATTGCTGAGTTAAAAGTCGAGATGGAGAGACTTCAATCTGAGGTTGATCAGTTAGAGAGCGTTATTTCTCCTGATCCTATTCAAGTTGAAGATATTGCTCGAGTAATCGAGATGTGGACTGGCATTCCACTAAAGTCAATCTCTGAGACTGAAACACAGAAATTAATTAATCTTGAGAGTAGATTACATGAGAGAGTAGTAGGTCAGGACGAAGCTGTTAAGGCTGTGGCTGATGCTGTTAGACGTAATCGTTCAGGCTTTACAAAGTTGCATAAGCCAGCCTCTTTCATTTTCGTTGGACCAACAGGAGTTGGAAAGACGGAGTTAGTTAAGGCGCTTGCTGAAGTGATGTTTGATACGGAAGAGGCATTAATTAGGATTGACATGTCTGAGTATATGGAGTCCCATTCTGTTAGCAAGATGATTGGTTCGCCTCCAGGATATGTTGGACACGAGGATGCTGGCCAGTTAACTGAGCAAGTTAGAAGGAAACCTTATTCAGTAGTTCTTTTCGATGAGATTGAGAAGGCTCATCCGGATGTGTTCAATTTACTTTTGCAACTACTAGATGAGGGTAGATTGACTGATAGTCATGGAACTAAGGTTAACTTCGAGAATACAATAGTAATTATGACTTCAAACGTTGGAAACACTTCTAAAGCTGCAACAATTGGATTTTTTAATAATACTCAAGAGGCTTTGGAGTCTTCGGTTTCTTCAGCGCTTAAGGAGACTTTTAGACCTGAGTTTTTGAATAGAGTTGACGATACCGTTATTTTTAGACCGTTGACTAAGGAAGAGATCAGGAAGATTTCATCCATCATGATGAAGGAGGTTTTCGCTTCGCTTCAGCAAAAGGGTATTACTGGTTCTATTAGTGATGCGGCATTAGACAGACTATCTGTAGTTGGATACGATACCAAGTTTGGTGCAAGACCTTTGCGTCGTTCTATACGCAAAAATATTGAGGACAAGCTAACCGACATGTATTTGAACGGCAAGCTGAATGACGCGCTTGAAGTATATATCGATTATGTTTCGCCTGATTTTGTGATTAAAATAACCAAGACGAAAGAAGATGATTCTATTGTGGTAGTTCTTCCCGAAAAGGCTTCGAAGAAGCAAAAGAAGGAAGACTCAAAGGATTAATATTTTCGAGGGAAGTGTTCAAAAATAGTGCAATAAAAAGAGTGTGTAGTTGAATTCCTACACACTCTTATTTTTTTTAATGCAATTGAACTAACTTCTGTAACTGCCATTGATCTTAACGTAATCGTAGGAAAAATCACAAGTATACATACGATCATCGAATTCTCCATCCTTCAAATCAATATCAATACTAATATCGTGTTCATGAAGAAGCTCTTTTACGTCTTCCTCATTGTATTCGGCAGCATTACCATTCTCGCACACCTTAACTCCGCAAAGCTTAATACTGACCTTGTTTGGATCAAAATCCGCACCTGAGTATCCAACAGCTGTTAAAACACGACCCCAGTTGGCATCCATACCAAAAATTGCTGTCTTAACAAGAGGAGATCTTGCTACGGAGGTCACTACAAGCTTAGCGTCCTTCTCGGTCTTTGCTCCATGGACCACGATTTCAATGAGTTTAGTTGCACCTTCACCATCGGAAGCAATCATCCTAGCAATATCGTTAGAGAGATTCGATAATGCCTCTTCGAAAAGAATTGCATCATCACTTCCTTCTTCTATCTTGATACCGCTAGCACCATTCGCAAAAATCATTACGGAATCGCAAACTGATGTATCTCCATCAACACTAACACGATTAAAAGTATGAGACACCGCCTTCTTGAGCATTGAACTTAATAATTCCCTATCAATCATTGCATCGGTTGTAAAAATTCCAATCATCGTAGCAAGGTTTGGATGAATCATTCCTGAACCTTTAGCCATTCCGCTTATTGTGACCGCATTGCCACCCTTAAGTGTTACTTTGGCGCTAACTTCCTTAGGGATAGTATCCGTTGTCATCATGGCGCTCATAGCGTTGTGAGAGGCCTCAGGACTGTTGCTTAAAGACGATACTAGGGAAGGGGCCACGTTAAGAACATTATCTACGGGCATTCTGATACCAATTATTCCCGTTGAGGCGGTCAGAACTTCCTCAGGTTGACAATTCAATTTCTTTGCAATCATAGCAGCTATAGCGTTCGCGTCGTCCTCACCTTGTTGACCGACACAAGCATTAGCATTTTTCGCATTTACTACAATGGCTCGAAAAGTCTTGCCTGAATTCAACAATTTTATGCTACGTTGAAGTGAATGACCTTTTACTAAATTGGTTGTATATACTCCCGCGACAGTGCTGGGAATGTCTGAAGCAACTAACGCAACATCGAGTGCACCGTTACCTTTAAGATCAGCGCAGCATCCAGAGGCCTTAAAGCCCTGAGGAAGCGCAATATAGGATTCATTAAGCTCTTCGATATTTTCCATATGAATTACCTCTTATATTTATTCTCGAAAAATCAATTTCTTTATTCTATTACGTTGTAACTAATTAAGCAATGAGTCTATTCAAAATTCAACTTGACAATACAGAACTGTACTAATATAATTTTCGTGCTGAGTAAGAGGCTATATGTTTATGGTGGGATTAGTTCAGTTGGTTAGAGCGCTAGTTTGTGGCACTAGATATCGTGGGTTCGAGTCCCATATCCCACCCCACTTTCCCTTTTATTTTGACGATTATATGAAAGTATAGTCACACTGGGGTGTAGCCAAGGGGTAAGGCACGAGACTTTGACTCTCGCACTCGTAGGTTCAAATCCTGCCACCCCAACCATCTTGGTTCACTAGCTCAGTCGGTAGAGCACTTGACTTTTAATCAAGGGGTCTGGAGTTCGACCCTCCAGTGAGCCACCAAGAAGAATTAGCCAGGTATACTATGTATATCTGGTTTTTTGTTGGTTGATTTATTAAAGGTAAATACTTATACTCGATTTAGTAAGTTTTAGGAGAATGTAAGATGCTAACAATTACTAGTTTATTTCTTTTGCGTATTGGCACGCGTATTATTCTATCCGTAGTACTTGTTTTTGGACTTTCTTTGCTAATTGTTGTTGGATCATTGTTGCGTGGATATCGTAAAAATAAGAAACTCGTAAATAAAGCAGATACTGATAATAATGAGTAAGACATATTGTTCAGTAAATCGTTTGTATAAAGATGAATACCTTGCAATTGAGACTGACAGGTTAAGACTTGCGCCAATTAAAGCTATGGATTCAAGCTTGGTGTCGGATTACTTTACAATAAATCGCGCTTTTCACGAGAAATGGTCGCAAACTCACGGAGATGATTATTTCACATCAAAAGCACAGAGATCATACTTAAAGGCAGATGCGAAGAGCTACTCGCAAGGTAGATTGTTGCCTTTTTGGATTTTCGAAAAGAGCAATCATAATCGAATATTAGGCAGGGTTTCTTTATTCAATTTTGCTTTTGGTGGGATGATGTCATGCACAATAGGATATCATCTTGACAAGGAATATACGAGCAAAGGATATATGACGGAAGCTGTTAATGCTATTGTTGATTTTGCTTTTGAAGAGTTGAATATTCATCGTATTGAGGCTTATGTCATGCCAGATAATGGGGCATCAATTAGGCTTCTTGAACGATGCGGTTTCCAGAGTGAAGGATTAAAGCATTCATATATGCATATTAATGGTAAATGGGAGGACCATTTAGCCTATTATTTACTTAATCCTTAATTTTGCCAAATCCTGCAATGACTATTCTTTTAAAATAGTATAGAATAAATTATTAGTGTAAATACGAATATTCGGAGGTGAAAGTAGTGAAGAAGGATTTACTTGTAAGAAATGTACTTGCTATCGCACTAGTTGGCGCATTTGCCCTTTCCATCACTGGCTGTAAAAATGACGGTTCTAAGGATACTACTAAGAGCGAATCTAGCTCTGAAATCACAACTACTACAACTGAATCTACAACAAGCCTTCCAGATTTTTCTGGACCGCTTCCGTCAAATACTGTTGCTATCTCATGGCAGGAGACTACTATCGAACAGACGGTTAGATATGCATATGTATCGACAGGAAACTATCTGAGAGTAAGATCGGGTCCTGGACAGGATTATGATATTGTGGGTACATTAACTAGTGATATGGAAGTAATTGTTGTTGCTGTTACCGACTCCGGTTGGTATAAGACGGTTGACGGTTTCTATGTTTCAGGTGATTTTGTCACCGAGACGCCAAGCTCTGCTAGTTTGAATTAATTGTAAAATAGATATAGACAATTTCTTGCGTGTGATGTAATATGTTTAAGCATTTTGGTGCACGCGAGATATGCGGGTGTAGTTCAATGGTAGAACTTCAGCCTTCCAAGCTGACCACGTGGGTTCGATTCCCATCACCCGCTCCACTATATCGCGATGCACCGTTTATATTTTGGGTCTATAGCTCAGCTGGATAGAGCAACAGCCTTCTAAGCTGTGGGTCGGAGGTTCGAGTCCCCCTAGGCTCACCAACGGAATCATCGCGAAGATGATTCTTTTTTTATACTTTTTTTTGGAGGAAACTATGTCTAAGGCTAATAATCTTCAGATTATACGAAACCGTAAGAATAGCGTTGCTGATTTTCTTGAGTATTGTTTGTCACAGAATCGTACTGAACTAATTTTTATAGCTACTATGGTTATTTCTATAGTTTCTTTCCTTACAATTTGTTGTATAAAGGGCGAAGTATTCTATTCTTTCTATTTCTATAAAAGTGGTGAAGATATTTTTATGGACTTCTTTAATTCTGTAAGAGATGCTTCGCAAGGAATGGAATGCTACTCTGAGCGAGGCGTTATATATCCTCCATTAGCAAATTTGTTTTATTTGTTTTGTTCGAGATTTGCAACTGATGTTAGTAACAATGCTCTGTCAGAAAATAAACTCGATATATACACTGATGTATCATCGATGATGATGTTTTTTTATTCAACTGTTGCATTAGTTGTAATTCTCGTTGCAACTTTGACGAGATATCAGAAGAATGGCAGAAGTTTGAAGTTTGTTCTTATTTTCTTTAGTGTATTTAATGCTCCATTTTTCTATTTATTTGAGAGAGGTAATATTGTCCTAGCGGCTTACGTATTTACTATGATTTTTGTTTTCTATTTTGATAATGAAGATAAGAAAATAAGAATTATCGCGATAATTGCATTAGTATTAGCAGCTGGTATTAAACTATATCCAGCGGTATTTGGGTTACTTCTATTAACAAACAAGCAGTACAAGACAGCTGTTAAGGCGGCGATAGGAGGAATAATGACGGTAATAATTCCTTCATTGTTCTTTGGATCAGATTATGGTGCTCTATATTGGATTAAAAACATTATTAGGTTTTCTTCAGACAAAAACGCTTCAAACTCCTTTATTGAAGTCAACTCCGTAAAATCCATTTATTATATTATTATGACCATATTTCACAGAATTGGAGAGCTCTCTCCAATCATAAATCTAATTTTTGTTGTAGTACCTGTGTTTATCTGTTTACTTGCTATTTTTGTACTTCCAAAGAAGTGGCAAAAGGTATTTGCTGTTGTAATTATGATGCTGAACATCCCAGGTTGTAGTGGACACTACTCACTGGTTTTCTTGTTGATTCCTATGTTGATGATGATGTTTGAAAAGCAGATTTATTTGAAAGACTATCTCTACTTCATATTCTCAATTCCAATTTTCCCTTTCTATGTATTCCCTATATATTTTCAAAATCAAGCTTTGAGTGTTAATCGATTCATTTGCGGAGTGTTTGCTACGTTTATATTCGTGGTAATAACTAAAGATACTGTTGTTGAATTGATTAAAATAGTAAAGAGACAACGCCCAATAGTGATTCCTTATTCTGAGAATTATGAGACTTTATCGAGTAAATAATAGAACATACTTTATGCTATAATTATTCGAAATCTTCACTCGGGGGTTAGTATGTCGTCCAAACCAGTTTACAATAATGAGAGTATTTCTATGCTTAAGGGAGCTGATCGTGTTCGTAAGCGCCCTGCAGTTATATTCGGTTCAGATAATCTAGAAGGATGTATTCATTCTTTTTTCGAAATCCTGTCAAATTCAATAGATGAAGCAAGAGAGGGATATGGTAAGAGCATTAAGATTACCAGATTCAGTGACGGTTCTCTTGAGGTAGAGGATTTCGGCAGAGGTATTCCGTTGGATTTCAACTTAAAGGAGAATAGGTACAACTGGGAGCTTGTATATTGTGAATTATATGCTGGTGGTAAATATCAGAACAATATGCAAGGAAACTATGAGTTCTCACTTGGTTTGAATGGTTTGGGTGCTTGTGCTACTCAATATGCGTCCGAATATTTTGATGTTACTGTTTTTCGTGATGGATTTAAGTATCACTTGAGTTTTAAGAAGGGTGAGGTTTGTGGATCCTTGGAGAAGGAGCCATATAGATTCAAGAGAACTGGTACGGTTCAGCGCTGGAAGCCTGATAATGATGTGTTCACGGAGACTTTAATCCCCATTGATAGCTTCAAGGAAACAATTAAGCGCCAGTCTGTCGTTAATAGTGGAATTGAGTTTGTTTTAAAGGATGATGCCACTGGAGAAGAGTACACTTTTAGCTATCCGGAAGGAATAAAAGGTTATTGCCAGGAATTAAGCGAGATGAAGGGTATTACCGAACCTTGTTTTTTCGAGAGTCAGGGTAAGGGCAGAGACAAGGAAGACCGTGATGATTATAAAGTCAAAGCTGAGGTTGCGTTCTGTTTTAATAATGAAATAAATGTCCTCGAATACTATCACAATTCTAGCTTTCTCGAGCATGGAGGTTCACCTGATAAGGCGGTACGTAACGCTTTTGTATCTGTAATTGATAAGCAGATAAGGCAAAGAGAAAAATATAAGGCGAATGAGTCAAAGATTACTTTCCAGGATGTCGCTGATTCTTTGATTCTCGTAACTAACACCTTCTCGACACAAACCTCTTATGAGAATCAGACTAAGAAGGCAATTAATAACAAGTTTGTTCAAGATTTTATGACTGACCTAATTAAGTCTCAGCTTGAGATTTGGTTTATTGAGAATAAGATGCTTGGAGACAAGGTTGTTGAGCAAATGCTTATCAACAAGAGATCTCGTGAGAATGCCGAGAAGACAAGAGTCAATCTCAAGAAGAAGTTCATGGGAAGTATTGACATTAACAATCGCATTAAGAAGTTTGTCGATTGCAGATCTCGTGATGTTTCAAAAAGAGAAATATATATCGTTGAGGGAGATTCGGCTTTAGGTGCAGTAAAGCTAGGTCGAGATGCTGAATTCCAAGGTATAATGCCTGTTAGAGGAAAGATACTGAATTGTCTGAAGGCTGATTATGATGCGATATTTAAGAGTGAGATTATTACCGACCTGGTGAAGGTGCTAGGATGTGGGGTAGAGATAGAACGTAAGCATACGAAGGATTTGAGTGCTTTTAGTTTGGAGTCACTTCGTTGGAACAAAGTTATCATTTGTACTGATGCAGATGTTGATGGATTCCAAATCAGAACGCTTATACTAGCTATGATATATCGCCTGATGCCTACGCTTATTGAGAAGGGCTATGTATATGTCGCGGAGTCACCTCTTTTCGAAATTACTTATAAGCCAAAGAGCAAGAAGGAAGAGGAGAAGACGCTATTTGCTTTTAATGAGAAGGAGAAAGCTGAAATTCTTGCTAAATATGATAATTCTTGTTTGTATATTCAACGATCAAAGGGACTTGGTGAGAACGAGCCTGAAATGATGTGGCAAACTACGATGAATCCTAAGTCGAGAAGATTAATTAAGATTTGCCCTGAAGATGCGAAGAAGACGGCTGAGATTTTTGATTTACTTCTAGGTGACAATCTTGCTGGTCGTAAGTCGCATATCGAAAATAGTGGTCATTTGTACCTGGATATGCTTGATATCTGATTAAATATGATTTTTTTGGAGTAGGAAATGGCACGAAAGAAAAGCGAAGACAATATTAATGAAGATTCCCTTAAACTGCGTCTTACCGATAAAGATGCTGTAGATACTATACCTCAAAATCAGCCAATCACTGAGATGCTTGAAGTCAATTACATGCCTTATGCTATGAGCGTAATAGTATCCAGAGCTATTCCTGAAATTGACGGGTTCAAACCATCTCATCGTAAGCTCTTGTACACTATGTATAAGATGGGATTACTTTCTGGTAATAGAACGAAATCTGCTAACGTTGTTGGTCAAACGATGAAGCTTAACCCTCATGGTGATATGGCTATATACGATACGATGGTTCGTATGACTCGAGGCAACGGGGCTCTTTTGCATCCGTATGTTGATTCTAAAGGTAATTTTGGTAAGAATTACTCACGTGATATGCAAAGCGCTGCTCCAAGATATACAGAGGTAAGACTGGAGAAGCTTTGCGAAGAGCTTTTTAAAGGTATTGATAAAGATGCCGTCGAGATGGTTGATAACTATGATGGCACTCTGAAGGAACCTATACTTCTTCCTGCTGCTTTTCCCTCTGTTCTTGTAAATAGTAATCAAGGTATTGCTGTTGGAATGGCTTCTAATATTTGCTCGTTTAACCTAACAGAGGTTTGCGAAGCAACTATTGCATATATGAAGGATAGTAAAGTCGATTTGTTGGACTACATGCCGGCTCCTGACTTTTCGGGAGGAGGACAGATTCTGTATGACAGGGAACAAATGCGACAAATCTATGAGACTGGCAAGGGCGCTGTAGTAATTAGAAGTAAGTATGTCTCAGATAAGAAGAATAACCTTATAGAGATTAGAGAGATACCTTTCTCAACATGTACGGAAGCCATTATTGATGGAATTACTGACTTGGTTAAGACTGGCAAACTTAAGGAGATTAGTGATGTACGTGATGAGACCGATTTGGATGGACTGAAGATTACTATAGACTGCAAAAGAGGAACGGATCATGATGCCTTGATGACGAAGCTGTTTCGTTTTACTAAGCTTCAAGATACATTCTCGTGCAATTTTAATATACTTATTAATGGATATCCTATGGTGCTCGGAGTCTCGAGAATTCTTGACGAATGGTTAATGTGGAGAAGAGGATGTATTTCGAGACAATTGAGGTTTGAATTAGGGAAGAAGCAAGCAAGACTTCATTTGTTGGATGGTCTAGCAGTCATTCTGTTGGATATTGATAAAGCAATTAAGATTATTAGAGAGACCGAATTAGAAGAGGACGTAGTACCGAATTTAATGAAGGGATTCTCCATCGATAAGATGCAAGCGGAGTTTGTTGCCGAGATTAAACTTCGTAATATTAATAAGCAATATATTATGAATCGTTTAGCTGATAAGCAGAAACTCATTGATGACATTGCTGATGTGGAGGATATCTTAAAGAAACCTAGTCGAATCGACAAGATAATTGTTGATGAAATTAAGGATATTTCGAAAAAATATGGCAAGCCACGACGTTCTGAAATCGTTACTATTGATAGTGTTGAAAGTTATAGTGTAGAAAACAGTATTAGTGACTACAGATTGCGTCTTATGCTTACACGTCATGGATATCTTAAGAAACTTGCGCTAACTTCAATTCGCAATGCCGGGGATTTAAAGATTAAAGACGATGACGAGATAATGATAGATGTTGAAGTTACGAATAAGAGCGATATCTTATTCTTTACTAGTAATTGCAATGTTTATAAGGCGAACACGTATCAATTTGCTGACACTAAGCCTAGTGAATTCGGATATTTTCTCCAAAACGAGCTTGAACTAGAGGAAGGGGAGAAGATTGTTCATATGATTGTCACTACGGACTATTCGGGAAGACTGATGATAGGATTCAAAAATGGTAAGGCAGCTATCTTCCCGTTGAATGTATATGAGACGAAACAGAACAGAAAAAAGCTTCTTAAAGCATTCTATGATGGTTCAACTGCGGTTTCGTTTATATTCCTCGAGAATAATGCAGACCCTGATATGGTAGCAAGAAGCTCTCTTAATAAGGCAGTAGTTTTCAAATCATCGTTGATTCCAGAAAAGACCACACGTACTACACAAGGAGTTCAACTTCTTGTCTCTAAACGAGGCTCAGAGATGACGGAGATAGTATCTCTTGAAGAGAAGGGAATTGTTGATCCAGAATACTATCGTATTCGTAAAGTACCTGCGATAGGATATTATATTAAGGAAGACTCTTTTGAGAGTAAACAGATTGGAATAGAGGGCTTGTAATTGAACAGCTTTTTATCTTTTGAAGACATTACAAGAGAACGCAAAGGTTACACATTAACTCAGAAGGCGATAGTAATAATGTGTGTTCTATCACTTGTTGCCTCAATTATAGTATTCGTCAATATTGATAAGAAGAATCGTCAGAATGCTCAAGTTCTGAACTCTTTTTCGGAGGCATTGGATTCCGGAGATTACGAGAAGGCTATATCGATTTATAGAGGTATTTATGATGAAGTTGTTGCTTCCGATGCAAGCGAACGCGACTCGTATGAATTTCAAATGGAAATGTTGAACTCGATGACTACCATTGTTTCTGAAAGAGTAACAGCTCTTCAAGAGCGCATTCGAAATGAGAGGTATGTGCTTTCTGTATCTGACTTGGCGTTCTTGAACGGAATGCAGGAATTAACGGGTTCTCTTATGTCAGACTGGCTTTACTCGCTGTGTGAAGATTTTCTTCTTGGTAGTATCGAAAAACCGGATGTATCGTTTATTTTCGAGCAGCTAGTAACTATTACTAACATATCAGCGACTGCCTCGTCACTTCTGATGGAGGTAGATAGAATTGAGGTTGCTCGCGGACTTGTCCAATCAGCAGAGAGTAGCCTTCTAAATGGCGATTATATTTCGGCAGTAACAACTTATTTGGATGTATCTGAGACGTATGATGGTTTTGTTTATGATTATTCTGTTGATCGAGTCAATGAAATAAAGGAAGAGATGTATGAGCCAATGCTACAAGAAGGCGAGCATATGCTTGAGAGATTTCAATATTATTCTGCTGAAGAACTTCTTTCTGACTTGGCAGCGATATTTCCTGAAGATGAACGAATTGGCGCCGACTTACTCGAGGCGACTTCAAATACTCAACCCGTTTCTGAGTATCTTGGACCAGTTGAAGTTTTGTCGATATCTAATCTGATTGTTGATGAATCACAAGCTTTTGATACTAGCATTTCTGGTTCTGGAAGTGACTTGCATTTGACTTGTGACGAGTTTCTAGCTGTTCTTGAGAATCTATATGCTAACGATTATGTTTTAGTTGATGCTGAAGGATTAGTAGATTTATCTTCCACGGATTATCTTGTTGAGCAAAATCTTGTAGTTCCTGATGGGAAAAAACCTGTTATTATTATTATTGAGGCACTTGATTATCCTGCTATTCAATATGAAACAGGAGTGTGTGAGAGCTTAGTATTGAACGATCAAGGGCAAGTATGTGGTCAATATAGAAATAGCGATGGTCAAGCAATGATTAGTAGAGATGCTGAGGCCATTGGAATTCTTGATGAGTTTGTAGAGATGCATCCGGATTTCTCATTCAATGGAGTTAAGGGTGTAATTTCTGTTTGTGGATATGAGTCTTGCTTTGGATATGTTGTCAATCAAGATGAAGTTGATGATAGAAATTCGGCTTTTGGAGCTATTGGATATCCAGCTATCGACTATACTGAAGCTCAGATTCAAAGTAATTGTGAGACCGTAAGTAGAATAGCGGAGGTATTGTTGGATTATGGTTGGAAATTTGCCTCGTCTACTTATGGAAATATCAATGCTGAGGCATCGGATATTGAGACGATAACGGAGGACATTACAAAGTGGAATGAACAGATAGGTGTATTACTCGGTGGAAATATCCACATGTTAGTATATCCCAATGGTAATTTCATTAATGGAACAGATAGCAGAGCTGAGTATCTTAAGTCTATTGGATTTAGAATTTTCTTTGGAATCGGATCACAAGCCTACTACACATATGGAATAAATTACCTTTACTACGATAGAACATTATTGAACGGTCAAACACTAAGAACGTATGACTTGTCAAGAATGTTGGATGTCACAACTGTATATGACAGCAACAGACCAATTCCGTTGGAAGGTTAAATTTACATTTCGTTCTTTCTTTATATGGCGGCAAGTATTAATTAACATTATAATGTAATGAGTATTATGTATTTATGGAGGGAATTATGGCTAAGATTGATAGATTGACTCAACTTGTTGGTAACGAAGACGTACTTTGGCAGGACAGAAAAAGATATCTTGGATTACCTATTTCTTTTACGAAGTATAGATTTGATCACGATAGATTCTATTGTCGTAAGGGATTGTTTAATGTATCAGAAGATGAGATTCTTTTGTACCGTGTATTGGATATCAACATTAAGAGATCTTTCTTTCAAAGAATTTTTGGCGTAGGAACGATTATGCTTTATACGGCTGATCAGACTTCCAAATCATTTGAGATCAAGAACATTAAGAATTCTGAGCGCGTTAAGAAGGCATTAAGTACAATTATTGAGAAGGAACGTGATGAGAAACGAATCCTTGGTAAAGAAATGTTCGGTGTATCTGGTGCTCTCGAAGTTGAAGATGGAGTAAGTCATCCAATAGATATGAATTAATTCTAAGCGGGGTAGTAAGTGGAGACAAGGTTAGATAGATATGAAGGAGCTCGTGAAGGGAAGATTGAGCAACTTAAAGAGTTGATTGCTTCCTCTGAGAATATTGTATTCTTGGGCGGTGCCGGTGTATCTACTGAGAGCGGAATTCCGGATTTTCGAAGTGGTGAAGGTATATTTAATCAAGATAGCGGATTGAAATATAGACCTATCGATGTTGTATCGCACACTTTTTTTATAGAGCATCCTGAAGAATTCTATGATTTCTATAAACACAAGCTATGTTATCCTAAGGCAAAACCGAACAAAGCACATAAGGCATTGGTAAGATTAGAGAAGCAAGGAAAGCTTAAGGCTATCATAACGCAGAACGTTGATGGTTTGCATCAGATGGCTGGTAGCACTAATACTATAGAGTTACATGGTTCTGTTAAGTGTAACTACTGTATGGATTGCAAGACTAGGTATGATTTGAATTTCATTCTTGATTCTGTTGGCGTTCCACGTTGTACTAAGTGTGGCGGTATAGTACGTCCTGATGTTGTTTTGTATGAAGAGTATCTTGATGCTAACAATGAAGAAGATGCGAAGATCGCTATTCACATGTGTGACTTGATGATAATAGGAGGAACTTCTCTAACTGTATATCCTGCTGCGAAGTATGTAGAATACTTAACGCATAATCGAGTAGTAATTATTAACAAGAGTTCTACGTATTTAGATCTTCAGGCATTATTGTGCATACACGATAGTATAGGAGATATTCTAGATACTGTTGTACCGAAGAGAGCTAGAAGTAAAAAGGCAAACGATAGTAAAGAATCTTCTTCTAAAGATGCGAGAGCTAAAACTAAAGCGAATTCGAAAGCTGCATCAAGTAACTCGATGACGTCTAGTAAATCAAAGTCTGTCTCCAAAAAAAAGGGTAAAAACGAGAAACCCAATAGCATAGAAGAAGGTAACAATGACTAAAGATAAACAATTTTATATTGATCGCAAACTAAATCTGGATCTAATGGTTTCTTCGCTTGATGGTATTAGTAAGAAATATAGTCTATCCAGATTCTTAGTTTTTTTTGTGTTAGTAGTGCCAGCGGCTGTTTTGGCTGTGTTGGACTTCTATCCCACTGTTTTTTTTATAGTTGCTATTCTAGCCCTCTGTGGATTTGTTTTCATTTGCATTTATCATCATTTTGCGAAAAAGAAGTTAGAGTACACTACGACACTGAGTGCAATAAATGATGAGTATATTGCTAGAATAGATGGTGATTTCTCATTGCTAAGGGATAAGGGAAGCGAATTCTATGATGAGAAGCACGACTATGCTTTGGATTTAGATGTATTTGGAGACACTTCATTATTTGCTTTATATAACGTTTCTGAAAGCGCTTTTGGTAGAAAAGCTTTTGCTGATGAACTCCTTTTCGCGCACGTAGATGAAAGAAGTACTGAGGAAATTATAAGAAGACAAGGCGCCATTAGTGAATTAGCAAATTCTGTAGAATTTTTGCAAGAATATCAAACCATAGCGCGATTGGGGAATATGAGGAAGATGCCTTCGGCTCTTCTTGGATTAGCAACTAAGAAAGATAAGTATCCTGTTGCTTTTAGAGTTCTATATTTTGTGATGCCTGTGCTTTGGTTCATTCCTTTGATAGCTCTGATTATTGGAGCGACTACTGTAGCAAAGTTGGTGTGCTTTCCAATAATTGTCTTAAACCTATTAATAATGATATTTCTGTCTTCAAGGTATAAGGTGTTCTTCTCGGCAGTTAAGGGTATATCTGATCAAACTGATGCTATTCATGTTTTATTCGAGAGACTCGAGAAGTCAAACCTTTCAAATGAATTTACTAGGGGGTTGATTCAGTCGAATGCTTCTGCTACTAGCACAAAGCAATCTGTATCTAAGGGTCTTGAAGTTCTTTCGCGAGCTTGCAAGGTTACTATGCTAAGATCTCAACCACTTTTCGCGCTCATACTGAACTGTGCTTTCCCTTTTGATTTGTTTTGCGCCGATAAGTTAGTAGATTGGTCAAATAAGTATGGAGAGTTTCTGAGTGGTGCTATTTCAGCACTTGCGGCTGTTGAAGCTATGATGTCAGCCTCAATGGTATCAATTGCTTCTAGAAATAGCGCTAAACCTGTATTTGTTGACTGTGATATTGATTCTCCGATGAATGCATTCTTTGATGGAAGAAACGTATTTCATCCTTTGCTCAATCCACAAAAGGCAATCTCCAATTCGATTAAACTATCATCTCAAATTGCATTAATAACTGGCTCAAATATGTCAGGTAAGACTACTATGATTAGAACTATAGGAACCAATTGCATTCTAGCTTATATTGGAGCTAACGTACCAGCAGATAGTCTAACTCTAGGAAGAATGAGAATTATGTCTTCGATGAGGATAGTTGATAGTATAGAAGAGAATATGAGTACCTTCAGAGCTGAATTGGTTCGTATTTCTCGAATAGTACATGCTTCTTCGGAAAAGAAGCCACTATTATTCTTAATTGATGAGATTTTTAGGGGAACAAATTCGAAGGATAGAACTGATGGAGCTTTGACAGTACTTAAGCGATTGTCCTCACAAGAAATATGTGGTTTAATGACGACGCACGATTATGCATTATGCAATTCTACTTTGAATATAATGCAAAATGTTGTATACTATCATTTTGCTGAAACATATAATGACAACGAGATTTTCTTCGATTATCTATTGTCTGATGGTGTTTCTAAGAACTCTAACGCACAGTTCCTAATGAAAATGGTAGGAATTGAGTAATACTTGGAGGAACATAAAATGAATTCTTATATCGAATCAACTTCATTTTTTGGCAACGTGTCTGCAGAAGAACTTGCAACAAAATATGGAACTCCTTTATATGTATATAATGAGAGAATTTTAAGAAACTCTATGAGAACTGTTAGTAAGCTAATCCAAGGGTATCGTTATGTTGCAAATTATTCCATGAAGGCTAACTCCAATCTATCTATTCTAAAGATTGTTAATGAAGAAGGTTTGAATGCTGATGCTATGTCAGAAGGTGAAATCAGACTTTTAATGAAAGCTGGGTTCTCAACTGATAGAATTTTCTTTGTTCCAAATAATGTCAGCTCTCAAGAGATGCAATTTGCGATAGATAACGGGATTCTGGTTAGTCTAGATAGTTTGGACCAGCTAGAAAGATATGGTAATTTGGATCGTGGCGGTCGTTGCGCAATTCGAATTAATCCCGGTGTTGGCGCTGGACATCATAGTAAAGTAGTTACAGCTGGTAAAAATACGAAGTTTGCGATAAGTCGTGATGATATAGATGAGGCTCTAGAGATAGCTGCAAGGCATGAACTTACTATAGTTGGAATTAATCAGCATGTAGGATCGCTGTTTATGGATCCGGAGCCTTTCCTTCAGGCTGTAAGTAACTTGCTTAGCGTTGCTCAAAGGTTTGGAAGACTTGAATTCATTGACTTTGGCGGTGGTTATGGTGTTCCATACCATAAACTTGATAACGAGCAGTCTTTTGATTTTGAAAACTTTGAAGTAAAATTCAAAGCTCTTGTTGACGAGTTTGTTTCTACTGTTGGTTATACGCCATTATTTAAAACAGAACCAGGAAGATATGTTTGCTGTGAAGGTGGCGTTCTTCTTGGCAGGGTTCATGCAACGAAAGATAATGCAGGAAGAAAATATGCTGGTACCGATATTGGAATGAATGTACTAGCTAGACCAGCTATTTATGATGCGTGGCATGATATAGAAGTAATAAGGAACAGTGAAATCATTACTGACGGCGACTTGGAGAAGGTTACATTAGTTGGTAACATTTGTGAGACCGGTGATATCATTGCTGACGATAGACTTCTTCCAAAAATCAAGACTGAGGATTTAGTGTGCGTTCTAGATGCTGGCGCATATGGATATTCAATGAGTTCGAATTACAATTGCAGATTACGTCCTGCCGAGGTGTTAATTACCGAAAATGGAGATGACAAACTCATTAGGAGACGAGAGAACTACGATGATTTGTTTTCTTCTTTCGAGCTGTGACCACCATATTAACAAGTTTGCCTAATTTATGACACAAAATGTTCATTTTTCGCTTGTGCGTTGACCTGCGTTATTGTAGAATTCATGTAAATAAAACTAGGATTATGAAATGTACATTCAAGATTTAGGCAATTATCAATCTATTATTTTAGACTATTCTTTCCTTCGAGAATTTGGAGGTACGTCTCTATTTACGCAATTTTACTCTACAATTTCCAGTTCTAATTCGGAGATATATGTAGGAAGTAATTTCAAGTTATTTCATAGTTGTTTAGTTCATCAAGCAGATGATAAGGATGAGGGTACTTGTCAATCATTTAGAGATCTGTGTATGAATCTTCTTGCAGCGAAGAAGTTTCATGAGATTGCACATCTAGATACGGGTAAGTTTTTGGAATCAGCTAGTATGCTTGATAATCCATGTATTTTGACTACTTTTTCGAGCATTCTTTTAAAAAGAATCATTGAGTATAATTACGAGGTCTTGATTCCAATAGTTGTTGTTAACGCAGAAGGTTTAATTCGATATGAGAACAGTCACGAGTTGATAGAAGCTAATGCTTTAAATTCTATTAGTTCTCTAGCTTTTAATAACTCATTTTTGGATATAGATGTTTATTGTAGTGTGAATGATATAGTATATACAGCTAATATGGAGCCCGTACGTCTTGAGAAGAGATTGAACAACGGTGCGGAGGGAATGGTATTCCTAACAGATAAGTCTGGTGTTGTTGCTAAGATTTTTCATAAGGATATTATTACTCCCCTGAGATGGGCTAAGCTTACTCGCATGGTATCAATGGGAATAAAGAGTGTTGGCATTTGCTGGCCTCAGGATTTACTCTTCAATTCTGGAACTCCTGTAGGAAATACTATGAGTCTTGGAAAAGGCAAGACTCTAAGTACAGTATTTGATGGCCCTGATGCTATCATTGACTGCTTTCCCAATTGGATGAGGGTAGATGTTGTAGATACAGCAATCAATCTGCTAGAGAAGTACATATATCTTCATATGCATGACATTCTAGCTGGGGACATTCAGCTCAAGAATGCTTTAATCTCTTCTTCTTCTAGTGTATTTTTGATCGATATGGATAGTTGTCAAATTGGCAATCTTCCATGTCCAGTAGGAACAGAGGAATTCACTGACACTGCGTTGTGGGGAAAGAATTTTGCCCACTTCTTGAGAGAAATGAAGAATGAGGATTACTCTCTTGCTATGCTGGTATTCTCAATTCTTTTCTGCGGTTTGAATCCTTATGCTTCACGACATGGTAAGGAAACTTTAAGAGAAGAGATTCTAGACAAGAACTTCCCTTATCGTCTTGACAATTCAAATAATGAGTTCATTCCTAAGGGTGGATATGATCAAATTTGGAACTATTTACCTGATAAGCTTCGAACGATGCTGTATGATGTTTTCAAACTTGGCAAGAGATATGAGGATATTGAGTGGTATTCTGCATTATTAGATTATAAGAATGATTTGATTTCTAAGAAGTATTCAGATCCTGAGGCATATAAGCTTTTTCCAAAGAGTAGTTATTCTAGTAGGAGTGATGTAGTTATTAGACCTAGGATAAAGGAACCTCTTACTTTTAGCGGTGGAGATATCGTTAGTAATAGAAGCTTTATGAGTTCGCCGAATTCAGGAATGAATCAAATGGATGAGGCTGATATGAATTCGAGAGCAGCTTCTGTACCGAAGTATTCTTTGAATTATAGTTCGCAGCGAGGTGCATCTTCAAAACAAGAGAAAAAGACCTTTTTCGAACAGTTTAAGAGTTCTTTAGAGACAAGACTGATAGTGATTCTATTCTTAATTATAGTTGTATTAGTGGTAATAGGCCTAATTACTTGGTAACTTAAGGAGGATAATATGGTAGAAGGATTTAATGAATCAGATTTTGGAAATAGTACAAAGAGACGTTTGCCGATATGTTTTTGCTTAGATACTTCTGGTTCGATGATGGGAACCCCTATCAAGCAATTGAATATCGGCTTAACGAACTTCATTTCTTCAATTAAAAGCAACGATGATACGCGTTCGGCAACGGATATCGCAATTGTAACTTTTGGTCAGAAGGTTGAGATCGTTATGCCTTTTGGAAAGATTAGTAGAGATAATCCTTTTCCGGAAATAACAGCTTCTACTACACTTACTCCTATTGGAGAAGGAATATTGACAGGACTAGAGCTCTTGAATGCTCGAAAAGAAGGATATAAAGATCTTGGTATCAAGTACTATCAGCCATGGCTAGTTGTCATTACTGATGGCGCTCCTCAAGGCCCTAATGCGATGGCTAATATGGAACTTGCTATTAAGGCATGCAACGAGATGGAATCGAAAGACAAGCTTGTGGTTTTCAATATTGGCGTAGGTTCTGGTGCGGATCTTGATATATTAAAGAGACTGTCTGTGAAGAGAGAAGAACCAATTTCTGTTGCATCTGCTGAGTTTTCTAAGCTTTTCGAATTCTTAGGATCTTCAAGTTCTTCAGTTGTTTCTTCAGGAATGAAGGACGATGCTCTCTATAACATCAGTACTGAACCAGAAGGCGATTCAGTTAGTGTTGATGACTTCTTTAAGTATTTGGAAGACTAATTACGAGATAAGAAATAGGTAGGGTCACGAAATTTGATGAATAGCAAAACAAACGTAGCCGCCGTAACTGTAGTTGGGCAAAAACATTTGCAAAGAGGAATTCCATGTGAGGATTCTTCGGTTGCAGTGTCTCGTAATGGTGTAAGTGTGGTTTGTATTGCTGATGGAGCCGGTGGCAAAGTATATACTCATGCCAAGTATGGTGCAGAGTGCGTAACTCAAGCTGTTTCTGAGTTGTTAATTGATCATTTTGACGCGTTGTATTTTGAGAATAGGGAAGCAGCGATTAAAGCTATGATTATTACTGCTGCTCATACTGCTTTGGCTGATGTTATTTTGAAGTATAAGTTGAATTCAATAGAGAAGCTTTCATGTACGTTACTATTCTGTGCTGTTAAGGATAGGAGAATGATTTGTGGTCACATCGGAGATGGATTGATTGCGAGAATCTCGCCTTCTGGAATTTCGCCTGTTACTATGCCGCAGAATGGAAAAATTGCTTCAACTACTTACTTCGTAACTTCAAATCACGCCGCCGATTACTTAAGACTGACAAAGGGAACTATAGATGATGTCCATGCTATAGTTTTGATGACTGATGGCGTTCAAGATTCCGTTTATGATGAGACTTCTGGTCTTGTTAAACCGGTAGTTGTTCGAATGGCCGATACTTTGAAGGAAGGTAGAGAGCATTTCGAAAAGGAAGTTAAATCAGTTCTGGAAGATTATATAGTTAACAAGAGTAACGTAAGTGATGACTCTTCTTTTGGCGCATTGTATTTTGTGGATACGAAGTCTCCGGATGTATCTAGTTTGCCTAGTAGAGCCGAAGCTTTTCCAAGAGCAACGGAGAATTTTAGACAATTGCAAGAGCTATTGTTACCTAGAGTTAAAAAGGCTAGACAAATTATTCTGAATTCTTCTGCTTGTATCTCGATTGATTCGAAGACAAGTAAGGGAGAACCGAAGAGAACAACACAAAGTGTGGTACAGGCTATGGAGACAGAAGATAAGATCTCTCCTATGGTTCGAGTAAATAGAAGACTATTGCATCTTGTATTTGGGTCCTTTATATTTGTAATAATAGTATTGATTTTATATGCATTCTTTTTTAAGTAATTTGGAGGGTTAATATGGTTCGAAAAAGTAAGAAATATGATGTTATACCAGGTGTTGAAGTTCCTGACATCAAATCGATAGTATCAGCTGCTTCAGATTTTTCGAAGAGTGAGTTGGACAAGGTTGAGATAAAGAAGACTGTTCTAGAAGTTTCTCACAAAGAAAACATTTCTTCTAAACCTAGTTCGGAAGATATTTCTGCGCTTAATAGTCTTGGTAACAAGGTTGCCGAGAACGAGGAGAAGCAGAAGCTTGAAAGCAAAAAGAAGATGGAATCCATAAAGAGTAAGGCTGTAATAAGTCCTGAATCAATAGATTCCTTAAGTAAGCGCGCACAAGCAGAAATCAACGATCCGGAGAAGCTTGAGAAGATTCAGAAGGATAGAGAAGAGAGATTAGCGAAGATGGCTGAGGCTAAGGAAAAAGAAAAACTTCGTGAAGAAAGACGTATTGCGCATAAGAAGAAGACTGAAGAGCTTACTTCGAAGTCGGGTCAAAGCTCAAGTCCTATAACTATTAGTAATAAATCTACATCCGTAAAGAACGAGACTAGCAAGGCTTCCAATAATAGTGTTGTTCTGTCTGACGAGGATACTTTGGAATCTTTTATTGAATTGCTATGATTTGTGAAGCAATAGCTAATTAGTACTTAGAAATCAAGTTTACAATTAAACATAGTATGATATAAGCGACGTCTACTACAACAGCAGATGTCGTTAATATTATCCAAGTTTTTCGAGCAGAGAAACCCTTAACTTGCTTAAGGTGATCATGAACAGGGGTAAGAACCTTTTTAAGAATAATCACTTTCTTATGGAATAACTTGTTAGAGACTCGACCAATAGTAATCTTGAGAACGCTTAGACCTCCATCAAGCATGAAGGGAAGACCAATTACTAGATAGGCAAACGGGATTTTCATGTACATTGCGTAAAAAGCAATGAAGAATCCTATTGATCTGGAGCCTGCGTCTCCCATCATCATTTTACTTGGGAAGATATTAAACATTAGGTAGGCTGAAAGAACAGCAATCATAATAAATCCAAGGAAGAATCCATTAGCGGTACAGTTTCCAGTTATTGCTGAGACAATCATGATTGTTAGTATGGAAGCTATAGATAATGAACCCGATAACCCATCCACTCCATCTGTAGCATTGGTTGAATTTATGGATACGATAATCAGAATAGAACCAAGAAGAATATAGATTGCAGGGTGAATATAAATTGAGTTCCCATTGAAGCCTATGGAAACATCTGAGCCATAGAAGACTACAAAGAAGACTGAACCTATGAAAGCGACAATTAAATCCAAAGCTCCCTTTTTATACTCATTCCATGGAGTTGATGCAATATCGTCTAGATAGCCGCTAACCATAGCTCCTGCCATAGTTAACAGCATTAGTATCATACCGAAACCGTCATAAATATAGGATAAAGATACTAGTAGAAAAACAACTATGAAATATATACCTACGCCGGTAGGCTTACCTTTGTTTATCTCACTTCCTATTACAAATTTCTTACCTCTATCTTTGCCAAGGATGCGATTTTTCCCAGGAAGTAACTTGAGCAAAATGAAGCAAGCTACGAAAGCTAAGGGAATAGAAAATGATTGAAAAAAGATTGGCATAAAGACCTCTTCAATATTTAATATCGTGACTATTATACTCTGATAGTTCAAAATAACAAATTCTCGTTGCTTTCGTTGTAGTGAAAACACCATTATGATGTGTTATTATTACTCATTGATAATAATAGGTAATACGGTTGGAGGATAAGAATGGATTACAAATCAGAGATTGCAAGTAAATTGGCTAGATTCACTCAATTAGATATGGATACGGTAATGAATTTGCTTGAGGTTCCTCCTCGCAGCGACATGGGAGATTACGCATTTCCTTGTTTTACTTTAGCAAAATCAATGCATAAGGCCCCACAAATGATATCAGCAGAGATTGCAAGTGACTCTTCTATGGGTGAGAAATGGATTTCTGAAGTTAAGAGCGTTGGACCATATGTAAATTTTTTTATCGACCGAGGTGTTCTAGCTTGCGATGTAGTCAATAAGATTAATTCTCTTGGAGACGAGTATGGATGTTCCAAACTAGGCGAGGGCAAAACGGTTCTTGTTGAGTTCTCATCTCCCAATATTGCTAAGCCTTTCCACGTAGGTCATGCTTTTTCGACAATAATAGGAAACTCTCTTTCGAAAATTTACACGAAGTTGGGTTACAACGTAGTTCGTATGAATCATTTAGGCGATTATGGTACTCAATTTGGAAAGCTAATTACTGCATATCGTTTATGGGGAGATGAGGATGCTTTATCATCTAGCCCGATTGACGAGTTACTGAGAATATATGTCAAGTTCCATGAAGAGGAGAAGAATGACCCTTCGCTTACGACTTCAGCTAGAGAGAATTTCAAGAAGCTTGAGGACGGGTGCGAGGAAGAGGTTGCGTTATGGAAACGCTTTAGAGATATGTCCTTAGTAGTATTTAACGGAATATACGACCGCATGGGCGTAAGCTTCGACAACTACAATGGAGAATCCTTTTATTCAGACAAGATTCCTGCAGTAGTAGACATGCTTAAGGAACGAAGCCTTCTTGAAGAAAGTGAGGGCGCTCAAGTTGTTAAGCTTGATGAATTCAATATGCCTCCTTGTATCATTCTTAAGAGTGATGGGACTACAATCTATGCTTCAAGAGATTTAGCTGCAGCGATATATAGATACAATACATATCATTTTGATAAGAATATATACGTTGTTGGTATTCCTCAAGCTTTGCATTTCAAGCAAGTTTTTTCTGTTCTAAAGAAAGCTGGCTTTGACTTTGCTGAAAATTGTGAACATGTAGGTTTTGGTCTAGTTAAGTTTAAGAATATGAAGTTCTCAACGAGAGACGGAAATATTGTACTTCTTGAAGATTTGCTTAATGAGTCGATAGCGAAAACCAAAGAAATCATTGAGGCGAATGCTAGGAATCGCGGAACAGAGATGAGCGATGAAGAGATTAACGATATCGCAACGAAGGTTGGTATTGGTGCTGTAGTTTATACTTATGTTAAATCAGGACGTGAGAGAAACATTGTTTTCTCGTGGGAAGAAATGCTTGATTTCGAAGGCGATACTGCACCTTACTTGATTTATACTTATGCTAGAACAAGGTCTATCCTTCGTAAAGCTGATAGTATTGGAGTATCTTACAGGAATATTGATGAGTCTGTTCTTGCACTTCTGAGTAGCGATGAGGAAAGCGCTGTTATAAAGGCTCTTTCTGATTTTGAAGATGCTATTGTTGGTGCCGCTAAGAGCAATGAACCTTTCTTTATTTCTAGACAAATTGCTGTTATAGCAAGAGCTTTTAACAGATTCTACAATAATTCGTCAATTCTTTCAGCGGATACTGATGAGAGTAAGATAGCACGTCTTGCACTATGTGAGGCTGTATGTAATTGCATCAAGTCTGGATTAAATCTACTCGGAATAGATGTAGTAGAGAGAATGTAATAATTAGGTCGAGGTGCCAAATGCAATCAAAATCGAATGAGATGCCTGATTTCAGTTCAATCAAATATGAGCGTCCGGATTTAGATGCTTTTCGTGATTCTGTTCGAAAAGTAAGACTTAAGCTTATGACTGCAAAAGACGTTAATACGGCGTCTTCTGCTCTTTTCGATTATGAGAGAAATCTAGTACTAATTAATACGATGTTTGCACTATGCAATATTATGCATGATTTGGATACCTCAAATGATTTCTATACTAATGAACTAGCCTTTTGTGATGAGATTGAAGCTTCAGTAAACGATTTAGCGGCTGGTGTTTTCTCTGTAATGTTAAATTGTCCTTGTGCTAAAGAGCTTCGAGAGAAGTATGGGGATATGATTTTCAAGAAGGCAATTAATTATAAAGAGACGATTAGTAGCGAGGTAATTGAAGATATTGTTAAGGAGTCTGCGCTCGAAAATGAGTATTCACAGATTCAATCTGAAGCAATTATTATGTTTAATGGCAAGGAATTGAACCTTAGCATGCTTGAGCCATATTTGGAGTCAACTGATCGCAACAAGAGAATTAAGGCTCATAAGGCATTAGATGATTATTATTTGTCGAAAAAAGATGATTTTGACCGTATTTATGATGAAATGGTTAAGATTAGGACTCAAATAGCTAAGAAACTTGGTTACACGTCATTCACCGAATTAGGTTATAAGCGAATGGAGCGTTATGACTACAATAGAGAAAGCGTTAAGGTTTTTCGTGACAATGTAGTCAAATACATAGTTCCACTGACGAGCAAAATTCGCGAATTGCAAACGAACAGATTGGATCTCGATGAACTTAAGTTTTATGACTTGCCATGTCTTTTTAGCAAAGGAAATCCAGTTCCTTCAATTTCAATGGACTCTTACGATAAGGTTTCAGGTGAGTTCTTTAGAAGAATCTTCGGCGTAAATCCAAGCTTCTTTGACGTTCTTTCGGAACACGGCTTTACTGACCTTCTTTCTCGCAAATCAAAGTCCACAGGTGGTTATTGCATGTTCCTTGAAGAGTATGCTATTCCTTTCATTTTTATGAACGGTAATGGAACAGCTGATGATGTGGCAACAATTGTTCACGAAGGCGGTCATGCTTATGCTGCGATAAAGTCAGCTGAGGTCTCACCATTCTCTGAATGCTTATCGCCTACGCTGGAGACATGCGAAATTCACTCGACAGCGATGGAGTTTCTATCATACCCTTATATGGATATGTTCTATGGTGATAGCGCTAATGCATACCGTGAGTTGCATATGACTAATGCTTTGCTTTTCTTGCCCTATGGATGTATGGTCGACGAGTTTCAGCATGAGGTTTATGATAATCCCGATTTGAAACCTGACGAGCGTCATGAAGTCTGGAAGAGACTTGAGGAAAAGTATCAACCTTTCATTAATTATGATAATCATCCTTTCCACTCAAATGGCGGAGCATGGATGAAGAAGTCTCATATTTTTACTAGTCCTTTCTACTATATCGATTATTGTCTTGCACAAATTTGTGCTTTGGAATTATGGGATGAGTCTAGACTTGATGCGAAGTCGGCTTTGTTTAAGTATAATATTCTTTGTGAAAGTGGCGGTACTGATACCTTCTTATCACTTCTTCAAAAGGCAGGCCTTTCTTCTCCTTTTGATGTTGATGTATTTAAGAAGCTAGCTTTCAGTGCGAGTGATTTTTTGAGTTTATGAAGTTACCAATTGAATTTGTAAACAGAATGAATGAGTATTTCTCATCTGATAGCAATGTATCAAGTGAGGGGTTCTGGGAGAGCTTTGATTCACAGGCTTTTCGAGGGATAAGACTAAATAGCATAAAAACCGATAGAAGTGACTTCTCCAAAGTAGTTGAAAGAATGGGCCTTTCCGAGAAGAAGGTGCCTTGGTGCGAAGGCGGCTTTTATGTTGAAGATGAGTCAATGAAGACTGGCAGGGACCCTTACTATCTGGCTGGTGTCTACTATTCGACAGAACCATCTGCTATGCTTCCTGCACAGGTGCTTGGAGCAAAACCAGGAGATTATGTTCTGGATTTATGTGCTGCTCCCGGAGGAAAAGCATGTAGGTTAGGAGAGGACTTGAAAGGCGAGGGACTTCTAGTAGCAAATGAAATCTCCGAGCAACGAGTCAAGGCGTTGTTACGGAATATAGAGAGAACCGGAATTCGTAATGCTGTCATTCTTAATGAGAATCCAGATAATATAGCTAGAAGATTACCTTTATTTTTCGACAAGATTCTTGTTGATGCGCCATGCTCAGGAGAAGGAATGTTTAGGCGTGACCCTTCAGCAACAAAGAGTTGGGAGCAATATGGACCTGAGAGTTGCCAAGTGATTCAGAAGCAAATTCTTAATGCGACTGATTTGATGCTTAAGCCTGGAGGCGAAATCGTATATTCTACTTGCACCTTTGGTTTAGGTGAAGACGAAGAAATGGTACTTGATTTTCTTAAGGATCATAGTGACTATGAGGTAATAGCACATCCTGAAATAGAGGGCGTGACTCATCAGAAAGAAGGTTCGATTCTTCCTGGTGCGATGCGCATTTGGCCACACATTTCTGAAGGCGATGGGCATTTTTGCGTTCATTTGCGAAAAAAAGCTATTCAAGAAGCGGATTCTAATGATAATATCCCTGAACTGCGGAAAACAAAAAAACGAAGCGATCATTTCACATATAATCAATCGCGCGAAGCTTTTCTTTCGTTTATGAAGGACATATTGGCGGACAATGATTATGAGGAATATGAGAACTACGTGAATAAATTTTATGTTCTTCACTCAGACAAAATCCATTTGCTTCCAGTAGATGAGCGACTGTTTGATCGCTTGGTGGTTGTAAAGTCCGGAGATTTTCCAGGCGAAATCAAGAACACAAATACAGGACGAGTATTTGTCCCTTCAAATTGCTTGGCGTTGACTCTTAATTATGAAGGTATTCGCAAAGACTCAATATTATCTATGCCGCGCGAAGACATGCGAGTAGAACGATATTTGAAAGGCGAGACAATAATTGCAAATGAAGAAGAAAATAAAGTGTTAAAGACAAAAGGTTTTGTTGTTGTTTGTGTTGACAACTATCCTTTGGGATTTGCGAAAAAAACGCCTGATGGTACGTTTAAGAATTTGTACCCTAAAGCATGGCGATTGGTATAAGGAGCGAGAAGGAGCGAAAATGAATTTAATAGTTGCTACAGGAAACGAAGATAAAGTTAGAGAGATAAATGAGATTCTTAAGGGAAGTGATTTTGTAGCAATCTCGATGAAGTCCTTAGGGATTAACCCTGAGATAGATGAGAATGCAGATAGCTTTGAAGGAAACGCACTAATAAAGGTACGAACAGTTCATAGTATTACGCAAGATTATGTAATGGCCGACGATTCAGGATTATGCATCGATGCTTTAAATGGAGCTCCTGGAATATTCTCTGCAAGATTTTGTGGTGAAAATTCGACGTATGAAGAGAAGTTCAAGAAGATTTTTGATCTTCTTAAGGATGTTCCAGCTGAGAAGAGAACTGCTCAATTTGTTTGTGCCATTGCAGTGGTGAAGCCAGATGGAAGTGAGTTTACTGTTCGTGGAACTGTTGATGGAATTCTAGTTGAGACACCTCAAGGCAATAATGGTTTTGGTTACGATCCAATTTTCTATGTTCCAGAATACGAAATGACTACTGCGCAGATGGATCCCGAGTTAAAGAATAAGATAAGTCATAGAGGAAAAGCCTTAAATCAAATGGTTGCAAAACTAGTTCATAAATGATAATATACCTATGCCGCGAACAAATGTGCACCGTACGTGGACAGTATTAGTTGGAGTTGACTATGAAAAACGAAGCAAGAGAGTACTATCTAGTAGATAAAGAAGTGCTTCCTGAAGTATTTATTAAGGTAATGGAAGTAAAGCAACGCTTGAATACAGGTGATGCTTCGTCGATTAATGATGCTGTTAGAAAAACTGGACTTTCTCGTAGCGCATATTATAAGTATAAGGATTCCGTAATGCCTTTTTATGAGGCTACAAACGGTAAGAAGGTAACTTTATTGATTACGGTAGAGAATTTTCAAGGTATTTTGTCTTTGATTTTGCAAGTTGTTGCAGCTTCACATGCTAATATCTTAACTATTAATCAGAATATCCCAATTAATGGTTTGGCTGATATTTCCGTTTCTCTGGAAACAGCGTCTATGCTAGGTTCAGTTGAGGATATTCTTAATGAAGTAAACAAATTGGCTGGTGTACGTTCTTGTAAAGTACTTAGCCGTGAGTGATATGGGGGTTATTATGAAAAATGTTGGAATTCTTGGTTTTGGAGTAGTTGGCTCTGGAGTAGCAGAGGTAATTGCTATGAACCATGACAAAATTGCAAGTCATGTAGGTGAAGTAATTCAGGTTAAGAGGGTACTAGATTTAAGAGAGTTCCCAGATAGTCCTTTTGCTTCCTTAATTACGCATGATGCAGATGAGTTTTTTGGTGACTCGGATATTTCTATTGTTGTTGAGACAATAGGAGGAGCAAGAATTGCATACGAGTTTACAAAGAGAGCTCTTAGTCTTGGAAAAAGCGTTGTTACGAGTAACAAGGAGCTCGTTAGTACTCATGGTGTTGAACTAATGCAACTTGCTGAAGATAATGGTTGTTGTTATCTCTTTGAGGCTGCAGTAGGTGGAGGAATTCCAATCATTCGTCCATTACATCGTTGCCTAGCTGCGAATGAAATTATTCGAATTCAAGGTATTGTTAATGGAACGACAAACTACATTCTATCCTCTATGAGGAACGTTGGCCTATCATATGAGGATGCTCTTAAGCAAGCACAGCAGAAGGGATATGCGGAGCAAAATCCTACTGCAGACGTAGATGGCATTGATGCTCAAAGAAAACTCTCTATTCTTTCATCAATAGCTCTAAATGGTCTATATGTATCACCAGATGCGATTCATGCTGAAGGAATAAGTAGCATATCTCTAGATGATATTGAATTTGCTGATAAAATTGGCTGTTCAGTCAAGCTCTTAGCTTCATTCTTTAACAGAGATGGAGGAAAACCAAGTGCGTTTGTAGCCCCATTTTTTGTTTCTAAAAATGAATTAATTGCTTCTGTAGAAGATGCGTTTAATATGATAATTGTTGAAGGTAATGCGCTTGGAGAAGCTATGTTCTATGGCCAAGGTGCTGGTAAGCTTCCTACAGCTTCTGCGGTAGTAGGAGATGTCTTAGATGCAGCATTGCACTCTGGAAGAAATCCACACATTACAAAATGGTATGTTAATGCTGACGAAGAAAGCGTCATTATGCCATATTCAGATGTCATCACTAATGTCGTAGTTAAATCATGCGCTAGCAATGCGGATAGCCTTATGCAGACTTTCTCGTCTTTCGATTGCAAGGTTGTATGTGATGATTCCTCTTGTAGCGCTGTGGTAGTCAAAGGTATTTCGCATAAAGAAATCGAGGAAATCATTGCTTCAGTTATTGATGGCTCTTGGATGCACTACATGGATTGATTTATCTCATTTGCGTTTATTTTGAATAGAAAATATACAATCAAAAACACTCCCTCTTACGAAGAAGGAGTGTTTCTTTATCCTTTGTGGTTTCAGGTATAGTTCAAAACAACAAAATCAAATTTGGTTCTCGTTGTAGTCTCTATAAAGTCCAATAAGCTCAATCATGTTCTTGTTCATTCTAGTCTGTAGTTTAGCAATATCACCAAGGTTCTTACTCTCGATAGCTAGCTTTATGCTTCCAAAAATCGAGAACTTCTCATCGGTATTCTTTGCCAAAGATAATCGCATATTCTCAATAGTTGACCATGTCTCGTCATCATATGTGTTTGAGATTGTGTGCTTTTTCGAAAAAGAACGAAGCAATGACAGATTAGAAGGTATGATTCTCTCGAGTAATTCCATTTGCCACATATTTAGCATTGCATTTGAATAAGAAGCTAGAATTTTGTCGCTAAAGACATCGCCGGCACAAAGAATGTCGCAAACGGAATCAGATATCATAAGGTTCTTCAAAGAATCGTAAACAGTTGCAGGTGGGATGCCAAACAACTTGTTGCGCTCTTCTCCAGTCATCGACTCGAAAATATCTTCCTCACATCTATATAATCTGTTAGTTTCCAGATAATCTCCGCTCTCGCCATACTTCTTAGTAAACTCGGCCTCAAGCTGCTTACTTGTCTTTCCAGAGTTAATCGCATAGTGAATACCATCCAGCATGCATTGGTATACAGCTGATAGGCAAAGATAAGTGTTTGTATGTGGATTAGGTGAACGAAGCTCAAACCTTGTACAATACTTGTTCGTAAGGCTTCGTACAACACCAAGAAGCACGCTTCTGTTACGGGATGGTGTTAATACATCGCGGCCAATCGAAGCAACTGGATGAGTAGGAGCCTCGAATCCAGGTTGTAATCTTGCGAAAGCATCCGATGTCGCGGATACAAATGGGTTAATCAAATCGTAGTTCTTCATGATACCCATCAAACAGCCCCAACCAATAATGCTCAGGTAGTCTTCCTCAAGCTTAGCAGGTGCGAAAAGATTGATTTTCTTTCCATTATTCAACAAAGCAACTGCATTAACATGTGTGTGCTCTCCTGAACCAGCAACTCCAAATAGAGGCTTAGCTTGGAAGCTAACCTCAAGACCATGCATTCTAAAGATCTCTTTGATTAGAATTCGCGCTGTGATTTCGTAGTCAGCTCCTTGTAGCGCATCCGAATACTTCCAGTCGACCTCAAGTTGTTCCATAATTGAATGGAAATCACCAGAGCTAGATACAGCTGCTTTAACACCGCCAACTTCCTTATGTCCCATTTCAGGGTTAAAACCATACTGATCTAAAACTAGAATAACCTGCTCAAGTGCAGTTCTTACTACGCCTTTAGTTCTCTTCCAATATGATTCTTTAAGTTCCTGAGAAATAGTTAACTTATCTGTACTGACTACCTCGTCAGGTGAATTTACCCAAAATTCAAGCTCAGTAGCGACAATGATGTTTATTTGCTTTAGTTCCTCACAAGCAAAACCATAACTCTTACATATCTCAGGATTCTTCTTCATAATATCCGTCAATGTATTCTCAAAGTACTCGGCGCTTCTCTTAAGAACTGAACGAGAACATACATACTCGCCGTTATGCGTAAGGAATGATGGTATACGAAGTGTTCCCACTGGAAGTCCTGTAGTCATATCAATGTGCTCGTAGTTATAATCTACATACCAAACAACATTGGGATCAGGAACTAAATCAACTTTACCATCGTTTAGTGTTGCAATTCCTGGTAGTACAACAGAAGAGCCATCGGTTTGAATGGCTTCGCCATTAAGGTAGTTTTGCAAATTATCATGAAAATCGCTAATTGGAATCTTCTCATCAGTATCATTGCCAGCCAAATCGATAGCTACTAACGATACAAACTTAATTTCTGGATGAGTTTCTAGAATGCTTGTAATATCTTGAGCAGAATGCTTCTCTGGTGGAATGAAGCAGAGCAAATCAGGATATAATCTGAAATCTGTCATGATAATTCACCGCCTTATTAATAATATAGCGTATTGTAACATAAATGCTCTTTCTGTTGATATAATCTAAAAGACATTGTTTCTATAAAAATACGCTGTTATGGAGAATAAGAATATGTCAAAAGTGACGGATTTCTGCATAGACCTGTCATGTTACTTGCAAGAATTATTAATGAACGCGGTTGAGGCAGGGGCGACAACTATAAATTGCTCTATTAATGCGAACAGGACAGACGATATTCTAACGCTATCTATAAGGGATAATGGTACTGGAATGAATCCGGAAGTGTTACCCAGAATACAGAGAGGATTTTATTCAACAAAAGGCAATGATAGAGGAACAGCGTTATCTTGCATTCTTAAGAAGAACCAACAACACGGCCTTGGCGTCAACTTCAAGCCACAAAATCCTAGCGGTCTAATGGTAATTACTAAGTGGCATATTCGGGATATAATTGGAGAAACAAAACTCATTTCGCTTGGAGATGTAGGATTGACATATGCGTTATTCGTTGCGTCCTATGAAAACATTAAAATATCGCTTGATTTTTCGTATGAGAATGGTGCAATATTTATGTTGGACAGTGAGAAGGTAAGAAAAGATCTCGGCGGAGTGCCTGTAAGCTCAGTGATAGGGTATAATTTTATTACGAGGCTAGTCACTGATCACTTGGATAAATTTATCGGAGGTATTTCACAAATGAATTCTTTAGAAGAACTAAATGCTATGAGAGAAAGTGCTAAGGCAGATATGTCTGTTCGTGATGCGAAGGGTACTAAGGTAGTTGTTGCAATGGGTACTCTTGGAATTAATGCAGGTGCTCGTGAGACTGCAAGAGCTTTTGTAGATGCTATTAGCGAGAACAAGCTATATGAAGTAGCTGTTAATCTTGAGCCAGCAACAGGTGATGCTGCTAGTCAACCAATAGTTGATATAGTATCTGTAGATGGAACAAGTGTTAGATATAAGAATGTTGATAGTCTGAAAGCTAAGAGAATTGTAACCGAGCATTTGGTTAACGGTAATGTTTGTAACGATTTAGTTTGATTATGATACTAAGACAATTACGAGCTTGCCTAGATATAGAAGGAATGAACAAGAAGTGGGGGGTACGCTCTCTGTTTCTTGTTCTTTTTTTACTTAGGTGTCAGGTAGCGATAATTCCATTTGGAGATTCAGATTTCGCTTCTTTCTGGATTTGGTATGAGGACTTTTCGGAAGTCGTAAATGCTAACGATACAAGTAAGGCTTATGAAATGTTAAGTTCGATGCCCTTAACTACTGGTAATTGGATTTACCTTTTGTGGTCCGCTTTTGTACTAATTTTGTGTGTAGTAGGTATTGGCTTATATGCGGCTATGTATATTCGATCGCTTAGGATTCAATTGGTATCAAAGGCAAAAGAAGCGGGAGATAATAGTTTTGCTTCGAGAGTACGTGCTCCTATTAGTGTTGGAAAACTAGTATTCAGATTGATTATTGGGACGATAGCATACTTGGTTGTTTTTATGATGTTTTTTTCGATTCTATCTTACTTTGCTATAGTATTGATTTTCATTACGCCAATTATTGTTATGATTCCTGCATTTTATCTTTCTGGTGATGCTGGTTTGATAGCGTCAGTTAAGCAAGGTTTTACGTATTCTAAAGGGTATTTTTTCTCTCTTTCATACGTAGTATCGATAGTTTTGATGTTGTCATATTTGTTGAATTCCATTCTTTCTATTGTTGGAAACTACTCAGAGCCAATAGCTTCAGTGCTTGTCTCATTCGTAAATGTATATAGCTGTCTAGCTATTGGCAGAGCAATTGGAATATCATATTGCAATATGATTGATCGTGTTTTTACTAGTTAGTTTGTTGTTTTCGTAATCTTTTCGATTATTGAAATTTAACCCTTTGTCAATTATTATATTGATGTTTGTTAAATATGGAGGTAAATATTATGGACGTTAAACAGGAAGCAATTAAGAAGCATACCGAATGGAAAGGTAAGATTGAAGTAATCGCACGTGCTCCAGTAGGTTCGAAGGAAGAATTGGCTATTGCATACACACCTGGTGTTGCTGAGCCTTGCTTAGAGATTTCTAAGGACGTTGATTTATCATACAAGTATACAAGAAGACATAATCTAGTAGCTGTTGTAACAGATGGAACGGCAGTTCTTGGATTAGGTGATATCGGACCAGAAGCTGGCATGCCAGTTATGGAAGGAAAGTGTGCACTGTTTAAGGCATTTGGTGATGTTGATGCATTCCCATTGTGTATTCGCTCTAAGGAAGTTGACGATATAGTCAATACAGTAGCTTTGCTAGCTGGATCTTTTGGTGGAGTTAACCTTGAGGATATTTCTGCTCCAAGATGTTTCGAGATCGAGAAGAAGCTTAAGGAAATATGTGATATCCCGATTTTCCATGATGACCAGCATGGTACAGCTGTTATAACTCTAGCTGGAATTATTAATGGATTGAAGGTTGTTGGTAAGAATTTAGATGACATTTCTGTAGTAGTAAATGGAGCTGGAGCTGCTGCAACAGCTATTACAAAGCTATTGATTTCATGTGGACTTAACGATGTAGTTCTTTGTGATAGAACAGGAGCTATTTATCAGGGAAGAGAGAAGCTTAACGATGCTAAGGCTGAGATTGCTTCTATGACAAACAAGAAGATGAAGAAGGGTTCTCTTAAGGATGTAATTGTTGGCGCTGATGTATTTATCGGTGTTTCTGCTCCAGGAGTACTTACTGCTGATATGGTAGCTACAATGGGTAAAGATCCAATAGTATTTGCATGTGCTAACCCAGTACCTGAGATTCTTCCTGATGAGGCTAAGAAGGCTGGAGTTGCAGTTATGGCAACTGGTCGTTCTGATTTCCCTAACCAAGTTAATAACGTTCTTGCATTCCCAGGTATCTTCAGAGGCGCTTTGGATGTAAGAGCTTCTGATATCAATGATGAGATGAAGCTTGCTGCTGCTTATGCTATTGCAGGAATAGTATCAGATTCTGAACTAAGACCTGATTACATTCTTCCAGATGCTTTTGATCCTCGTGTTGGTAAGGCTGTAGCTGCTGCTGTAGCTGAGGCTGCTAGAAAGAGCGGAGTTGCTCGTATCTAATGATTCATTTTATATAAGATTTATATCGGGAAGAGCTTATGTTCTTCCCGATTTTTAATGTGTCTTTGATACATTATATGTGTTAAAATCAATCATTAAATGTAAAGAAGGAGGCTTCTGTTATGATTAATCGAATGGAATTATTAAGAATAATTCAGAATGATGCACGACTAACGCCTGACAATATTGCTATAATGCTTGATTGCGATGTAGCAGAGGTTGAGGCAGAGCTTAGTGCTCTCTCTAATGAGAAGATAATTCTTGGATATTCGGCCCAGATAGATTGGGAGAAGATGGATAAAGATAATGTTGTGGCCATGATAGAGGTAAGAATTACTCCTATGCGCAACAAGGGGTTTGATCATATTGCAGATATTCTTTGCAAGAACGATAAGGTTACGGCATGTTATTTGATGTCTGGTGGCTTTGATTTAATGTTGATATATGAAGATAAGAACCTTCGCGATGTAGCTTCTTTTGTCTCTGACAAAATAGCTCCTCTTGACGGTGTCTTATCAACAACTACGCACTTCATTCTTAAGAAATATAAGTCTAATGGAATTATTTTCGAAAAGGGTGACACAGATGATAGGCAGGCGGTTATTCTATGAGTTTTGATTATCAAGACAAAATATCTGAGGTAGTTAAGAACGTTCCACCGTCGGCTATTCGAAGATTTTTTGATTTAGCTAATGAGATGAAAGGTGAGGTAATCTCGCTTTCGATTGGAGAGCCTGATTTTGTTACTCCTTGGAGTATTCGAGAAGCAGGAATTAATTCTTTAATTGATGGATACACTCATTACTCACCAAATGCAGGGTATATTGATACAAGAGTTGCAATTTCAAAATACATTAAGAGAAGATATGACGTATCCTACGACCCTGGTCACGAGGTTCTTGTTACCGTTGGTGGAAGTGAGGGTTTGGATATTGCTGCTAGAGCTCTGATTAATCCTGGCGATGAGGTAATTATTGTTGAGCCGTGCTTTGTTGCATATAAGGCAACAGTTCTTTTTGCGCATGGTGTGCCAGTTGTTATTGAAACTAGGCAAGAGAATGATTTTAAATTAATGCCTGAAGAACTGGAAGCTGCAATTACAAGTAAGACAAAGTATTTGATTCTTGGATACCCAAGCAATCCTACTGGGGCGATAATGACTATGGAAGAACTATCCAGAATAAAGGATGTTCTTTTGAAGCACCCGAATGTGATAGTACTTTCCGATGAACTATATTGCGAGTTAAATTATGATTCCAGTAAGCCAGCTTCATTAGTATGTTTTGAAGAGCTAAAAGAAAGAGTAATAATGATAAATGGTTTTTCTAAGTCTTACGCTATGACTGGATTTAGAATTGGTTATGTCTTGGGTCCAAGCGAGCTAATTGCTCCTATGACCAAGATACATCAATATTGTATTATGTGTTCTCCTTCTATGGCGCAATTAGCTATTGTTGAGGCAGCGAATAATTGTGATGAAGCTGTGAGCGAGATGAGGGATGAGTATAATCATAGACGCCGCATTATTATTCAAGGATTAAAAGATGCTGGTCTTACTTGTTTCACTCCTATGGGCGCTTTTTATGCATTCCCTTCGATAAAGAGTACGGGCCTTTCTTCTGAAGAATTCTGTGAGAGATTCCTAAAAGAGAAGAGAGTCGCTATCGTTCCAGGTAATGCTTTTGGAGCTTGCGGCGAGGGACATGTTCGTATTAGTTATGCGGCTTCTCTAGATGATATTATCGAAGCAATGAAGAGATTGAAAGATTTTATTAACAAAATAAAGGTGGGAAACATTAATGCTTGAGTATGATAACATACGACTCGAATTGGAGGGCTTGGAAGGGCCAATTGACACTCTTAAAGACGCTCTTCATATAGAGCATGTTATGACACAGATAAGTGAGCTAGAGTCTAGAACTCAAGAGCCTGATTTCTGGAATGATGTTGAGAAAGCTCAACACTTACAAACTAAGTTGAAGCGTTTGCAGAAGAAAGTAGATAGCTTCATGAAGCTTTGTTCTGATAGAGAAGACCTTCTAGTAATGTGCGAGTTATGCGACGAAGCGGAGGATGCAGAGTCAGTAACTGATGTTACTTCTGGACTTGAGAAACTGAAGGATGAGTATGAGAAAATGCGTCTTGAGACTCTTCTAACAGGTGAGTATGACAAGAATAACGCTATTCTTACACTTCATGCTGGCGCTGGCGGTACTGAGGCTCAAGACTGGGTAGAAATGCTATATAGAATGTATACTCGTTGGGCTGAGATGCACGGATTCGAAATTAAAGAACTTGATTATCTTGATGGAGATGAAGCTGGCATAAAGAGTTGTTCTTTGTTGTTTACTGGAGAGAATGCATATGGCTTTTTAAGATCAGAGATGGGTGTTCACAGACTAGTAAGAATATCTCCTTTTGATGCTTCCGGAAGAAGACATACATCTTTTGCTTCTTGCGAGATTATGCCAGAACTGGACGATACCATCGACATTAAGATAGATATGACTGAGGTCCGTGTCGATACTTATCGTGCGACTGGTAAAGGTGGACAGCACATTAATAAAACAGATTCGGCGGTACGTCTTACCCATATTCCAACTGGGTGTGTTGTTGCCTGTCAAGCAGAGCGTTCACAGGTTCAAAACAAGGAGACTGCTATGAGTATGCTTAAGGCAAAGTTATTTGCTTTAGCTCAAGCGGCTCAAATGGAGAAAATAGAAGACCTAAAAGGAAATCAAATGGATATTGCCTGGGGAAGTCAGATAAGATCTTATGTTTTTTGTCCGTACACGCTTGTTAAAGATCACAGAACTGGGTTTGAAGTAGTTGATGTTGATAACGTAATGGATGGAAACATCGATGGATTTATTAATGCTTTTCTGTCTGGAATGAAGATAGAGAAGTAAGAATACTATTAATGGATTTATCGGCGATGTGTTTTTATTACACATCGCTTTTTCGTTGCTCGAAAAGGCACAAAAAGAAACGGTACAGTCCAATAAGAAACCGTACCGTAATTAATTTGATTTGAGTAATAAACCTTTGCTAATTAGTCATTCCAATCGAAGTAGTAAGAACTTACTAAGAATGTCGTTACTGGTGATGAGGTTGCAACATTGATAGTCATATTCAATGTCTCACCAGCAGTAATAGTTCCGGATGTCGGAGTGCCAATATATGTGTTAGCAGAAGAAGGATCTTCTGTAAATGTATAGTACTGAGATGAGATTCCAGTAATGTCTTGATTTGTTGAAAGCGTAATTCTAATGGATAATACAGAGTCAGCAAGAACAGCATCAACAGTTCCATAGTTCTGAAGTGTTAAATCAAATGAGAAACCTGTTGAAGTGGTCGCTGCATTATCAATTCCACTATAGAAGGTGAGAACAGGGTTACCAGAAGTAGAGCGTGTAGTCGTAGTAGTCGCACTAGTAGTTGTAGCTGATGTGTCACTAGATTCCTCTGTTGGCTCCTCAGTTGCAGTTGTAGTTGTAGCTGTTGTTGCTCTCGTAGTAGCTTCCGTACTTTCTTCAGTAGGTTCCTTTGTATCTTCCGTCGACGCTTCAGGAATAGTTGTTGAAGATACACTAGCCGTTGTTTCCGTGATTGACGATGTCTCAATGCCAAGCAAAGAAGAAATCTGATCCATATTGGTTAAAACATAAATCAAAGCGCCAAATAAAATAATAACTACGAGAAGCCAAACAATACCAGAAATTCCGCCTTCACCGCGAACTCTGTCTCTTCTCTTGCGTTTTTTTGAATCCATTTGAGTAACTGGTTGAATATTTCCCTTTTGAGAAGCAGCCGAATACTTAGGTGAGATAGGTCTTTCAGACACATCCACCGCTCTGCTTGCGTTTGCAGAATGTGTAGGCCTGCTAGATGTACGCTTAATTGGAGCCGCGTCACTAACGCCTTTGCGTGCTGATGCTTTCTCGGATGCATTAACAGTTCCTGGACGATGGGAAAGCTTATTGCTTGGATCTACCACCTTAACATCAGAAGATGCCGAATCAGCACCGCCTTCAGAAGACTTTGCTTCTTCCGAGGTTGCTCCTCTAACGGCACGACGCTGGGATAGCGAAGTAGCTGGTTCGTTACGAGGGCTTATCTTAGCGCTTGGAGCAGCATTGACTGTAGCAAAAGGAACTGAACTATTTGCAGGTGCAGCATCTGATACTTTGTCATCACTCTTCGCAAAAGGACTTGCTTCATGAGGAATGTCACCAGAAGAAACACTAGGCTTGTATGAAAACGCATTTACGCCAGAAGTAACCTTACCAAAAGTAGTTAACTTCGATTCATGGGTAATTTCATCATTTTCAGAGAATAATGATGAGGATTCGTCAGCTACTGTGGTACTAGCTACTACATCAGTATCCTCAGGAGCCTTATCTACCTCTTTTGTCTCGACAGATATATCCTTTCTCACGTCTTCTTCAACACTTAAATCATCATCTGTAGAGAATTCAGAATTGAAGGACACGGAAGGCTCATCAGAACTATGAGTTAATTCTGGTGCCTTCGCATTTGCAAAAGGACTAGTCTTGTTATCAACAGTAGAACCAGCAAAATCCAATTCTTTTCCAGAATCGAAAAGGGATGCAGAATCTTGAGGCTCTTCATCGGCAGGTGTATCAGGAGTCTCAGGTATCACAGGCTCACTAACAGGAGAAACAGGTTTAGCAGGGAAAGAAGGTACCTCTAAGTTAGCAGGCTCAGATTTGACATCCTCTTTCTGCGAAGCGAAAGCTGGCTTAAATGGAGACACATCATCAGGAATATCCAAGTCAGCTAAATCATCGTCAAATTGGAACTCATCATTAGAATTCGAATCATTGATTACGCCAGAAACAGTATTGATAGGATCATTTGCTTTAAATGAAACAACGAACGAACTCTGAATGTTGCCACTCGAATTTGAAGTGTCAACATCTGATTCAGGAAGAGCTTGGTCCAGGTCAGCGAAAAAATCTTCTCCATCAATTTCGTCAGGATTGAAGCTACTATTGAACAACGAACCACCTTCCGAATTAGCGCCATTTGCTGAATCGCTCTTAGAGGAAGCAAATAACGAATCCTTATTACTTGAAGCAGCATTGGATTCATCAAAGGTAGCATCTTCGGCACCAAACAATCGCTTGGAATTACCAGAAGAATCTATATTGCTCTTGTTATTATCATCAGAATTGAATAGCATTATATCAACACCTCTCATCTTTAATAACTTTATAATAAAACAAAGGATTTTCATTTGCAATGAAGATGTTCAATGCGTAACGAAAAAGCAATAATTCCAGCGATAAAAATGGACCAAATTCGTGTTTGACAATATGAGTAGTGCGTGATAATATCTATGAGCATTACGGACAGGCTCGTGTGGCGGAATCGGCAGACGCAACGGACTTAAAATCCGTCGGAGTAAAATCCGTACCGGTTCAAGTCCGGTCATGAGCACCATCTTATTGTTTAATACAGTTATATTATCGCGGAGTGGAGCAGTTGGTAGCTTGCCGGGCTCATAACCCGGAGGTCGTGAGGTTCGAGTCCCGCCTCCGCAACCAAGACAAACGACGTAACGGAAATCTGTTACGTCGTTTTTATTTGCATTTCTCTTTGTTCCCAAAAACTAATACATATTGTATTTATGCAATCAAATTACTTACTAAATTAGTAATTATCTAGTCGTGACCCTCTTCTGTGTGACTCTGTCACAGAAGAGTATATTTTTATTGATATAATTGATAGAAAAGGTGGTGATTTTATGAAAGTATCTTTTAATACTGATGAAGAGATGGTTAAAACAATAAAAGAAGGTCTGAAACGTACTGGAGGCTATTGCCCCTGCCGTTTTGAGAAGAAAGAAGAATATAAATGCATGTGTGAAGAATTCAAGTCACAGATAGCCGATCCAAACTATGAAGGCTTCTGTCACTGCATGCTTTACTATAAATCAAATGAGGATTGAGTATGAATAGAAAGAAATTTATAATTCCTCTTATGCTTGTATTCGTTTTTGCATTCGTGAGTTGTTCAAGCTTTGTGAACCTAGATCAAACTGATGGTAAGGAGCTAGGATACTTGCAAATTGATGCAGAGCAGGCAAAGACTTTAATGGATACCGAAACGGATTATATAATTCTCGACGTAAGAACCGAGGAAGAGTATAACGAAGGGCATATTCCAAACGCGATTCTGATTCCAAATACCGAGATTCGTGAACGGGCGGAACTTGAGTTAACAGATCAGGACCAGTTGATTCTTGTATATTGTCGAAGTGGCAATCGTAGTAAGTTAGCAGCGGCCATTCTTGTTGAGCTTGGATATACCAACGTTGTAGAATTTGGTGGAATTAATAGTTGGCCTTACGATATCGAGAGTTAAGAAAGCTTAATAATAGAGGTGCATTATGGGAATACTTGACTTGTTTAATCGTTTTGACATAAATTCTGGAGTAAAAGAGAGTAATAATACGCCCAGTGCAGTGATTCTTGATGTAAGGACTAGACAGGAGTACGCGCAAGGACACATTCCTGGTAGTAAAAATATACCGCTTCAAGAACTAGAGCAAGTTCAAAATGTACTTCGAGATAAGTCGATACCGATTTATACATATTGTTATAGCGGAGCACGAAGCCGTCAGGCTGAGAGTTTACTTAAGTCGCTTGGATTTGTTAATGTGAAGAACATTGGAGGAATATCATCTTATCGGGGAGAGGTTGAAAGATAACTTTATGAAGATTGTTATAGTAGGTGGCGTAGCGGGAGGAGCTTCAGCAGCTGCGAGATTACGAAGGTTGGATGAGAATGCACAGATCATTCTTTTCGAGAGATCTGGCTTCGTTTCTTATGCGAATTGTGGCTTGCCTTACTATATTGGCGGAGTAATCAGTAATAAAGCTGAACTTACGCTTCAAACGCCAGAGAGCCTTTGGAATCGATTTCGAATAGAAGTACGTACACACCAAGAAGTTACGCACATCAACACGCAAGACAAAATGGTTACAGTCCATGATTTGGACAATGAAAAAGTATACGAAGAAAGCTATGACAAGCTTATTCTTTCTCCAGGTGCAAAGCCAATAATTCCAAACCTCTCTGGGACTGACAGCAGAAGACTTTTTACGCTGCGTACAGTGGAAGATTCGTATCGAATTCGAGACTATGTAACAGAAAACAATCCCCAATCGGTAGTAATTGTAGGTGGCGGTTTTATCGGACTTGAGGTTGCCGAGAATTTGAACGATATGGGAATTAGAGTGACCATAGTACAGCGTTCTGATCAACTTCTCGATATTCTGGATTATGATATGGCGACTTTTACTCATAGCAAAATTCGTCAGAAGGGAATCAGTCTGAAGTTGGGAAGCAATGTAATCGGTTTTACTGATGAAGCAAACGGAATAACGACACATTTAGAGAATGATTCAGATATTAAATCTGATTTTGTTCTTATGGCTGTTGGTGTTTTACCAGATAGTTCGCTTGCAAAGGCAGCTGGTCTTCAACTTGGAATCAAGGGCAGTATTCTAGTAAATGACAAAATGGAGACTTCGGTACAGGATATCTATGCGGTAGGCGATGCTGTTCAGGTAATACATAGTGTCAGCGGACAAAATGCGGTTATTTCTTTGGCTGGCCCTGCTAATAAACAAGGGCGAATCGTAGCAGATAACATTTGCGGTGGAGACAGTCATTACAAGGTTTCAATTGGCTCCTCTGTAATCAAGCTATTTGACATGACTATAGCCAGCACGGGTCTTTCGGAGAAGGCGGCTATAGCTTCAGGGTTCGATTGTGATAGGATTGTACTTTCTCCAGCATCTCACGCTAGCTATTACCCTAATTCAAAAGTCATGACTATGAAGGTTGTGTTCGAAAAGGAAACGCTTAAACTTCTTGGTGCTCAGATTGTAGGATATGATGGAGTTGACAAGAGAATAGATGTACTGGCAACCGCAATTGCTTTCGGAGCAAAAGCAAATCAGTTAAAGGATCTTGACCTAGCATATGCGCCGCCTTATTCTTCTGCAAAGGATCCGGTTAATATGGCCGGTTTCATGATTGATAATATTGCAAGGGGAGTACTTAAGCAGTTTCATTGGAATGAGGTTGATGGGTTGCCGAGTGATGGAAGAGTAACTCTTTTAGATACTAGAACACCTAGTGAATATGCTCGCGGACATGTAAATGGATTCATTAACATACCATTAGATGTTCTAAGAGAAAACATTCAAAAGATTGATAAATCCAAACCTGTATATGTCATGTGTCAATCAGGACTTCGAAGCTACATAGCTAGCAGAATCCTAAATCTCCAAGGGTTTGATGCCTATAACTTTTCGGGCGGTTACCGCTTCTATTCTGCAGTTACTAAGGAGCAAGCATTGTGCAAAGGAACATACCCCTGCGGTATGGATAGGTGAGGTCTATTCATTTTCTTCGAAGTATTTGCGGCATTTCAGTTTCACTTGGTTCACTCCCTACTTTTCGTAGGTAGGAATTTGCCATCACATAATATATATTCGCAATATGATAGTGAGAAATCTAAATTGAAAGGATTTTCGAGAAAATGAATCAGTATGTGACTGGCGCAATTATTAAAGAACTGCGTGAAAATAAGAAACTAACTCAAGCTAATTTAGCGGAGATGCTTTGCATATCAGATAAGACAATTTCCAAATGGGAGACAGGCAAAGGTTATCCCGATATATCTTTACTTGAACCACTTGCAAAAACGCTTGGTGTATCTATTACAGAATTGCTCGCAGGAGAAGCAGTGGTTAACGCTAATGTATCTTCGAACATGCTACGCTCGAAGTTTTATGTTTGCCCGATTTGCGGAAATGTACTGCACAGCATGGGCGAATCCGTAATTCATTGTCACGGAGTTCAACTAACTCCGGAAGAAGCTGAACCATGCGATGAACATCATATGCCCAAAGTGGAAATTATTGAAGATGAGTACTTTTTTACGATAGACCATGAGATGACTAGGACTCATTACATTTCTTTTGTTGCTGCAATATCGCCGGACCGGTTTCAATTGGTGAAACTGTATCCGGAATGGAATGCGGAAGTGAGATTCAGAATTAACGGAGTGCAAAAGATTTATTATTATTGCAACAGAGCTGGATTGTTTTATTACAATTGCTCTAGAAAGAGAAAGCAAAGCTAGTAAACCTTGAATTTTTTGAATAATTACTAATTGTCGTTAGCGATTTGCTAGCGACATTTTTTTGGAGAGCTTTTCTGTCCGAAAAGAATATACTATACTTTAGATGACTGATAGGATTTAAGAATACTTAAACGACTATTGAGAGAAGAAGGTTTATTATGAGCAAGATATTACTAATATATAAAAGTAGAACAGGATTTACTCAGAAGTATGCCGAAATGATAGCGAAGAATATTCAATGTGATATTTATCCTTTCTCAGAATTAAGAAAAGTTTCTTTGTCGAACTACGATACGATTGTTTTTGGATCCAGAGTTCATGCAGGTATCATTGATTCGTTTTCAAAGGTAAAGAAAATTGCTAAGGACTCGAACTTGAAGCTTGTTCTTTTCGCGACTGGAGCTACAACTAATGAATCGATTGAGATTATTGAGGGTGTTTGGAAATCAAATTTGTCGCCTGAGGAACTTCAGAGTGTTCCTCACTTCTACATGCAATCGGGGATGAACTATGAGAAGATGGGCTTCATGGATAGAACTATAATGAAACTTATGTCTAAAATGATAGAGAAGAATGCGGATTCAAGTGGAGATTCTTCTAAAGATCAAATGGCAATTACTATGTCTCATGACATCTCATCGGAAGAATACATCAAGCCTTTGGTTGAGTATGTGAAGGGAATGTAATGAAGTATAAATTAGTTATTTTCGACTTAGATGGAACACTCCTTAATACTTTAGATGATTTGGTCGATAGCACAAATTACGCATTAAGTAAGAATCATCTTCCTACAAGGACTTTGAACGAGATATGCTCTTTTGTTGGAAATGGAATACGTAAGCTTATTGAAAGAAGCCTACCGGAAGGATCAAGTGATACTGTAGTAAATCAAGTTCATTTAGATTTCACGGATTATTATATTGATCATTGTAATGACAAAACTACAGCCTATCCTGGCATTGTTGAACTTCTAGAGAAACTAAAAAAACTTGGAGTGCATTCAGCTGTGGTATCGAATAAGGCTGATGATGCTGTTAAGCAATTGTGTAATCTGTATTTTTCTAATGTCATAGACTTCGCTTTAGGGCATAAGGTGGGAGTCCCATGCAAACCAGAACCAGATTCGGTCTTTATGGTATTAGACGAATTCTCTTGTGAAAAATCAGAGGCGGTATTTGTTGGCGACTCTGATATTGATATTCAGACTGCTCGCAATTCTGGAATGGATTGCATCTGTGTTTCCTGGGGTTTTCGAGAAGCAGAATTTTTAAAGAAAAAGGGAGCAACGACAATTATATCCTCACCAGACGAATTAATCGGATACCTGGTTTAGTAAATAACCTGATTCTGTTAGTTTATCTCAACATAGCTTCGATCTATAGTGATTACGCAATTGTAGTCAGGGTGTACCTTTTGAACTTGGTCTATTATCTGTCTCTTAATGTCGTTAGATTTACAAGCGTTCTCAGGTGGAATTACACAATCAAAGATAACGTTTGAATGTGTTACACCTTCTACAAACCTTACGTCATGGACGGAAAAAGAGGGATCGATCTCCGTTACTATGTCTTTAAGGAATTTACGCAAATCAGAAATCTTCTCATCGTCAGTGTAGATAGGATCGTAGTGAAGGATTATTTCAATCCCTAACTCTTCCTTAAAGCTGTTCTCAATATTGTCTATGATATCGTGACTAATAATAGTATCAATTTCCGCATTCATCTCGACATGAGCGCTTGCAAAGATTTTCCCTGGGCCGTAGTCATGAACCATCAGGTCGTGAGTTCCTTCAATATTCTCATATGACATAATTTTGTCGTGTATACTCTTGACTAGTTCTGGAGTAGGAGAACTTCCTAGGATAGGATTCAGAGTATCTTTAACGAGTAGTAGTCCAGAAACAACAATGAAAACGGCAACGGCAGAACCTACGTAACCGTCAATTTGGATATTAGTAATTGAGCCGATAAAAGAAGAAACGAGTACTGCACTAGTTGTGATTACATCATTACGACTATCATTAGATGTTGCTATTAATGTTTGTGAAGATATTAGTTTACCTATCTTTCTATTAAAAAACATCATATACAGTTTTACTAGAATAGAGCCGATAAGTACTACCCAAGAAATAAGAGAAAACTTTACTTCGGTAGGGTTAAAAATCTTATCCAAACTAGTCGTAAACAATTCTATGCCAATAGCGCATACTAGAACGGCAACCATAAGCGCTGATAAATACTCATATCTACCATGACCATATGGATGCTCGCTATCAGCTGGTTTGCTAGAGAGGAAAAATCCAACAAACGAGATAATACTTGATGAAGCATCGGATAAGTTATTGAAAGCATCCGCCATAATTCCGACTGATCCAGAAATAACGCCGGCAATAAGTTTAAATGCAAATAAAACAATATTAAAAATAATACTCACAATACTTGAGAATTTGCCATAGTTATTACGAACTACAGAATTCGTATAGTTTTTACTATCTTTTATAAAAAAACGTGCAAAAAACATAAGTATTTATCTCCTAAAAATGAGTATCCCTTGATTCTAAGGAAGTATTGATGGAAAGTCAAACACACTATTACCCGATTTTGATATGTAACGGACTTTTTGCTTGTAGTATAATTGCGGTTGAATAATTGCGAGGTGAGTCTTGAAAAAAATGCTTAACAAGTTCAAGTCCTTTTGTAGTCGATTTTATACTAAGGTGGTTAGTATTGATTCTATCTTCATGAAAAATAAGGTGTATCAAGTTGCCTTATGTGTTTTTGTTTTGTTTCTTTTTGGAGCATTTTTTGATAGCTTCTATACAGATACAATATATAGAAACTATAAATCTAACAGCATAAGAGAGGTTCAGATTGCTTCAGGATCCAATTACGTATTCTCTTTTGAGGCAAAATCCGAAGTGCTTAGTTCTTTTCGAGTATTCATAAATGAGGATGCTTCTGTTCTGCAAGTCTCAGATGTAGCTCACATAGAAATTAGTGATGATGAAGGTTTCCCTATACTCGATAAAGATATCAATCTATACAATTACGGCAAGAACTATCTGGAAATTGATTGCGAAGAGATTAGAGTTTCTCCACAGGAGAGATATTATGTGACATTTGATTTGTCTGGATTATCGGATGGATCCTATCTTGTTGTACGATCCCATCAGGCAAGAACATTTGATGATGCTATGCAATATGTTGCAGGAGACTCGGAATTGGCCGATTGGGATTCTGAGCAATTGGTCGGAGCTGATGATTCGAAAATAGCTGATGAACTTTCACTAGACATGTCATTCGGTTATACTTCTGTAGTAAGCGTAGCTTATTACTATAGCTCGTTGAATCTTGTTCGAGTCTTTGTATATTTAGCGGTATTCTCACTGATCTGTGTGGGACTGTTTTTCCCTAAGATTCTTTCTAATAGCGTTATTCTTGGAGTATATAGATTTTTTGTAACGCCTTTGTTTATTTACTTGCTTGGTAATGTTCTTAATATCGAAAAAAAAGGCGTACTAAATTTCTTGTTTCCTCTCAACTTAAAGCACCTGTTTGGATTTGCTTTGTCGCTATTTATTATTGCTGTTTTGTGTTTCTTTTTTTACATGATTACGGGCAGTTATTCGAGTGGTGCGCTCATTACTTTGCTGATTGCTGGAGTTATCGGATATGTAAATCATGCAAAAATAGTTATGCGTGGTGATTCCTTTATGCCATGGGATATTTTTTCTGCTGGTATAGCTGCAAAGATTGGTTCAACTTATTATTTCAGGCTTACCGTTCAATTCTTTGCTGGCATCGTTTTAGTTCTGATTGTGTTGATTATTATTAGGTTTTCTTCAGGTTCCGCATATAGGATTTCGAAGGAGAGAATAGCAATGCTTGCCTTGTCAGTTACTTTGATGGTCTTGTTAGTGGTAGGAGGCGTTTTGAATACCAATCTTCTCGACAAGATTGGAGTTTATTATGGAGTATATCCTCCAATTCAGAGCTACAACGAGAATGGTACTTACTTGGCCTTTTTGTTGCATTTAAACAACCTAACTGCTGAAGGGAAGGAAGAGAACTCACCTAAAGCGACTGCTGATACGATATTCGAGTATGAGGTAGTTATTAGACGCGATAGAATCTATGAGCGAGAAGCAACGGAAGATATTAAGCCTAATGTGATTTGCATTATGAGCGAAGCATATTCGAATATTAGTGATTTTCAAGATATAGAGACTAGCGAGCCGGTAACACCGTTTATGGATACCTTAAGAGAGCAATCTATGTATGGAAATATGGCTGTCAGTGTTTTTGGTGGAGGAACATGTAATACCGAATTTGAGTTCTTAACAGGATTCTCAGTATCATCGTTGTTACCTGGTTCTTCGGTATACACTTTGTATGTCAATGATGAAGTGGATTCTGCGCTACCTATGTTGTTTAGGGAGAACGGATACAGAACTGTTGCTCTTCATCCATTTGACGCTCAATGGTGGGACAGAGAATCAAGATACCCATATCTTGGATTTGATGAGTTCTATTCGAGGGATGACTTTGATCCTTCGACAACTAGCTATGTTAGAAACTACATTTCAGATATGAGTTGTTTTCATGAGTTGACGGATATTTTCGAGAGCTCGAGCGATCCTTTGTTCCTGTTCTGTGTGACTATGCAGAATCATGCCGATTATTCGACACGTTATGACAATATGGCATACGACATTCATCTAACCGATATGGTTGATGATAATGGGGAACCTTATGTATATGCAGAAAACTATCTATCTTTACTAAGAGAGTCGGATGACGCATTGCAATATTTGATTACATATTTATCGGAATCCTCAGAACCTACAATTGTAGTATTCTTTGGGGACCATCGTCCTACGTTTAATGATACTTTCTATGATGATGTTCTCGGGTGCGATTTGGGAACAGTTACTCTTGATGAGTCTATCAATTTATATGAGACACCATACGTAATATGGGCCAATTATGACTTGTCAACAAGTGGTACGTCTATAGACACTTCCCCTGGTAATCAAGGAATAACAAGTCCGAATTTCTTGGGACAGACGGTTCTTGACCTTGCGGGAATAGACTCTCCAGATTCAAGGGCATGCTTACGTGTTCTTCAGAATGAGATTATGGCAATTAGTTCGATTGCTGTATATGACGAGACAGGAGAAGCGCACCCTGATTTTTCAGAGCTTCCTGAACCTATTCAAGAGATCATAAGTGATTACACTTTTATTGAGTATGGATTGCTCTATTTTAACGATGATACTAGTGCTGAGATGGTTACAGATGAAAGCTAGATGATAGTTATAGGATTTATAGTAAGTGAAGTAAAATGTGTATTTGTTATGTAAAGCTAGTGAAACAATAGACGGTTGTTTAGTATGTATAATATTAGAAAATGAGGAGGATGCAAAATGCCAGATTATAGCAATAGTCGAAAAGTGAACGAGTCTAGTGCACTTAATCGCATTATTAGAGGTACAGTGATTATTGTTGTTTCACTGGCTCTTGCAATAGTATCTGTTTCTTTCGCAGTTCATCATATGAGACTTCAATTTGAAGAGGAATTCAAGTCAATTTCTGATAGAAAAATTACTGACATAAGTAATGTTGTTGGAATGACTATACATGGTGATGAAATAATAGCTGACCCTGTAAACGCTACTACAAAGTATACGAGCGTGTTTAATCTAATGCTTGCGAATATGTCAGATGATGATTTCTCTGATGAGAGCTATGCGTTGTTCTTGTATTCTGGAGGTCAAATCTCACCAATGATTCTATCTAATGAGGAGGATCCTAATAATTTTGTTGTAGCAAAGAAGGATATCTCGGAATGGTTATCTTCTGATAATGCAGTTTATAAGGCAGATGGAGAGAATTATGAGAGCGTACTTGTACCAATTTCTGATAGTTCTGGAAGGTGTGTAGCTGTATTTGAATACAAATGTACTTTTGATAAGCTGTCAAAGATGGGTGACGAACTTGAGCATCGCGTTCTTATTGCTGTTTGCATTGCTGTTGCAGCTGGAGTGATTCTTTTTGGAGTTCAGACTGTTGCAGTCAAAGTCCTTTCTAAACCTAGGAAAGGAGAGACAAAACTATGAGTAGAAATTCTTCTGAGATACGTAAAATGCAGGAACGTAAGACTATTGCCGCAACTATAGGATATTGTTTTGTTATCGTTTTGGTCGTCTTGTATGTAATGTCTTCTACATTAACTAAGACATATTCGGTTACTTTGGAATCAGAGCGAGGGGATGCAATGAAATCAATGGCGGTTTCTTGCTCAACGGCCTTGAGTCATACGACAATTAGCGAGGACATGACATTTCCGTTGCCTCAATATGAGTATGCTAATGGGAAAAACTATACTTTTGATATCTATACAAAAGCAGGGAATTCGTTCTTAAGATTATACACTTCCTCTGGAGACGATTCAGTCGATCAGTATACTTTGCCAGGTGCAGGAGATGAGTATGTCGAATGCTACGATCAGCAAATGTGTATTCTTACTACTAGAACAGAGAAGGACGTTTCTTATGTTTGCGCTATCGCTCCAATTCTATCTTCTGAGAATACTGTTGCTGGAATACTAGAAGTAAGAATGCCGGAAGCTGACTTTAGATCAACTGTAAATGGTATGTCTCTTTCTTGGATATTTACAATTTTCTCAATTGCAGTATCTACAGCTGTCATTATGTTTGAATTCAATCTGTTAATATCTGCAGCGTCAAAGGGCGCTTCATCCAACATGCCTTTGCTTATTGTCTATGGTCAGAATGCTTCCTCGGTAATATCTTTCTTTGCTTCTCTTGGAGTTGTTATGCAACCTATAGTATTATCGATATTTTTCAAGGAGTCATTGGAAGGAATTAATGGAATAGTTGTAAATGTCATTATTGGAGTTGCAATATTACTATTTGGTTGTGGTTTCTTCGGGTTCACTGGTATTAGAAAAATGCTTAAGGAGAAATTAACTGTTAATGTTGCTTTAATTTCAGTTACTATTATTGGCTATTTCTTATCTCTAGTTGTTGGGCTCGTTAACAATCCCTTTGTTTATGCTGGAGTTGTTCTACCCATAGGTTTTTGTTGTGGCATGGTGTTTGATTCTTTACGCGATTACAGAATTAATGCTGGAAAGCTCGGTTACAAAGGCTTTGATGACAGAACTATTCATAACAACCAAGCGGTGGAGTATTTCTTGGGTTCTTCTGTTGGTGCTGTAATAGCAGGTATTTGCTATGAGAGATTTGGAATTTTTTCTGTTGCTTTGATTAGCGGCGCAATTATAGTGTTTACTGCACTGGGAATAATGTTTTTTATGAAGGGCAATATTTCCGCTCGTGAATCATACTTACCATTGAACGCTTGGCTTGAGACCTTGCAGAACAAGTATACTGGCAAACTAATGATGTCTACATTCTTCGTATTAGGTGTTATCTTTGCATTCCTAATTGGATTTGTTCCAAATTTTCTGGAAACTGTTGGAATATCTTTAGCAACTACTTCTTTCTATTATCTTGCATGTGCTTTCTCAGCTTTATTTATTACTTCGATTCTGAAGAAGCAAATCGATGGGATACTTACGTCTAAGATTCGTGTTTTGATTTCTTCAGCGTCCACTATTCTTGGATTTGCTTTATTTGCAGTCATTCCTACAGCCAAGATTTTAGTAATCACTGTAGTATTGTTAGGAGTTGCTCTAGGAATTCATGACTTTTCGTATCTATATGTTCTGGCGAAACTTTCACAAAATAGGATTCGTTGTAATCTTCGAAAAGCAGCAGAAATGACATTCTTTACTGGTATCTTGAGTGCTATTCCAGTTTTTACTTTAGCATTTGCTATCGATAATATAAGAATTGTCTTTGGTATAGGTTTAGTACTACTTAGCATAGCCGCTTTAATTTATCCACTTTCGAAGGCTTCTAATACAGCTGATGAGATAAAGCGTTCCTCTAAGAATGCATCTCCTGTAAACGATCAGAATTCTAGCACTTATGATCAAACGCAGATTACAGCTTCACCTGTAAATGATGAGTTTGGAGGTAATTAAGCATGGAAATGTGGAATGAGAAACTAACAAGAGAGAACATAGAGAATTTCTATTTTTCGACGTGTGAGATGGTATTTTCATCTGTATATCAGATGACTAAGGAAACGACTAGGGCTGAACAAGCGATAGTTAAATCATACTTGGATGTTTATCAGCAAAGAGCTGGAATCAAGGGTGAAGATGTTCTTTATGTTTTTGGAGATATTTTGCTGAGTAATGCCAAAGACATTATTGAGAGGTACCCGCTTCCAGAGAATATCACGACTTATTCTGAGAGAAATCTTGATGAGTATACTCGTAATTTTATGCACGAGAAGATTGTATCAAAAATTGATTCTACCGGCTTCAAGGTAGCTGAGTTCATTTCAACTGATACTAAGAAGCCAAAGGCAATAAGCAGCATATCTAAGTTTACTGATGTACTTCCAATAACTCCTTTGCTGTTATTCCAACTAATTATTGTTCTGGTTGCAATTCTTGGAGTAAGTTATTTAGCTGTTACAATTCCTTATAAGTCGAAACCTTTGGTGGATTCGACTGGAATATTTTCGAAAGTATCTATTGAGGAAGAATATGTTGGAATTTTACCTTACTTCCCTTTGAATGCTGCATTCCCAGTTCAAGAGAATGTACCTACTACAACGGAAGGCAGTGAGACTGCTCCTCAAGAGTCTTCAGAAACGACGACTGCATTGGGACCTGTAATTGCAACTACGGAGCCTTCGGCGACGATGGGCTAAGTATATAGAAACGGGAGAGAGTATATGTCGCACGTATTAGTTTCAGGTGGATCTAGAGGTATAGGAGCAAGTATTGTTTCCTTTTTTGCAAAGAAAAACTATAACGTGACTTTTTTCTATCAAAGTAGAATAGATCCGAAAGACATACTTGAGAGATTTGACATAGGAATTAGAGATAGATTACTTCCAATAATTTGTGATTGCTCCATCAAGGAAGAAGTAACTGAGGGAGTAAGACAAGCTATTTCTATGAATGGAGATATAGACATATTAGTTTCTAATTGTGGGGTATCTATTTCGGGTCTGTGTTCTGATTACACATATGAAGAGTATAGGAGAGTATTAGATACTAATTTTGGAAGTTTATTCTTTTTAACTCAAGAAGTAGTTCCTAATATGGTGCATAGAAAAAAAGGCAGTATAGTCGCAATATCTTCTATGTGGGGTCAAACAGGTTCATCATATGAGTCTTTGTACTCGGCATCAAAGGGAGCAATAGATGCTTATGTTAAATCGCTTGCTAAAGAATTAGGACCTTCAAGTATTCGAGTGAATGCAGTCTCTCCAGGAGTAGTAAATACTGATATGCTTAACGTCTATAGCGAAAAAGACAAAGAAAGCCTTGCGCAAGAAACGCCTTTGGAGCGTTTGGGTGAACCTCTAGATATAGCAAAAGCGGTCCACTTTTTGGCTACAGATGAGTCAAGTTTTGTGACGGGACAGATTCTTGGGGTCAATGGCGGTTTCTTAATTTGAATACTCAATTCGACTAGATTTAATACTAGTCTTTGAATATGATTATCATCTTAATAAAGTAAAGAGATTACTGTTAGATTCTTGACAGGGGAGAAAAGATTTGAACCTGCTATGACCTATCTTAGGCTGAAGTCTAATGAAACAGGTAACTAAGACTTATTCAATCAACGTCAATGTTAATAGTGATGTCGATTCATTATGCAATAAATTATACCGTTAAGAGAACTGAGTATTTGACGTTAAGCCTGAATATAGCACCAAATGCAATTTTGCTTTAGTGATTTGATTATCATCACCGTTAATTCGCACGATATGCTGTATTCGCTAGATAATAGTTTATGTATTAGCCTATATATTCGCATTTGAAGTCAAGAAATCAAGGCTGATTTTTCTTAATATAGACTTCGAGAAGGAGAGATTTTGATGAAGGAAACAGAAGTAGCTATACAAAGGATGACAGAATATATTCTCACGAATCTGCATGAAGACATAACAGCGAAAGATGTGGCGAATGCTGCTGGTTATTCCCAATATCACGCTGCTCGGGTATTCAAAGAGAAGACTGGAATGTCCCCATTTGAGTACATTCGACGGGAACGACTATTGCAATCTGCCCATCTGCTACGAAATTACAATAAGAAAATAATGGATGTAGCACTCGATTATGTTTTTGACAGCCATGAAGGCTTCACTCGTGCATTTTCAAAAGCATTTGGTATTAATCCCAAGAAGTATTCCGATTATCCTAAGCCTTATGGTTGGCTCATTCCTTATCGATATCTTGAACGCTCAAATATTAGAATGGAGGATTCAAATATGGATCAAACTTATGTGATTTTTACCCAAATCATTGAACGTCCTGCCCGGAAGCTTATACTGTTACGAGGAAAAAAGGCCGAGAATTATTTTGATTACTGTGAGGAAACCGGTTGTGGGGAAGGTGACGATTCGTGTGCTTGGGATGTGCTTACACAAATGAAGGAGGCTCTTTACGAGCCAGTAGGACTTTGGTTGCCTGACAATATGCGTCCTGACGGGACAGGAGTTTATGCTCATGGTGTAGAAGTCGCCGCTGAATATGATGGTGAAATCCCTGAAGGTTTTGATGTGATTGACCTTGAACCTTGTAAGTATCTTGTATTTCAAGGTGAATCATATGATGATAATAATTTTCTGGAGGCAGTCAACATTTGCATGGATCGTATCCAAAAATTCAATCCTGAAGTTTATGGATACCAATATGCGCCAACTATTGCACCTAAGATGCAGTTAAGGCCTGAAGGCTGGCGTGGCTATATTGAGATGATTCCCGTAACGGAGAAGTAACATTGAATAGAAAGGCCCACTGTTATTAGAACAGTGGGTTCATTTCGTGATTGCTTATTCTGATGTTTGATGTGAAGTTTGCTTAGAAGTAGTTTATAATTTGTTTTGTAAGTGTTCAAAATTAATGAATTCATAATATGAAGCGGATATCATAATGTTCATAATCTAGCTTTGAGGTAACTAAACATTTCCTAAGCGGAATTAGAAAGCGCTAGGAAGTGGCAACTAATGAAGTTGTTGGCCCAATATCCAGAGATATCGAAGAGAAACTAATATAAAATGATTACCGTTCAACTTCTAGTTCTACTTTGAATAAACTAGAAGAAAGCAAGCACTCTACGTTGTATCGTGAATAGCTCCTAGTTCATTTTCACCTTATCTATTATATAAATCGTTATGAAGGACATTAATTCTATGGCTGATTTCTTCTCGTAGATAGTGATACTTAATGTATCGCTGCTTTAGCGACTCGTCATTAGGCAAACTGTACAATCAGATAGAGTTTAGTGAATATAAAAATTTCTACAGTAAATTTCCAAGAGTATTTTATCCATTCTCCGAATAATCAGGTTGTAAGTAGTTAATCACTGGCTGATACTAATTAAATTAAAACAGATACTAAAATGATACAGATCAAATAGTAATTGAACCATAATAGAGCTATATTTGAGCTATCAAGAGACTCGGGCTAATCTATAATGAAAAAGATGAATTTGGAGCAGTGAAAGTCGGACGTGTTTATAGTAAGACTAAGAATTTGCCAATCCGTTTTATCGACGTTACTTATGAATTATTCGGCAACTAATCATTTGTAGAAAAAAAGTCCCGAAGCCTTATAGCTACGGGACTTTTGATTGGCAGGGGAGACAGGATTCGAACCTGCAACCAGCGGTTTTGGAGACCGCTGCTCTACCGTTGAGCCACTCCCCTTTGACAACAAAAGTTAGTTTATCCGACCGTTTGCATCATGTCAAGTAGAATGTTATGATAATTTTGCTTTATTATTATTATATATAGAGGTGAACAAGTATGAAATTAGCAATTATTGGTACTGGAAATATGGGTAAGGCCCTCTTGAGAGGATTTATTATTGGAGGAGTTTTAGCTCCAAAAGATATTACTGTTTGTGATGTACGAGAAGATGCAGTTAAGGCTGTATGTGACGAATATGGTGTAAACGGATGTACAAAGGCTGTCGAAGCCGTAAAGGATGCTGATTATTGCCTATTAGCTATTAAGCCACAGCATTTTGATGATACTTTGACTTCTATTGTGCCGGGTTTATCAGAATCTTGCATTATCCTTTCTATTGCTGCGGCAGTTAAGTGTGAACGAATAGAGAGTATTATTGGTTCTGATAAGAAGTATGTAAGAATAATGCCTAATACTCCAGCACAAGTTGGATGTGGCGTAAGTGCTGTTTGTCCTGTTAGTCTTGATAAGGATCAGACTGATTTTGTTGTTAAGCTTCTTTCTACTTGTGGGGAAGTTGTTCATTGTGATGAGAAGACCTTGGACGCAATCGGATGTGTATCTGGCACTGGACCTGCATATGTGATGCTCTTTATTGAGGCTATGGCTGATGCAGCTGTTAGTCTTGGAATTAAGAGAGATGATGCTTTAAAGATAGCGGCAGCTACAGTTATGGGTTCTGGAAAACTTGTTCTTGATACTAAGCAGCATCCAGCAGTGCTAAAAGATCAAGTATGTTCACCTAGTGGGACTACTATTGCGGGCGTTATGGCTTTGGAAGAGTATGGATTACGTAATGCTGTTATTAAGTCAGTTATCGCTGCTTCGGATAAGACTAAGCAATTGGCTAACGGAAAGTAATATTATCAATCAATCGGAAGGAATCAAATGACGCAAGCAAGTATGACGAAAGTTGAAATCTATACTGATGGAGCTTGTTCAGGCAATCCTGGTCCTGGTGGTTGGGGAGCTGTCTTGATGTCATGTGGAAAGACAAAGGAGTTGTCTGGTTCAGAAGCTATGACAACAAATAACCGCATGGAACTTTGTGCCATTATTTTCGCTTTAGAGGCGTTAAATCGTCCTTGTAATGTTAAACTTTATAGTGACAGTGCTTATGTAATTAATGCATTCGAACAGCATTGGATAGAAGGTTGGAAGCGGAATGGTTGGAAGAATAAAGCTAAAGCAGATGTTGCCAACAAAGATCTTTGGATGAGACTTCTTGTTCAAGTCGAAAAGCATGAGATAGAATTTATAAAAGTTAAGGGTCATGCTGATAATGTCTATAATAATAGATGTGATGAACTAGCTGTTATGGCTTCAAAACAAATAACTAAGGAAAAATAATCATGGAAACAGATGTTGTTACAAGTTGCGAGTATGCTCTTATTGAAAAGACGGTTTCTACTAATACTGTCTACGAGGGCAAAATAATCACATGCAAGGTTAAAGAAATCATTCTTCCAGATGGAAGTAGAGGAGTTCGTGAGATAGTTGAGCACAACGGTGGTGCCTGTATCCTTGCTATAGACAATGATAAGAATACATATCTAGTAAGACAATTCAGAAGTCCTTTTGAACGTGTAGTTCTTGAAGTGCCAGCAGGTAAACTTGAGAAGGATGAGGATCCTTATGAGTGCGCTTCCAGAGAACTTCAAGAAGAGACTGGTTTTAAAGCATCAAAAATAATTCCTCTAGGAAAAGCGTATGCGTCTCCTGGATATACGTCTGAGGTCATATACATGTATATGGCAACAGGTCTTGAGTTCGTAGGTAATAATCTAGATAAAGACGAGTATCTCAATGTCGAGAAGATTAGTCTTGAGGACCTTGTAAAGGCTGTTGATGATGGTGTTATCGTGGATGGCAAATCTATTTCTTGCATATTGAAGGCAAAGAGGAGGTTTGACCTTGGGGACATTTGATGGAAGAAAGGAAGCTACTGGATTAGTTCTATTTTTCTGTTCGGTAGCCCTTACATTAATGTATTATCTGCCACAAACAATCACTGGTATTGTTGGGCAGATACTTCGTTCTGTCGGTTTTGGTCTCATAGGAAGTGCCGCATTTGCTATTCCGATATTCGTATTTTATGCGTCCATTGATTTCTTTTTCGAAAAGAGAAATGGTGTTGCTCCTTTTCGAGTTCGCTCTATAGTCATTCTCATGCTTTGTGTTGCTTCTTTGCTTGCGGTATTTACTGTTGATTTTGATTACTTGCGTTCTCTTTGTATAGATGATGCGACAGGCAAAGCTAGTGCTTTAAAGGCGATAACGCTACTTTGGAAATCCGGGATTGACTCGAAGGTCATCACCGATGCCACTAATTCGTCTTTTGTAATACCGGGCGGAGTACTAGGCGGAGTAATTGCGCTTTCACTTGTTACAATAGCTGGCAAAACTGTCTCAATATGTGCGCTTATCACATTCCTTATTGTTCAAATAATTATGGTTTCTCATATTTCAGTTAAAAAGACAGCTGTAAATACTGCTAAGGCCATTAGCAAGGCGACTTCCTCTGCTTATAGACGAGTAAATCAATATCGTCAATCTCAAAGCCCGTATTCTCCGACTTCTCAGTTTCAAACTGGAAGCGACTCGCCATTTGTTTCAAGTCCAACGTCTCAAGGAGTTGTACCAATATTTGATGTTGAGTATGATTCTAGATCAGTTAAGCTCCCTATTGATAAGAAGACAGGTTTCATAGATGTCTCTAATGTTTCTAAAGCATCAAATATCAACCTGATTGATGAGAAGGATGCTCAGAGAACTTTGCATTACGGAGAGAATGCTGTCTTAGTAGATGAGAGTAATGATGCTTCTAATGCTGATTTTGGTTATACTTCCACACCTTTGAATCCGCCACTTATGGAGAAGAAGAGCATGGTAGTTCCTTCGTTTTTGCAAAAAGAGCAACAACAAGACTTCTTTGATTTAGGTGAAGATGGTGTAAGTGAATTCAATGAGTTTGATCCATATTCTTTCGAAGAGGAGAATACTTCAAGTGAGTATGTTCCGGGAAGAGTTAGAAGACCAAATGTTGACTTAAGGCAGGACAAGAACAATGGTATTTTCGATCATAATGTAATTGGAGCTTCGTCAAAGGATGACGGTCCAATAGAAATAACTGATGGTGCAAGTAGAATTAGTATCAATGCTGAGACTTCGTCTTCAAATGTCAACTTAAATGGAAGAGAAATTGATACTTCATCAACTGTATCAGGTGAAGATATTAAGACTTCTGCTCTTTATACTCGCAGAAGACAAGGCCAGTTTAAACCGGCTCCAATAAGCTTACTTCCACAGGAGACTCATAGTAAGAATGTTAATAATTCTGCCGAGCTTCGTGCCAAGGCAAGCAAGCTTGAAGAGACATTATTGAGCTTTGGCGTGGATGCAAAAGTTATTAATATTACGCATGGACCTGCTATTACTCGATATGAATTGACTTTGGCAACTGGAATCAAGGTTAGCAAAATATTGAATTTAAATAATGACATTATGCTTGCTATGGCAACTACTTCAGTAAGAATAGAAGCTCCTATTCCTGGAAAAAGTGCGATAGGTATTGAGATACCTAACTCGTCCATATCGGCTGTGCATTTACGTAGTCTTCTTGAGGCTTCAGACTTTAAGAATTCTTCCCCATTAACGGTTCCTCTTGGACGAGATATTCCAGGCAAACCAATAATGTGTAACTTAGCATCTATGCCTCATTTGCTTATTGCTGGATCAACAGGATCAGGTAAGTCTGTATGTCTAAATGCTATTTTGATTAGTCTTCTTTGTAAGTGCACTCCAGACATGATGAGAATGATTCTTATCGATCCTAAGGTTGTTGAGCTTTCAGTTTATAACGGTATCCCTCACTTAATTATGCCTGTTGTTACAGATGCCAAGAAAGCGGCAGGTACACTAAGATGGGCTGTTGATGAGATGAATAGAAGATACAAGTTATTTGCAGAAAGTGGAGTTCGAGACATTTCTGGATATAACGAGTACTTGAAGTTCAATGGCGAGCAGACGATACCTTTGATAGTAATTGTAATTGATGAGCTTTCTGATTTGATGATTGTAGCTGCTAAGGAAGTAGAGGATCACATATCAAGACTTGCTGCTATGGCAAGAGCTGCTGGTTTGCATTTGATTGTCGCAACGCAACGCCCATCTACGGATGTAATTACTGGCGTTATTAAGGCAAATATTCCTTCAAGAATTGCATTTGCGGTTTCATCCGGTATAGATAGTCGAATTATTCTTGATGGCAATGGTGCAGAGGATCTTCTAGGTAAAGGAGATATGCTATATTCTCCACTCAGTGCTCCTAAGCCAATTCGCTGCCAAGGCGCATTTGTATCGGATAAAGAGGTAGAGAAAATAGTTGGTTACTTGAAGCAGAATTATACTGCTTCATATGATGAGAATGTAATTGCTTCAATCAATAACTCTATCCCGACAGGTTCTAATTCCAACTCATCAGATTCGTCTTCTGATAGCGATGATGACTCTTTGCTTGAGCAAGCTGTAGACATCGTAATCGAAGCTAAGGTGGCAAGTGTTTCAATTCTCCAACGAAGATTAGGTATAGGATATCCACGAGCTGCTAGATTAATCGATGTTATGGAGCAAAAGAAGTTCATAGGACCTTTTGAAGGAAGCAAACCAAGAAAAGTACTAATTAACCAAACAGATTGGTTGGAGATTAAAGCAAATAAGAGGTCTTGATAGTAATTTTGTAATAGTAAGTTTATTGATTAATTGGAGAAGTATATGTTGAAATACGATGGTGTGCTAGATAAATGCGAGATTATTTGTGTCGGTACTGAGCTTCTTATAGGTTCTACTTTGAACACAAATGCTAATACAATTGCTTTGGCATTGGCTGATAATGGTTTGTATTGTTATTGGCAAACTGTTGTAGGAGACAATGTTGATAGACTTTCTGATCAAATTAGAACATCGATAAGCAGATCTGATTTAGTTATTTTCTCTGGTGGTTTAGGTCCAACTGAGGATGATTTAACCATGGAGACCGCTTGTATGTGCTGCGACAGGGAGATGGTTTTTGATCAGGAAAGCTATGACAGAATGGAGAAGGTTTTCGCGACCTCTGGAAGGAAATTTTCGAAAAACAATATTAAGCAAGCGATGCTTCCAAAGGATTCAGTAGTTCTTCCTAACGATAATGGTACGGCGCCCGGAGCATGCTTTGTAACTAAAGTAAATGAGAATCATAGTTGCGTATTGGCATTTCTTCCTGGCCCTCCTTCAGAACTAGGAATCATGCTGAACAAGTATTTGATTCCTGAACTTAAGCCTTATACATTACATAGCCTAAGAAATGAGTATGTACACATTATTGGTATAGGTGAATCGAAGGCAGAGACGATGATTTCTGATTTGATAAAAAACCAGACAAATCCGAGTATCGCTCCCTATGCTTCTGAAGGCGAGTGCATCTTCCGTGTGTCTCAGTCTGTCGATGAGGACAGCAAAGGTGAGGACTTAATTACGCCAATAATTGACAAGATGCGTATGACTTTTGGAGATCACATATATGAGGTTGGACAAAGAAGTTTACGCGAAGTCGTGTTGGATATGCTTGTCAGCAAGAATCTTCATTGTGCATTTGCTGAGAGTTTAACTGGAGGAATGATATCTTCAGGAATAGTAGATATTTCGGGCGCTTCTTCGGTTTTTGAAGGTGGCATAGTTACGTATTCTAACGAATCAAAAGTAAATCTACTAGGGGTATCGCCACAAACATTGAGTGATTACGGAGCTGTTTCCAAAGAATGTGCCAAGGAGATGGCTATAGGCGTTCTAAAAGCTATGAACGCGGATGTTGCTATATCCGTTACTGGTATAGCAGGTCCTGATGGAGGTAGCGCTTCGAAGCCGGTTGGTACGGTTTATATTGGCTTTGCTAGTCATGACAAGTGTGATTCTATTGAGTTTCATATATCAGGAAATAGAATGCGTGTTCGAAAAGTAACAGCACTCAAGGCTTTTGATTATTTGCGAATGCTTCTTCTTAGAGGACATTACTATGAAGAAGAATGATAGGTTGGACTCGAGAAGCGTGAGGTCAAACTCTTCGCAGAGCAAGAGCATGGCTATTGCAACAATTCTAGTTATGATTGGTCTCATTCTTTCAAAAAGCACAGGATTTTTGAGAGATATTTTTGTAGCACAAGAATTTACCGACTCATTATATCGAGATAGTTTTACTCTTTCTTTTACGATTCCAGATTTCTTCTTCAATTTAATCATCGGCGGATCTATTCAAGCTGCTCTTACGCCTTCTCTATCTTCTGCTATTTCTGCTGGTGAGGAGAAAAAAGGTCTTAGGGCAGTGAGCACGTTTATATCGATTTTTGGCGTAATAATGCTGGTAGTATGTACACTTGGAGTAGTTTTCGCTAAAGAGATATATTTCATATATTCATTAACGGCTAGTGAAGCTAATTCTGAAATGGTAGATTTGGCGGCAAGCGCTTCGAGAATGCTGTTCCCTCAGATCTTCTTTATGATGCTGGCTGCGCTTTGTATTGGCGTATTGAATGCCTACAAGAGATTCTCATCAACAGCCTTTGGCCCAACCATTTATAATGTTTTCGTGCTATTGGCGATAGTTCTATTTGCAGGAAATAGCAGGAATGCACTTGTGCAAACAACGGCTGGAGTTATGGGAGCGGCGTTTGTTTATTTTCTATTTCAGTATTTTATTGGTTTTGATAAGCTTCGTATGCTTAGATTCAATTTTGCTCCCAAAGATCCTGATTTCATCATATTGTTAAAAAAGGCGGTTCCAATTCTTATCTCAGCGTCTATTGTCCAAATCAATATATTGGTTCTTAATTCATTTGCAACGTCGTTTGCTTCCCAAGGACAAATATATGCGCTTCGTAATGCTTCGACAATTTGGCAATTGCCATATGGTGTTTTTGCAGTAGCTATAGGTAATGTAATGCTTCCATCCTTAGCCGCTTTATATAGCGAAAATAAGAAGAAAGAAGCATCTGAACTACTATCATCAAGATTAAAAAGCGCTTTGTTCCTTACGATTCCCTCAGCTATTATTCTGGTAATACTTAACGTTGATGTTGTAAAAGCAATTTTTCAATGGGGAGAAGCATATACAGATTCAGATGCGAAAAGGGCAGGAATATACCTTATTGGCTATTCAATAGCTGTTATCACACATACGGTAGTATTCATTATGAATCAGGCTTTCTATGCCATTGGCAAGACAAAAATACCGCTTCTTTCTGGATGTGTTGGATTAGTTGCAAATCCGCTATTATGTTTTCTGTTCATTTCTCTGGGGTTAGGTCCAATTTCGCTAACCTTTTCATATTCCTTAACCAGCATAGTTCAGCTGATAATTCTTTGTGTAATATATCAGAAAGATAAGTCACTAGCTCCTAGAGACATACTTCGTTTCATAGTTAAGAGTGCAATTTGCGTAATTGTAATGGGCGTAATTGTATATCTAGTAAATATGTTACTTCCATCATCAGGCGGAAAAATTGCTCAATTGGGACTACTTGCTTTGAAGTGTATTATAGCGGTTATTGTATATTTTGCTTGCGCTCTTGCATTTAGAATGAAAGAGGCAATTTTCTGGATTGATAGGGTTAAAGCTAAGGGCAAAAGATAACTGTACCAATAATGGCACTAATGTAGAATCATGTAGTATATTGTTACATTTTGTCGAGCAAATCTTGTTGACAAAAGGCTATTATATCAATACAATTAACGCATAAGAACGAACAAACGTTCACAAGACGTGGTGGAGGTATTCAATGGCAAAGAGTAAGAATTCTAGTAAAGGTTCAGTTCAATCAGTTCCTCGTGAGCAGCAAGTTGAGAGACAGAAGGCTTTAGAGGCTGCCATGGTACAAATTCAGAAGCAATTTGGTCAAGGTGCGGTTATGAGAATGGGAGATCAAGCCATTGCTGAGATTGAGACAATTTCAACGGGTGCAATAACCATTGACCTAGCTCTTGGAGTTGGTGGCGTACCTCGTGGAAGAATTATTGAAATTTATGGACCAGAGTCTTCTGGTAAGACCACCGTTGCTTTACATATTGTTGCAGAAGCACAGAAGGCAGGCGGTACGTGTGCATTTATAGATGCTGAGCATGCTTTAGATGCTGTATATGCGGGCAAAATTGGCGTAGATGTAGATAATCTCCTATTATCTCAGCCAGATACAGGTGAGCAAGCCCTTGAGATTACGGAGACTTTGGTACGTAGTGGTTGTCTTGATGTTATAGTAATTGACTCTGTAGCAGCGTTAGTTCCTAGAGCAGAGATAGAAGGAGAAATGGGTGATTCCCATGTTGGTTTACAAGCTAGACTTATGAGCCAGGCTCTTCGTAAACTTACGGGAATTGTATCTAAGTCCAGCACAGTTTGTATTTTTATTAATCAGCTTCGTGAGAAAGTTGGCGTTCTTTACGGTAATCCTGAGACTACACCTGGAGGCCGTGCTCTTAAGTTTTATTCTTCGGTACGTTTGGATGTTAGGAAGACAGAGACTTTACGTAATGGTACTGAAGTAATCGGAAACCGCACGCGAGTTAAGGTTGTTAAGAATAAGGTAGCTCCTCCATTTAAGGAAGCTGAATTTGATATTCTATATGGTCAAGGCATTTCCAAAGAGAGTTGTATTCTTGATTTGGCTGTCGACAATAATATCATTGAGAAGAGCGGATCTTGGTTTGCATATAAAGGACAGAAAATTGGTCAAGGCAAGGATAATGCTAGACAATTCTTAGTAGATAATCCTGATATTAGGGATGAAGTTGATTCTTTAATACGCGATTCATATAAGCCGGCTATTTTAGACGAAGCTATAGACGATACAGAAGTTCCTAATTCAATTGATGAAGACGATGATATCTTAGGAATCGATATGTAAGGAGACTTATGGACGGTTTACGAAGTGCAATTTGTATGGCTATAAGGCACATAGGAACTGGAACTTATTCTTCTGGAAGCATTTATCGTTATCTTATTGAGAAGGGCTGTAATGAGGCTGAAGCTCATATGGCTGTTGATGAATTAGTTGAAACTAAGTATATTGATGACTATAAAGCATGCAGGAAGATTCTCTTATTAAGAACAGGTAGGAAGCAAGAGAGCAAACTCTATACCTCAATGAGATTGCAACGTGCTGGCATTGATGAGAGAGTCATTGATGAATATATATCGTCATTGTCTAACGATGATATTACTTGTTCAGATCTTCTGAAAGCATACGCTATGAGCAGCAATGAAGAAGGAGCTACCTTCGCAGATAGTTTCATAAAATTAGCTAAGTCCCGAGGATATTCATTCGAGACCATATCTTTAGTTATAAATAGAAATCACAATAACGAGTAGAAGTTAATCTACTCGTTATTTGTGTAACAAAAAAACCGAATTATCAACAAGGATAATTCGGTTTCGTATTGGTGCACCTTCAGGGACTCGAACCCGGGGCCCACTGATTAAGAGTCAGTTGCTCTACCATCTGAGCTAAAGGTGCATATCGTTGCATCAGCAACGTCAGTAATTATATAGGTAAGGATACATATTGTCAACACTTGAATAGTATCTTTTTATATAGAGAAAATCATCTAATACTACATCTTTTGCTTAGAAGAAGAACGGTGTTTTTATGTTCTCTTTATGTATAATCTTCTTTAAGATGGTGACAGAGATCTCGCGCATATTAGTAGATTCCTAGTCATCAAAAATGAATCCCTGCATATCCATTGAATTGAAGTCTTCTTCCAATGGGAGATTTACTCTCTTTCCATCTCTAGCAGATTTATATATTCCAAGAAGAGTATCAACTGATGTATATCCACTTATGCCATCAGCAATAGGGGATTCATTGTTATATATCGAATTTGCAAGATTACCGTATATAGCAGTATGAGGATTAGTTGCTGAAAGAATCGAGCTTACTCCATACTTTTTGACTTGCTCGAGAATATAGTGTCCATTTACTTTCTTGCCATTCTCGTTAGTGATATCAAGCCAAGGTTTTCCTTTGTTCAAGCCCAGTGCTACGTGGCCTTTCTCACAATAGATATTGAAACTAGCTTGCTTGTCATCTTCGGGTGTTGCTGTTGTTCCTTCTATAGATGCTAGTGCACCACTTTTAAGTTTAATTACGGCTAGGCCTAAGTCCTCCGCTTCAATTTCTAGTAGACGCTTAGCTAACATAGCTTGAACTGAGACAGATTCATCCGACATAAGCCATATTAGTAAATCGATAGCGTGAATAGATTGATTCATTAACGCTCCGCCGTCGCTCTTCCAAGTTCCTCTCCAAGCGCTACTGTTGTAGTAGTCTTGACTATGCCCCCAGCGAACACTAATAGTTCCATACAAGATCTTTCCGAATTTGCCATTCTTTAGATCATCTTTAAGAAGTCCAACAAGTGGGAAGTATCTATAAATGTGCCCCATTGCTATCTTGCAATGCATCTTTTCTGACAACTCGTAGAGTTTTTTGCATTCACTTGAAGACATTGCCATAGGCTTTTCGAGAAGTAAATTACAATTATTATTTAAGCAAAATTCTGCAATCTGATAGTGAAGTCCAGATGGAACAGTAATTGCAACGATATCTGGCTTTTTCTCGAGAACTGCCTTTTGATAATCGGAGTAAATCGATACTTTGCTTGAGTACTCTTTGTCAGTGTAGTCGTTGAGTGTTTTTTTCGCGAAAGACTCGTTTGTATCGACGAGACCAACAAGATAGAGCTTGTCTTTGTGTTTGTTGATAGCTTTAATGTGCTTGGCTGATACTCTTCCACAGCCGATAATTAATACAGAAAGCTTCTTGTTCATAACTGCCTCCAACTACAAATCTTAGGATAGTTTATCACAATATTCTTTTCGATTCTAAGTATTGGTATAATTGATTTATGTTTATGTGGAGGTAGTTCTATGACTATGATAGATATCATTGAGAAGAAGAAAAAGGGTAAAGAGCTTACCTCTGAAGAAATTGGGTTTTTTATTGATGGAGTAACTAATAGACTAATACCTGATTATCAGATATCGGCTTTACTCATGGCTATAGTGCTAAAGGGTATGAGCGATGATGAAATGACAACTTTGACACTTGCAATGGCAAATAGTGGAGAGACAAATGATTTGTCCTTCATAGATGGCATAGCTGTAGATAAACATAGTTCTGGTGGTGTAGGCGACAAGTGCACTCCAATCGTATTGCCTTTGGTTGCTACTTTTGGAGTTGAGAGCGTTAAGCTTTCTGGCAGAGGTCTTGGAATAACAGGTGGTACTATTGATAAATTTGAGTCCATTGAAGGATTCTCGACTTCAATTGCAATAGAAGATTTTCCCTCTAAGATAAGAGACTGTGGAATGGTAATTTCTGGACAGACCCCTGATTTAGCTCCTGCAGATAAGGTTTTGTATGCCTTAAGAGACGTTACAGCGACTGTAGACTCAATTCCGTTGATAGCTTCTTCGATTATGAGTAAGAAAATCGCTGGCGGTGCAAAAGCTATAATACTTGACGTTAAGTGTGGTAGTGGCGCGTTTATGAAGACCAAGGAAGATGCTATGAAATTAGCGCAAGCAATGATGAGTATAGGCAAGCTCGCAAAAAGAGATGTTCGTTGCATTGTATCGGACATGGACCAGCCGCTTGGTAATAATTGTGGAAATGTCCTTGAGATGCAGGAGGTTCATTTTACTTTATCTGGAAGTGGTCCCGAAGATTTAGTATGTATTTCCTCCATTATAGCGGCACATATGGTTGATATGGCTGGAAAAGCTAATGGAATGAGTTTTGAAGAACTGGTTAATGAATGCAAGAATCGCCTAAATAACGGAATGGCATTAGAAAAATATAAGGATTTAATTCTATCTCAAGGTGGATGCATTAGTTCAACAGGCGGCCCTGTATATGTGGATGTTCCATTTGAGGTTTTCTCAATTTCAGCACCATGTGATGGATATATTAGTAGAGTGGACGCTAGTCTCATTGGTAAGGCCTGTGTAACAGTTGGTTCTGGGAGACTTACGAAAGAAGACAAGATTGATTACGGTGCCGGAGTTGTATTGAGAAAGAAGATAGGAGATAGAGTGAGTCGCGGAGATACATTATGTTCAATATATGTTGGAAGAAGTATTGAGGCAGATGATGAGAAGGTTGACACGGCAGCTTCATACGCTTTGGATGCATATGAGATTTGCGATATCCCAGTTGAGAAAGGCCCTATAATTATATCTACGTTAGTCTAATAGAATTCTTGCGCATTTACTAATCGATGTGTATAATAAAAAGAACAAATGTTTGAGGTGATTTAATGTACCATAGTTCTGGCAAGAAGATAATATTGGGTATTGATCCTGGATATGCTATTACAGGATATGGAGTTATCTCTTCTGAAGGAAACAAGCTAACTTGTTTGGATTATGGAGTTATTTCTACTAAAGCTAATGTTGATTTTCCTTTACGATTGTTGTCAATTAGTGAGAAGGTTAGAGCTCTAATAGATGTTTATCATCCTGACTATATGGCTGTAGAGGAGCTTTTTTTCGGACATAATACTACTACAGCTATCGGTACTGCTCAAGCGCGTGGTGTTGTTGTTGTTGAGGGTGCAAGATCAGGAATTCCAGTTTATGAATACACTCCAGGACAAATCAAACATGCTGTTACCGGATATGGCAAGGCTGACAAGAATCAAATAACACAAATGGTTAGGAGTTTGCTTGGACTTAATGAAATTCCTAAGCCTGATGATGCAGCTGATGGATTGGCTGTAGCAATTTGTATGGCTCATTCTGGTACTAACATATCTGAACTTGCCGTATCTGGTTATCAATATGGAAGATATGGTAAAAAGGGCTGGGAGGAGTTAGCTCCTAAGATGAAACCTTGCGCGACTAGTACAAGCAAGACGGTGATACAATTGATGTCTGACAAAACAAGTGAATCAATTTAATCACTTGAGGATAGAGCATCCTTCAAATCGAATATTGAGGTGAACATGTACTTTTATATTAAAGGACAATTAGTAATAAGAGAAGAAGACTATATCGTAGTAGACAACGGTGATATTGGATACCATATTATTTGTCCTTTGGGAATATCTAGTAACCTAGGTGACTTAGGTAGTTATGTGACTGTATATACATATCAGAATGTTAGGGAAGATGATATATCTTTATTTGGATTCTCTAGCAGAGAAGAGAAGGAAATTTTTCTTCAGTTGATTACTGTTAGTGGAGTAGGTCCTAAGGTAGCTCAAGCAATCTGTTCTCAAATTGAGCCTGATAGATTGGCATTTGCAGTAATTAATGGGGATACGACTGCTTTAACGAAGGTTAAGGGGCTGGGAAAGAAGACTTCTGAACGAATCGTACTGGAATTATCTGATAAGCTTAAGAAGAAGCTTGGCAGAATGCCTAATATTAGAGTAAGCAAAAGTGTCATGGAATCTTCACCAGATTCAGATGTTGTAAATGACGCGATTAATGCATTGATAGTATTAGGCTATAGAGAAGAGGATGCTTATGAGAGTGTGTGTAGTTGTTATGCAGAAGAATGTGACTTGCAACAACTGATCAAGAACTCTTTGAAGATGATGATGAAGAACTAGTTCGATAGATTATGATGAAGGCTTTTATGATAATGGAGATATTATGAGTTTTTACGATAATGATGATGAAGAGAGAGTAATTGGCAGAACCAGGCAATTCGAGGATCGCGATGAGAAAACTCTTCGTCCAATAGCTTTTGAGGAATATAGTGGACAAGATAAGATTAAGACTAATCTCAAGATTTTTATTAACAGTGCTAAGAAGAGAGAAGAGTCATTAGACCACATTCTTCTATATGGTCCGCCTGGATTAGGAAAGACAACATTAGCAGGAATAATTGCATCTGAGCTAGGGGTTGGGCTACACATTACTACTGGTCCGTCCATTGAGAAGGCTGGAGATTTAGCTGCTATTCTTACTAATTTAAACCAGAATGAAGTACTGTTTATTGATGAGATCCATAGATTGAATAAAAGTGTAGAAGAGATTTTGTATCCAGCTATGGAGGATTACTGCTTAGACCTAGTTATTGGTAAGGGACCTTCTGCTCGTTCTGTTCGTTTGGATCTGCCGCACTTTACTTTAGTAGGTGCAACTACAAGAGCAGGATTGCTCTCTGCTCCTCTTCGCGATCGCTTTGGAATCATACATCGTCTTGAGTTATATAACACTAATGAACTATCTTCCATTCTTCGAAGAGATGCAGATATTTTAGGCGTTAAGATTTCTGAGGACGGACTTTTGAATATCGCTGGCAGATCTCGTGGAACTCCTAGAATAGCTATTCGATTACTTAAACGCATGAGAGATTTCGCTTTACATTTAGGTAAGGATTGCATTGATGCTCAGGTGGCAAATTTTGGCTTGCGTGCTTTAGATATTGATGACATTGGGCTTGATGCAATAGACAGACGAGTATTGAATACTATAGCTGATGTTTTCAACGGAGGACCAGTTGGGTTGGAGACACTATCTGCTTGTACTGGTGAGGATCCTGTTACCATAGAGGATGTATATGAACCATTCCTACTAGCAAATGGGTTTATTGCCAAGACACCGCGAGGAAGAATTCTTACTAAGAGAGCATTTGAGCATATGGGGTTGCCAATTCCTAATGGATTCTTAGAGAAGAATGGTTTTGCATCAGGTTGCTGAGGTATAACATGGATAAGTTACTCTTACATTGCTGCTGTGGTCCTTGTTCTATGTATCCAATCAGTTTTCTCAAGTCAAAGAATACTGAATTAGATATGTTTTGGTTCAATCCCAATATCCATCCTGAGTTCGAATGGAAGCGTAGACTAGATAACCTTCGTATTGTAGCTTCATATTATAATGAAGAACTAATTGAAGTAGGTTCTTCTCTTGAGAGTTATTGGATGGATTGCCAGTTTCTTTCTTCATTTAACTCAAGGTGCGAGATGTGCTATGACATGCGAATAGATATGGTAGCGGAGTATTGTGCTAGTCATGATTATCGCGCGTTTACAACTACGCTTCTTGTTAGCCCGTATCAGAATCACGAAGAGATAGTAAGAATTGCGAATGAGAAAGCAAAGAAGTATGGAACCAAGTTCGAGTACCATGATTTTCGCGATGGCTACAGAACCGGTCAAGATATGGCAAGAGAAATTGGTCTTTATAGACAGAAGTATTGTGGATGTATATTGTCGCTTGAAGAGTCAAAATATAGGGACAAGATACTTAAGAGCTTTGAGGAAGCTTAGCCTCGACGACGATTGAGTAGTATCCTTCGTAGATAACCATTCCGGGTTTTGCCTTGGGGATCTTCTTTACGTGAGATACAGGACAATAGTCGATTTCGGCGCGAATTATTCCTGGCTTCGTGCCGTCTTTGCTTAATCGCTCTTCAATGATGATACTTTTAGAGAAGAAAGCGGCAATCTGAGCTGCTTCTAGAATTGCTACATCTGAAGGCATGGAATCATTGGGATTGGATTTGAGAAGAACATGAGTTCCTGGGGCGCCTTTTACATGAAACCACCAATCCTTTTTATTTGATACTTTGAAAGTTAGCGCATCATTTTGGATGTTGTTACGCCCACACAAAATCGTGTATCCATCAGATGAGGTGAATTCTCGATAGTTACTGGTCTTATTATGCTCTTCGTTTTTCTTATTAGTAATTCTTTGCAGTTCCTTGGCTCTTTGGGCAGCAACTCTAAGTGCTCGAGAGGATGCTTTTCCAGATTTTGCCATGCCAACAGAAGTGTTAGGGTTTACCTTCACTTTAGATTCTGTAGATCTTTTATCTTTAATTGAGGATAATCCCGAAACACTTACAATCTCTTCTTCAACAGCATCAATATCCTCCTTTGAAGATGCACCTACTATTGCTGCTTTTAATGAACGAAGATACTCTATAGTTTTTCGATCTTCCTCTAAATAGATTTCGGAAAGCTCAAGTTTACGCTTTGCTTTACGGAATTTTCTATAGTATTCCTGCGCGTTATCGGAAGCACTTAGAGCCGGATCGAGAGGAATCGATATTTCAATAGGTCCATCTTGAGAGTCGCTAATATAGTCTATGCATGTGATAGATGTTGATTTTGGCTGAATTTGGTGGGCATTACATAGGATTAAGTCGCCATAAAGCTTGAACTTGCTAGCTTTTTGACCATTTGCATAGTCTGCTTTATGTATCTCATCCTTCTTGTTTGCGTGGCTAAGTGCATTGAATACAATTTGGATGAGTCGTTGCTTGCTATTCTCTAGAACAATATTCGAGTCTTTAACGCTATAGAACTCCTCTATGCACTCAGATATAGTCGAGAATCTTTTTTCCTTAGGAAATCCAACTAGCTCAAAAGCTGAGTATTCGATAGGTGTATCGTCAGATGATGAATAAATAAAGGGAGAATACTCTCTCTTGATAAATGATTTTAAGAACGAAGAAGTTACTTTTATCAAATTCTCACGATCGAAATCAGATAAATTCTTAATTGCTGTGCGAGTATCTATATCAGCCTTAATGCATAATTGACTAGCGATAAGTGGAGATAATCCAAGAATTGAATTTAATAATGCTTTGTCAGAAGGTCGCATTATCTCATCGTCTTTTATTGGAAGTCTATTATCATCGCATAACTTCATCGCTTCTTGAGGCGTGAGTTTCTCTTGCTTTGGTGGATAGGAATATATTCTAGCTGGCATTACTTCGCGTACTCTGCTAATGTCAAAATCAACATGTATTGCTGAGTCAAGTATCTTGTCAGATCCATTAACAAGTATGCAATTACTATATCTACCCATTAATTCAATTATTAAGCGGTAGTTTTGGCTATCGTATAACTCGTCTGTAGTACTAACATTGATTTCTACGATTCGCTCACAGCCAGGATTCGTAATTGATGTAATTCTTGCACCTGACATGTATTTTCGCAAAAGCATGCAAAAAGAGGGAGGAACCAGTGGGTTCTCACGAGCAGATGAGCATAAGCCCACGCGCGCACAAGAAGGCGAAAAGGAAATGAGCAATTTCTTAACGCCTGCATTTGATCTTAGGTGTAATACAATCGTGTACTTATCTGGTTGAAATATCTTATCTATGCGAGAATTTGAAAGAGCGCTGTCTAGTTCCTCGGCAAGTAATTGTGTGGTGATGCCGTCAAGAGACATTATTTGTTCCCTCCGGTCCAGAAGTAGGAAGATTCTTTGAACTCTTGCTCGAGCCTAATGCTATTCTTACCACCCAAACTAAAGCTACTGTAATTATCTCAAAGCCCAAAATAGTAAAGAATAAATCGTAGCTATTCATCGAAACTAGCAAATCTATGCAAAAAACTGCGGCTATAGCTAGAATTATGACAATGAAACGAAATGCTTTAGTTTTCGAAAAAGCATGAAACAAATCAGCGAAAGACACTGTATTATCTTCGTTAACATATGTCTGTTGATTAGCTTTTTTAGAAGTAATACTGGATTTACTTCTAGGCTTGCTTCCTTGCTTATTAGTCTTCGAATTTGAGTTGTTTTTTGCGCTTGCCATTTTGCCTCCAAAAAAAGAAGGATAAGAAATCCTTATCCTCCTATTCTATCACATAAAATAATCTCAAAAGATAATCACTCAGACTGAATCTCACCCTTTTCGGTAAGCAACTTCTTGATCTTCTCAGTTGGATTAATCAAGTTAGATAGGGAAGAATCATGATTAATAGCGTCAATTAGTAAGGCAACGAACTTGCACATGTTTACGTCTGCAAACCAAGGAGCAGCAAGTAACTCAGGTCTTCTATGAATCAAGTTTGTTGCGAATACCTTCTTAATAATGCCTTCCTCATATGCTCTATTAAAGTTATCGATACCTTCTGTAAATAATGCGAAAGTAACTGAGCAATATACATTTCGTGCACCACGTGCCTTCATTTCACGACCGATATCGAGAATTGAGTCACCTGAAGAAATCATATCGTCAATGATAAGAATATCCAGACCTTCAACGGATTCACCCAAGAACTCATGAGCAATGATAGGGTTACGACCGTTAACAATTCTTGTGTAATCTCTTCTCTTATAGAAAGTACCTAGAGGAACACCAAGAATAGATGCGAAGTACATAGCTCTTGTAATACCGCCTTCATCAGGGGAAACAATCATGAACTTTCCATCTGAGAAGTTAAGGTTTGGAATTTGTCTATACATTTCTTTGATGATTTGATAAGTAGCTGGGATGCTTTCAAAACCTGATAAAGGAATAGCGTTAGCAACTCGCTCGTCATGAGCGTCAAAGGTAATAATGTTTGCAACTCCAAGATTGTATAACTCTTCCAACGCAAAAGCACAATCTAAGGACTCACGTGAATTTCTCTTGTGCTGTCTGCTTTCATAAAGGAATGGCATGATTACGTTGATTCTTCTTGCTTTTCCAGAACATGCAAGAATTACTCGCTTCAAATCCTGATAATGATCATCTGGGCTCATTCTGTTGTCTTGCCCAAAGAGCTTATAAGTGCAAGAACTGTTCATTACGTCAGCTAATATATACAAGTCATGACCTCTTACGGAGCTTTGGACTACTGCTTTTCCTTCACCAGAAGAGAAACGTGGCGTATCAACACTTATTGAGTAGTCGCTTCTTAGGAAGCCAGGATACTTGGAGATAAATTGTTCCTGCTGATATTCCATTCTTCTCTTATTCAAGTAATAGTTTACTTGTTCTGAGAAAGCTACGCTTCCTTTTAGTGGAATCATTCCAATAGGACCTACAGGAGCCATTGGGTTGTCACCATATTGGTTATAGCGTGAGTAGGATCTTTCATCATTTGGAGCTGAAATCATTTTGCATCGTACCTTCCTTTTTATCTTTCAAATTCATCAAAAATCTCGCCAATTCGAACCTGTCCGAGTAAATCAGTAATTCTAGAAGTAGAGTTGATCAGTTTTCCGACGGACTCGTTTACATTTAGCGCATCGATAATGCGCGCCACGTATGGTGACATATTTACATCGATATACCAGTCTCTCTTTAAAAGTTCCGGTCTTCTATATATTAGATTCGTACAAAGAACTGCCTTGATAATTCCGTCTTCATATGCCTTGTCAAAATCCTTCAAGCCGTTCGTGAAAACTCCAAAAGGGGAGAGACAGTATATGTTACGAGCATTCTGTTTCTTTATTTGCGCGGCAGTTCTAAGCATCGTATCGCCAGAGTTAATCATATCGTCAACAATCACTACATCCTTGCCATTTAGGTCGTCGCCAAGGTACTGATAGTTGATAATAGGGTTAATGCCATTTACTTTATGCGAATAATCTTTGTTACGATAGAAAATTCCAAGCGGTAGATTGAGCATAGAAGCATAAAAAATTCCTCTGTTCACTCCATTCTCATCAGGGCTAATTACTGTAGTATGCTCAGCATCGAGAACAATTGAACTGAAGGAATTAATTAAAGTGCTAATAATCTTGTACGCGGAACGAGGCAACTCAATTCCCATAAGGGGAACGGAATTCGTAATTCTTGCATCGTGAGGATCGAAAATAATCAAATTAGCTACGCCAAGGCTGTGAATTTGCTTAAGAAAGGCAGAACAATCTAGCGATACATCTCGAGAATCAGCATGATCTTGTCTTCCTTCGTATACAAATGGCATTATTATGTTTATTCTTCTAGCTTTACTTACGCACAAGGAAATGATTCTTAGTAAATCTCTATAGTGGTCGTCAGGAGAGATAACATGAGGGAAACCAGATAAGGAAATATCCTGGTTATAAGATAATACGTCGGTGATTATGAAAACATCATGACCTCTAACGGTCTCAGTGAGTGCAAACTTTCCTTCTCCAGTCTGGAATCGTGTTAAGTTGGACTCAATAAGATAATCACTTCTCAGGTACCCAGGATTCTCAACATATGAATTTGCTCGTGTTTCACTACGCGACTTACGCTTCTCATAAAGAATGTTGCTAACACTACGAGCGAAGTCCTTATTCGCCGTATGGCAAATAATGCCAAGCGGGCCAAAAGGCTCCAATTGGAGTTCGGAATATGATGAATCATTAGAACCAATGTCGGTAGTATTTCCCATCAAAATTGACCTCACATATAGTTAAAGTATCATTCATAACTCGCTTAAAATCAACATTAAATATTGTAGCGAAACGTTTCTTTCTACTCAATATTTATATTACACAAAAAATCCTCAATTCCCGCCCTTAAATCTTCTATTCCGACCTTTTTTGAAGAAGAAATGGCATAAATAATTGCATCTTCTTGAAAACCATATTCAAAATTTAAATCCTTCAAACGTTTTTGAAGTTCTTGTTTGGAAAACTTGTCACACTTAGTAAACACTACAAAATAGGGGATATTGGTAGCATTCAGGTAGCCTAGCATAGCGACATCCTCTTTCGAGGGGCTATGTCTGATGTCAATCAAGTGAAGGACTAGACTAAAAGGTCTCCCTGAAGCGAAATAGTCATCTGCAATTTTCGAAAAAGTATCTCTCAATTCCTTGGATACTTTAGCGTAGCCATATCCCGGTAAATCAGCTATATATAACTTTTTATCAACCTCAAAATATACTACAGAACGCGTCTTTCCAGGAGTTTGCGACACTCTTGCAAGCTTCTTGTTGTCAGATAGAGCATTTATCAAGGAGGATTTGCCTACATTTGATTTACCGGAGAGCACTATCTCGGGCTTATCTGAAGGGGGACAAGAAGAAGTATCGTAAACTGTTCCCCAAAAACTTGTATTGCGAAAATTAACTTTCATAATTTCTCCAAATTCAACATTAATTAAATTATATACGAGACTTATCAAAAACACCTTTGCTTAATTGTCCAAAAAGCATTCAATTGCTTATTAATTATATAGACAAAAGCATCTCACTTGTCGAAAAATGTAATGAATTGTAGAAAAGCTTCTCTTCAAGTTCTTATAAAATTTTAAAAAGAGGTGCTTCATGTGCAAGAGAATTATTGAGTCAACATACATATTCATTAAGGAATTATTCGAGAGAGTCAATCGAAGGCCTTTGGTAATTCCAGCTATCTTAGCATTCACGTCTTCTTCTTTGTCGTTCGTGTCGAGAAACTCTTTTTGCTTAACTGTTTTTTCAATACTTATCGAACTGTTAATTATTTTAGTGTTAGCTATATGTTCCAAAGAGTATAAGAGAACTCTGATGTACTTTCTTGTTATCTTACTCTGTTTTTCTAGTATTCGTTTTCGATACATTAACAAGAAAATTTCGTATGATTTCAAAAGCTACAATGCAACAGTAATAGAAGTTTCTTTGCTTCTCGATGGCACACATAAATGTACAGTAGATATTGATAATATAGGTAAATCAATTATCTCTACTGAAGAGGACGTTCAACTTGGCGACAGAGTCACTTTTATTGGCGAGCTATGTGAACCAAATTGTTCCCGTAATCCTGGAGAATTTGACTATAAGAATTTCTTAGAACAGAAGGGCATATTTATATGTGTTGAAAACCCCAAAATACTGAGTATTTGTCATTCTTCCAATGTATTTATAATAACTGCGAATGAAATAAGCAGTTTCATTTTCAAAATTAAGACATATATGATTGACACTGTAGGCAAAGGCTATGATGAACTTACAAAGGGACTTGTGGCTTCAATATGTCTTGGTGACAAATCTTTAGTGGATAATGAAGTAGTAGACTACTTCTCAAGTGCGAATTGTTCTCACATTCTTGCTGTAAGTGGTTCACATTTTTCTTCTTATCTGATGCTTCTACCTGTTATAACAGACATTTTCTTTAAGGAGAAAAGAGGGAAAAGTGCTATCTATATTGCAATCTGCTTTGCAATTTCTATTCTTACAGGTTGGACAGATTCCGTAAGTAGGGCGCTATGTATGAGTTTGTGTTCATACTTCTCTCGAGACTCATATTCTGGCATGGCTTTGGCTGCTATAGTAATGATAGTAGGAAATCCATTTTGCTCTTTAAGCATTGGATTTAGAATGTCATTTGCAGCGTGTTTGTCGATTAAAGTGTTCTCATATGAAATTCAAAAGAGATTTAAATCAAAATGCAATTACAAGAGATTTCTCAATCCTTTCATAATTCTAATCTCATCTCAGATTGGTCTAATGCTATTTTGGGTTGAAACAAATTATAGAATTGGTCTTATTCATATATTGGTATCTCTATTAGCTACTTTTATAGCAAGCGTTGCATGTATATCATTTTTCCCTTCCATACTGATAAGCTCATTTTTCCCACTAATCTCTCCAGTATCTATATGTTGTAATTTACTATATAAATTGCTAAGAAAATGCTGTTTATTTTCTAATTTGGCTATTTGCTCTGCAGGCCTAGAGCAATATCTTGTTATAGCTTTGTTACTGTTTGGAATAATTAAGCTATTGCCTAGTTGTGCTATAAAGAAGACTATGATGAAACCAATTTCCTTGGTGCTTATATCATGTATTTTGCTTAACATAGGGGAAGTAGTCCTAGGTCCTGATGCCAAGATAATATTCATTGATGTTGGACAAGGGGATTCATGTTTGGTTCTATCGAAAGATAAGTGCGCATTGATAGATACAGGAACAGAAGACTATGGAACTAGTACTGTACTTCCTTTGTTAGATTTCTATGGTATTAGTAAATTGGATTATCTATATATAAGTCATTGGGACGAAGATCACTCGGGTTCTACAAATGTTTTAATTGAGAGCAACCGAGTAAGAAAAATTATCGTTTCTTCTCCGAACGAGAAAGTAATTAACCAAGACTTAGTTGAACTTGTAACTAATGAGCCAAGTATTAGTCTTAGTAAATCTATTACCATTAGTTATATTCAACCTAATATTATCTTTGATAATGCGAATGATAACAGTATGGTTCTTCGGGTTTCGTGTAATGATGTTGATATTCTTTTTACTGGTGATATTAGTATCAAAGCTGAGACAGCTTTGATTGAAAGTAATTTATTGCCAGAGTGCGAGATAGTTAAAATTGCTCATCATGGAAGTAGTGGTTCGACTAGTGATGACTTTCTTGATAGAGTTAAACCGGAATTTGCGGTAATTTCTGTTGGAGCCAATAATAGATATGGTCATCCTGCAGACACAACGCTAGAGAGGTTAGAATCATTTGATGTGTCATACTATTCTACCTCGCAAAATGGAGCGATTATTGTTACAATTTCTGGGAATAGATTTTCTGTTAGTTCTTTTCGGGAGGCAAACATAAGATGGCCACTTCAACAAGTATTATGAATAACAAATCGTTGAGCGATTACTTGCGTGGACAAGACGTTTGCAACCTTTTTCTATTTTTTGGAGAAGAAGATTATTTTATTGACATTTCTATAAAAGCAATTCAGAAGAAGTACATTAGTGATGAAGCGATTCCTATGGATTATGTCAGAATTAATAGACTTGATATAAAGAATGGATTAGATTCTATTATAGAGAATATTCAAACTCCTCCGTGGCTTTCCGCGAGGCGCGTAATTGTTGTTAATGATTGTGGATTGTTTACTATGAATGATCCTGATAAGACATACTCGAATAAAATATGTAAGTTACTGGAATCCATACCGTCCTCTTGTGTTGTAATATTTGTTGAGAAGACTATTGATAAGCGCAAGAAGGCAATTATGAAGGCGTTTCAGGATAATGGAGTGGTAGCAGAGCTTTCATTTCTAGATGACGTTTCTTTATGCAAATGGATATTCAAACGCCTTTCGCGTGATGGGGTTTCGATAGATGAAGCAGCCTCAACAGGTATTGTAGAACGCTGCGAAAAGAGTATGCGAAGGATTTCTAATGAAGTAGAGAAGATATCTTTGTATTGTGTAGGTGAGAAGGTATCTCACGTGGATGAGGAAATAGTAGAGCTTATGTGTCCTCCTGATATTAGCGGTACTGTATTTGTTATTACTGATGCTATTGGAAGCAAGGATAGTTCTACAGCTCTTGTTGTTCTTGATAAGCTACTCGTATTGAAAGAACCGTGCTCAAAGATACGCTTCATGTTTGCTAGACACCTTCGTCAATTGATATGTGCTAAGGATTGTAATAGCGAACGAGAAGTAATTAGTAAGCTTTCTTGCCATCCATTTGTAGCTGGTAAGCTTTATAAACAGGCGGCTAGATTTGATATGAGTAGATTGTTGAAACTATTTGATATGTGTTGCAATAAAGATTACTTAATAAAGAGTGGCAAGGCGGACGAAAGAGAGTCACTTGAGTCTTTGATTTGTTTAGCATGTGTATAGTAGTTTTGTTTGACTACTTACGATACTTGCTTTACAATAAATTCGCTATTTAGAAATGATTTTGAACGGAGGTTGCCGTGAATAAGATTAAGATGACCACGCCATTAGTTGAGATGGATGGCGATGAAATGACAAGAATAATATGGAAGCAAATTAAGGACATAGTAATTTTGCCTTTCGTTGACCTAAAGACAGAGTATTTTGACCTTGGTCTTATTAATCGTAATGAGACAAATGACCAAGTTACTATTGATTCTGCTAATCGTACTAAGGAGTTAGGTGTTGCTGTTAAGTGCGCGACTATCACTCCGAATGCGCAGCGTATGACAGAATATAACTTAAGTAAGATGTGGAAGAGCCCTAACGGTACTATCAGAGCTATGTTAGATGGAACTGTATTTAGAGCTCCAATTATTGTTGATGGTATCGATCCATTTGTAACAACATGGAAGAAGCCTATTACTATTGCTCGTCACGCTTACGGCGATGTTTATCGTGATACTGAGATGAGAGTAGATGCTGGATGTAAAGCTGAACTACTGGTTACATTTCCTGATGGATCAACTAAGAAGCAAGAGATATTTACGTTCCAGGATGATGGTATCATTTTGGGAATGCACAATACTGACAAGTCGATTGCCTCTTTTGCTAGATCTTGCTTTACTTACGCATTGGATATTAAGCAATCTTTGTGGTTTGCTACGAAAGACACTATTTCTAAGACTTATGACCATAGATTCAAGGATATTTTTGCAGAAATTTTCGAAAATGAGTATAAGGATAAATTTGAGTCAACAGGCATAGAGTATTTTTATACACTTATCGATGATGCTGTTGCAAGAATAATGAAGTGCGAGGGTGGCATTCTTTGGGCATGTAAGAATTATGATGGAGATGTAATGAGCGATATGCTTGCATCCGCTTGTGGTTCTTTGGCAATGATGTCATCTGTTTTGGTTTCGCCAGATGGGAAATACGAATATGAAGCCGCTCATGGCACTGTTACTCGTCATTATTACAAGTATTTGAAGGGCGAATCAACTTCAACGAATCCAATGGCTACTTTATTTGCTTGGACTGGAGCTTTGCGTAAGAGAGCTCAGCTGGATGGACTTTCTGAGTTGGAAGATTTTGCAAATCGTTTGGAGAAAGCTTCAATTGAGACTATAGAAGAAGGAACAATTACAGGTGACTTGAAGTCATTGTTGAAGAAGGAAAAGAAGGAAGTAGTAAATACAGAGAACTTCCTCAAGGCTATAGCAACTAAATTATAAATTCATTTTGGAGGATTAAATGAGTACATATTACGAGACGTGGATTAATAAATCTGAGACAATTACTGATCAGAATGCTTATTCGCAGTACATAAATTTTTACTATGTATTGGAGAAGGATGCTTATGATAAGATTCTTGGTTCTTATCCCAATAATTCAGAACTGTTAAAAGGTAAGGCTTCTGAGATAGCTGATAGACTTGGGTTTAGCAAGGATACGATGGATGTTTTTGTTGGGTTCCTTGATGGCATTAAAGAAAGTATTAAAAATGAAATGGATGTCACAACTGTTGGTGATGATACTGAAATCTTCTTAGACATTGATTATGATAAGTTATTCATTAAGATGAGAGAAGCTAAGGCAACTTGGTTGTTTAAGCTTCCTTCTTGGAAGAAAGTATTTGATGAGGATAAGTTAGCTGAGCTTAATCGTGAGTATAGAGATGCGAATATTGCTCATGCTGAGAATATTGGACGTAATGATCCATGTCCTTGTGGAAGCGGTAAGAAGTATAAGAAGTGCTGCGGAGCAAAAAAAGCTTAATTGCATTTCATAGAATGAAATACTTGATGTCGGCGTAATAGCCGACATTTTCTCTATATTGGGATATCTGTGTGCTCATTATTAATTCATTTGTATCTTGCATATGTATTAATTTAATGAAAAAATAGTAATGCTCTGTAAATGTGTTTTAAATGAAAGGCGGCATCTTTTGAGACGAATACTAACAAGTAAATGGTTCATTATCGTTTCTGTTGTAGTGCTTCTATTGGCATTCATTCTTTTGGGACTAGTGCCAGGAAGTCCAATTAAGTACCTTTACAAGCCGTTTGGTGCAATCCTTTCGCCTATTCAAAGCGTAGTCAAGGATACGGGAAATGCTTTCTCGGATTTTTGGTCTGCTGTAACAGATGGAATGGCTATTCGTAGAGAGAATGAAGAGCTTAGGGCTCAGATAGCTGATCTTCAATATCAATTAACACAGAATGAAGAGGCTGGAATTCGATATGAGGAACTTAGGGATGCTTTTCAAATTAAGGACACCTTTAGTAATTACGATGTATATGGCGCCTCTATAGTATCAAGAGAAGCGGATGAATGGTTTTCTGTAATTAGAATAAGTTCAGGCGTTAATGATGGAATAGAAGTAATTCCTGGTCAGTCGTTAGCAGTTGTTGATTCATCGATGAACTTAATTGGAAGAGTAATTGAGACATCATCTTCCGAAAGCAAAATTCTTCCACTATTGCATGAAGGATTTGTAGTAAGTGCAAAAATCAACGAAGTAAATGGTGTAATTGTTACGGTTTCTGGCGATGCTTCACTTAAGTTTCAAGGACTCTGCTTGGTGTCAGGATTCTCTTCCGATGATGTTATAGAAGTTGGAACCGAGATAGTTACATCTGGTAATGGTGGCTTATTTCCACAAGGAAAACCTATAGGAGTCATTGAGAGTGTTGATTATTCCAACCCCTTGAATGTAACTGCTACACTTCGTCCATATTCACAAATTGGAGATTTGAAGGATGTGTTTATCATGATACCGCAAGCAGATGCCATTCCTCCTGCGGATGAAGATGTCGCTAGTAGTGAGACAACCGCTACAGCAGGTGAGTGATGAATTTATCTGTGGAAAAAAAGATTCTAATACGTAAGATTATAGTGTATGTCATTTTTACACTATTATTTTCGTGCTTTCAGGTTTCTTTTCCTAATAGATTAACTTTGTTTGGTCAAGTGGCCGATTTAATGTTAGTTTATGTCATTTTAGTTGGTTATTTCTTTGGCTTTGCCGATGGTGCTGTAGTAGGTATTATTGTTGGATTCATAAGAGATTATTTTGCTGGACCTTCTTTCACGGATAGCCAAGGAAATGTAACTGCATCGATAGGTATTGGGATGCTTATGATGTTTATAGCTGCATCCATTTCATCTTCCTTCTTTACGAAAAGAATGAACAGAAACGCTGCTTTCGCATTTGTTTGTGTCATATTCTGTACCATTTGCTACAAAGTAATCGGGCATTTGATTATGGCTGCAGTTATGCAATTCTTTTCTAGAACTTCCTATAATCTTTCTTTTTATCAAATAGTTGTAAATTCTATTTTGCCTACATTGCTTTTGAATGTGATAATTGCCGGCCCTATGATTCTTGTTTTAAGATTTATTGGTCCGTACAGTAAAGGCGTAAACCCTTCGCTATCGAAGAATTTCCTTTCTGGAGGTGACGATTTATGGCTAAGAACGTAGACAAGAAGAGTGCGAGTGCTTTTGATGCCTCATATCAAAACAGAAAACGTAATGACAGTATTCTATTTCAAGTTCTATCTATTCTTAGAAACAGATACTTCATGTTAGGAGCCATTTTCTGTCTCTTTGGTGTAATCATTTTAGTTATGACTAGTACTTTGCAATTTTCGAATTACCAGAAGATGATATCTCAGTCTTCAAAAGGTGTAGTTCGTCAATATACTGTCGACGCTCCTCGCGGAAGCATCTTGGATAGTAATGGTTTAACGTTGGCATATAGTGAGGCATCAAATACTGTTCTTCTTTCAAATGCTTATCTTGAAGATAATGATTTAAATGCGATGTGTTTGGAGTTAAGCTATCTCTTTGATGAGTATAATTGCGTATCAGTTTCCGGGCTTGATGATTACTTCTCGGTTAATCCATTTGCTTTCAAAGTGGAAGATGAGGAAGTAAGATTATGGCAGACCAACACTAATCTATTTGGACTAACTGATGATGCTCAAGGTGTTATTGTTACCTATTCTGATTCATATGTTAAGACAGATCCTCAGGTTTTCTTTTTATATTTGAGACAACTGTTTAATGTTGATACTTCTTACACTGAAGATGAGGCATATAGAATCATTAGAGTTCGATATCAAATCTTTCAAGATGAATGGTCATTTAATACTGGTACACCGGTAGAGATTGCTATCGACGTTCCTGATGATTTGATTATGCTATTGCAAGAGCAAAACTATCACTACATGGGCGTCATATCAACTGTAACTTATCGTCGAGCGTATACCCCATTGGCGCAGATTTCTTGTCATGTTGTTGGATATGTTGGAAGTATTTCGCAAGAGACATTAAGTGATTTGGCACCATATGGTTATACAAGTGGGGATCTTGTGGGACAATCAGGGGTCGAATCTCAAATGGAGAGGTATTTGCACGGAACATCAGGTATATCTACATATAGCATTTGGACAGCCGAAGGAGCTGAAGGAACATTTTTCCCTTCAAACTATGGAACAGAACCAGTATCTGGTGCAACAGTTAATCTTACAATTGATTCCAACTTACAAAGAGTCGGAATAGAAGCTTTGAAGCAATATATTGAAGACGCTGAGGCTGATGAGATGATCAGGCATACTGGATATGCTACAGCTGATGCTGGTGCTTTTGTTGTAATGAATGTTAATTCAGGCGCAGTACTTGCGATGGGTTCTTATCCAAATTATGATCCAAATGACTTTATTCTTTCGATGTATGGTGATGAACAAGCAGAAGAGCAGTTGCAGTACTATCTTGGTATCGAAGAGTATGAGCAAGTAACATCTGAGGACATGCCCTTGTGGAACAGAGCGATTATGTCTCAATATGCCCCAGGTTCAACCTTCAAAATGTGCACAGCGCTTGCTGGTCTAGAAAGTGGTGCTATTACGCCAGATGCGAATTGGATTAGATGTGAGAGCCCAATTGATATTGGAGGTTGGGGATTTAATTGCTTGGAGTTCCCAGAAGGTGGACATGGACCGTTGAATCTAAATAGCGCCATGGCTACGTCGTGCAATATTTATTTTATGCTTCTAGGAGTTGAGACAGGAATAGATAATATCGACCTTATGGGAGAGCGCTTAGGTTTGGGTGAGTATAGTGGTATTGATCTTCCAGGTGAGATTTGTGGAGTTCGAGCAAGCCGAGATACGAAAAGATTGCTCCACGAATCTGAATATGACAGAACTTGGTTTCCTGCTGATACAGCTCAATCTGCTATCGGTCAGTTCGACAATTGCTTTACTATTCTTCAGCTCTGTAGATACACAGCAGCAATAGCAACAAATTCCCTTGTTACGCCTTACGTAATTGATAGCGTTGTTGGTTCTGATGGTGCAATACTATACCAAGGTCAAACTGAATCAATCCCTTTAGGTATTCAGGAGGAAAACATTAATGCCGTTCGAAATGCTATGAGATGCGTAGTAACTGGAACGAGCATATGGGAAGGAACAGCGCAAGAGAATCTAGCGAGTTTCCCAATTCCAGTTTGTTGTAAGACGGGTACAGCAGAAACCGGTTATGAAGATATCCGACTTGAGTATTCTAATGGCTTGTTTGTTTGTTATGCGCCTGCTGATAATCCTGAGATAGCAATTGCATTAGTTGTCGAAAAAGGGGAATGGGGAGCTTCAACAGTAGTAATTGCTGAAAAGATTCTTGCTGAGTACTTTGGTGTTATTTATGATCAAGCTTCAGCAGTTATCGATTCGTTTCCTATAACCGGAGATTACTTAGATTCAGTTACTCCCGAAGCTATGCCAAATTGAATTACTGATCAAAGAGTTATGTGAGAAGGAATTCTATAGCTATTATTGACAAAATGATTTTATTATTTTTGTTAGATTATCTATTGCTATACTTTTTCATTTCACATAGAATTATATAAAATATAGAAGGGGTATGCTTAATGAAGATTGTATTGATGGCGGATAAAAGGAAAAACGAGCTTCTAGTTAACTTTTGTATAGCCTATCGTGCGTTACTATCGAAGCATCAACTCATTTCTGTATATAATACAGCCAAGCTATTGAAGACATCTGTTGATATTGAGGTGTCTGGCTTATCAGTTGATTATTCCAGTGGATTTGAGCAATTAGCATCTCGTGCTCAGTTTAATGAGATTGATTGCGTTATTTATCTTCGTGATGGAAGGAAAGAAGAGTATACTCGCTCGGATGAACTTCTGAATGTTTGTGATTACAATAACATTCCGTATGCTACTAACTTAGCTACTGCTGAGACAATAATTCTTGCTATAGATAGAGGAGATTTGGATTGGCGTGAGTGGTTAAGGGATAATAAACCTATCTGATGATTACTATATTGCCGTTTGGACCTTTGCAATCCAATATGTACATTCTGTCAAATAGTAATGGGTATATTATTATTGACCCATGTGTTGGTGTTGATTTAACAACATCATATTTGAGTTCTTTTTCGGTAGAAAAGGTTAAAGCCGTCATAATGACGCATGCTCACTTTGATCATTTGATGTATGTAGATGAGTGGAGAAGCGCTCTTCACGATGATGTTCCGTTTTATTTGTCTCATGAAGACGTGCCTTTACTTAAAGATGCTAACTTGAATCGCTCACAAAATAGGGGGTTATCGCAGGAATATGTTGTCGAGACACTAGATGTCTGTCATATGGATTCTAAGCTATTTTTAGATGAGTATTATTGTCAGGTGCTAAATACACCAGGGCATACCAAGGGTTCTGTTTGTTATTGCTTTTCGAGTAAAAACAACACATGCAAACCGATGATGTTTACCGGAGATACAATATTTTGTGATTCTATTGGAAGAACGGATTTGCCGACAGGTTCTTACATGCAAATGCGAGACTCTATTCGATTAATAAAGAGTTTAATTGGAGACTACGATATTTTTCCAGGTCACGGAGAGAGTACTTGCCTCTCACAGCAGAAACAAACGAATCCTTTTTTCATATAGTTCTTGACCTTTTGGTTAGCATTATGTAATCTATCAATATATATATTTAATGAGCAATGAACGAGCTTAAGGTGTTGGACCAACGAATTCAGAGAGTGACAGTATGCTGAGATGTCATTTCGAACCAACAATATTTTCCACTCGGGAGCTCTCTTGTGAAGACAAGATGTATAGGCTGCATTAAGGTCTTTGAGTGGCAGGAAACTGCAATTTGAGTGGTACCACGGATTTTCGTCTCATACTTGTTATGAGACTTTTTTTATGGAGGTAAAGATGGACGAGAGAATACTGAAGTTGAGTAATCAGATTAATGATGAAGTTGCTTCGATTACCAGTGTTGCGGATATAGAGAATGTTCGCGTTAAGTATTTGGGCAAGAAGGGTCAAATTACCGATTTGCTTAAGCTTATGAAGGATTTATCTGTTGAAGAGAAGAAATCTTTTGGTCAAGAGGTAAATGATCTTAAGGATCAAGCACAGGAGAAGATTACTTCAAAAATGGAGGAGTTGAAGCAGAAGGAACTCGAGGCTGAGCTAAATGCAATGCCTGATTTTGATATATCGATTCCTGCAGATCTTACCAGAGGTTCATATCATCCGATAACTCTTGTTCAAAGAGAGTGCGAGAGAATCTTTAAGTCTATGGGCTTTAGTGTCGAAGATTATAGTGAGATTGTATCGGACTATGAGTGCTTTGAGTCATTGAATATTCCTAAGCATCATCCTGCTCGTGATATGCAAGATACGTACTATCTCGAGAATGGTCAGCTTCTTAAGAGTCAGACTTCAGCTGCGCAGAACGCGATTTATAAGAAATATAAGGACTCGCTAGTAAATGAAGGCAAAACCATCAAATCGATTTTTCCTGGTAGATGCTTTAGAAATGAGGCAACTGATGCATGCCATGAGAATACTTTCTTCCAAATGGAAGGCGTCATGGTAGACAAGAACATTTCAATTTCAAACTTAATTTTCTTCATGAAGACAATGTTGTCCGAGGTTTTTCAAAAGGATATTAAAGTAAGACTTCGTCCTGGATTTTTTCCATTCGTTGAACCTGGCTTCGAGTTGGATATTAATTGCTTGATATGTGGAGGAGAAGGTTGTCCTTCTTGTAAACACAGTGGCTGGCTAGAGCTTTGCCCTTGCGGAATGATTCATCCGGAAGTACTTAAAGCCGGTGGTATTGATACAGAAATATATACTGGTTTTGCCTTTGGTTTAGGGCTAACACGTTTGGCAATGATGAAGTATGGAATTAAAGATATTCGTGATCTAAATAGTGGAAACTTGAAGAGTTTGTCACAGTTCACAGATGACGAGTGAGATAGGAGAGAGTATATGTTATTGTCAATGAATTGGATATCAGATTTTGTCGATTTGACTGGTCTAGATAGAATGCAACTAATTAGTCGTTTCTCTCTTTCAACTGCAGAAGTAGAGAATGAGATTTTCGAAATGGGAAAAGAGCTATCTGGCGTTGTTGTGGGTCAGATTCTTTCTGTTGAGAACCATCCTTCTTCAAAGAAGCTTCATCTACTTAAAGTTGATTGTGGTAGAGCTGAGCCCGTTGATATCGTTTGTGGTGCTCCTAACGTTCGAGTTGGCATGAAAACAGCGCTTGCAACTTTGGGCGCGAATGTTGATGGCATAGTAATTGAACCGCGTGATTTGGCTGGTTGCACTTCATATGGTATGTGCTGTTCTGAAAAGGAAATTGGTATTAGCGCCGAAAACAATGGAATTATGGATATTCTTGAAGATGTAGCAAACGGTACTGATATCAAGGAATTATATGACATTGACGACATTATTTTCGAAGTAGATAACAAGTCTTTAACTAACCGCCCTGATTTGTGGTGCCATTATGGAATTGCTCGTGAGTTTGCAGCTCTTGCTGAGAGAGAGCTTAAGCTTCCAGAAGTAACGGATTTATCTGTCTATAACAATCTACCAGCTATTGATATGAAGATTGAAGACCCTTTGTGTCAACGATATTCGTGCCTGAGATTTGAGAATATCAAGGTAAATGTTAGTCCAGTAAACATGAGAATTCGTCTTTTCTATTGTGGTATGCGTTCTATTAATTTGCTTGCTGACCTTACAAATTACTTGATGCTTGAGTTAGGACAGCCTATGCATGCTTTTGACTCTCGAAAAGTAGAGAGCATTAGAATCAGACGTTTTGACAAACCTTTTGTTTTTAGAACACTTGATGGTATAGATAGAAATATTGATGAGAACACCCTTATGGTTTGTAATGGTGACAAACCGGTTGCTATTGCAGGAATCATGGGCGGATATGATTCGGAAATTGTTGATGATACTCACACTCTTTCACTGGAGTCAGCAACTTTTAACTCTGTTTCCATACGTAAATCTACAGTAAGACTGTCTCATCGTACTGATGCATCAATGCGCTATGAGAAGTCGCTTGATCCTGAACTCACTGTTTATGCAATTGCACGATTTGTTAAGCTGTTGAAGGAAATTGATCCTGGAATTGAGATAGTCTCATCTTTGACTGATGAGTATGCTTACAAGTATGAAACTGTTGTTTTAGACTTCAATAAGCAATATGTAGATAGATACACTGGGATAGAGATCGACAACGAAGCTATAATTAAGACTTTGAGTTCATTAGGCTTTAAAGTTACAAATAATGGAGATGATTTTAGTGTTGTAGTACCTTCTTGGAGGGCAACGAAGGATGTTACTATCAAGGCTGATATCATCGAGGAAATAACTAGAATCTATGGTTATGACAATTTTGATATTCATACAGCATATGCACCAATGTATCCTTTGAGGCATTCCATTGAGAAGATTGATGAAGATAAGATAAAGGACATATTGGTAAAAAAATACTCTTTGCATGAGATTCAATCTTATATTTGGGCTTACAGTGATGAGTACAAGGCTCTTGGAATGGATGTTGAGGATAATATCAAACTGATTAATTCTACTAATCCAAACATTGAGACTATTAGACGCTCGATAGTACCTACTCAATTGTGCCAGATGAAGTACAACACTTCGTATAGTTCTGAATTTGGTCTTTTCGAGACTGGAAGAGTAGTACTCGGCTTGGATGAAAACAATCTGTGTGTAGAAAAGAAGAAGCTTTGCATTACTTTATTCTCGAAAATCAAAGATACTGAGACTCTATTTTTCGAGCTGCGCAACGTCCTTTGCGTACTTGCTGACGATATCAAGCACACTCAGCTTGCATTTAAGTCAGTTGAAGCACAACACTCGTATCAACACATTAAGAATAATTTTGAAGTTGTCGCTGGTGATGTTGTTCTTGGTCAAATTGGTGTTGTACATCCAAGTGTTTGTAAGAAGATAGATAAGAAGGCTAGTATAGTTTATGCAGAAATTGATATTAGTGATTTTGCAAACATCATTAACAATAGTATTTCTTATGAAGAGACAAGCAAGTTCCCGGGTATAGAAATTGACCTTACATTCATCTCAGATTCTTTCTTGCCAATTAGTAAAGCAATCTCAATGGATACCTCTGGATTAGTTAGCAAGGTTTCTGTCGTAGGAACATATTCTGACGATTCTGGTAAGTCAATTACTGTGCGTATTTTATTTGCACACAAGGAAAGAACATTAACAAGCGCTGAGGTTAAAGAAGTGGTTGATGTTATTGTCAATGAATTGGATTCTGAAGGAGTCTCTTTGAAACAATAGTAATCGATTTGTAGAATTTTGTGTTTTTTTGTCGATAAATTTTAACCATCGCCCCTGTATTCTATTTATAGATATGGGGGTGATTTTTATGGGTTCGACTTTGGAATCTACCATTGTTTTTTCGATTATATTAATAATTCTTGCTGCTTTAATTGTAGGGCCAGCTACGATTCTTTTTGACTGTTCGAAGTGCGAATACTATTTTACTCAAGAGCTTGAGTTTCATAGTGAAGATGAACGAATACTTTCTAACGAGCAAATTGATAGAGCTAATTCCACTTGTATATCTCAGGAGCAAATGAATTCGTTCCTTTCTGGATTGTCTTATTGCTATAGATTAATCTATGAAGACATTGTGGAGGTTGTCTCATGAGAAAGCTTAGTAAACATGGATCAGCAACTGTATTCTTATCAATTATCCTCTCGGCTTTAATTCTAGTTGAGAGTACTTATCTACTTAAGATAGTAGTAATCAATAGAAGCATCACTATAGATAGGGCCTTAAAAATTCAAATAGAGAGTATTCTTTCTTCGTATAATCGTGAGCTTTATGAGTACTATGGAATATATGCTTTCACTAGCAATGAAGTTAACGACACAATCTTCTGTAATGCATTACTTGCAAACAATGTAGATCCAAATGGCTCTTTAGTCATTGAGAATGTGGAAGTCATGACTATAGATGAACTCAGATTGGCAATAGCCAACTTCTATTCATATCGAGGCGGTGCTATTGCAATGGATTCCATGATGGGATTACTCAGTAATGTAATTAACTTGTGTGACGATTTTGGAATTAAGGAGAAGATAAGTGAATTTACATCAAGTGGAGCTTATGAGTACTTTTCTCAAGCAATATCAGATTCTAGAGAGGTTAGCAAGATTCTTGAGGTTGTATCTTACTTTCCAGGTGTAGAGAACTTAGAATCAAAGATACAACAATTTCTAGGCTTTGTAGATTCAATTAATCAAACTTCTGGCAATCAGGTGAATCAGAACCTCGACTTCAATGTTAATGATGCTTCATCGTTAATTGGAATTCTCGACACACTTAATTCTGTTAATATTCAGTCAGCTGATTTCATAGACAATTATGCCTTCCACTTAGTAAATTATCACTATGCATCATATAACTTTGATTGTGTGATTCCTCAGCAAAATGATGAAGGGGAACTAATTGATGAGAGCTTACAAGGAGGAGCTTTTGCTCAAATTCATGATAGTAATTGTTTTGATGTTGAATACATTATGAGTGGCAGTAGCGGTTTGCCTTCAATAGTATATTGTGGCCAAATTATCTATTGCACAGTTCAAATAAGTAATATTGTTCAATGCTTATTAGATCCTGAGAGAATGAGCATAGTAAATGGTATAGCCGAGATAATTGATGCAATTGTTATAGTTCTTACTGGCGGAGTATTAGCGTTACCGCCAGAGCTATACTCTTTTATCATAGTCAATTTTATGGTTCTTCCCGAGACAATTTCAAACATGATCGATCTCTATGATGGAGAAGGTATAGCTTTGTTCGATTTTTTACCACTACCTGATGGCATTAGTGACGTTGTTCAAGTTGGATATCGAGACATTTTGTGTTTCTTCATGTTCTTTGTTCCAGATAGCGTCGTTCTTGAAAGAATGATGAACGTTATTTCAAGAGATTATGGAGAATTAAGTATTGGGATGAGTTTCTCATATAACCAAGCAGGACAAATGCATACTTTTGAAGATGGATATCAGATGTATAGTTAGGTGAACTTATGAAAAGAAAACAGGGTAACATCACGATAGAGGCTGCCATAGCTTTTACAATAGTGTTGATTTTTGTGGCATCAATTATAGCTATAATGAATGTTTATAGGACGGATATTATTCTCCAAGAATCGGTTGAACAATGCTGTGAAGAATATTCAATTATTACTCCACTGTCTACAACGGCATCTGACGCAGTAAGTACTATGCTAAATGCTCTACCAGATTTCAGTAATGAGCAAAACGCATGTGTCTCACAGAATATAGAAGTTCTTGGAGGAGCAATAGGACTTGATTTGTTTACTGGCGGAGCCATTCAAGATTTATTTCTTAACGGCATACTTTCTTCATCGATGGAACAGAGAATACTATCAATATATGTAGAACGTAACGGTTCGGAATTCTTTATACCTGAAGTCCTAGATGTAGATTTGAGGACGAATAAGTCATTAAATGTTATTGAAGTAGAAGTAACATATGTCCTTTCAACTCTGGTAGGAGAGTTTGAGAGGAGAATTTACTCCGTTGTTCCGATATATGGGGAATTCGAACTGTTTTTATACGAGGAGCCCGAAGTAAGTGAAGAAAGTGTATGGGAGCAGCATAATTTTGATAGAGGCGATTACTTTAGGGATATGTATGGTGCAAACTTGCCTGATAACTTTCCTGTTATTAACAGCTTTGAACATGGTCAGGCCTCATCAATTACTAGTATAGATCTAACGAACAATTCTTATATAGGTAATAATGAGAATATATCATCTCGTGTGACTGAAGAAATACAGGATTTAGCATCTTTTAATGGAGGAACACTACACTCGCAAGGAAGTACTTATACCATCACTAATAACAGTATTCAAACTAGAGAACTCATCGTTGTCATACCTACAAATTCAAATCAAAACGACATTGATACCATAGTCGGACTACAAGATTATGCTAGTCAACAAGGCGTTTCTCTTCGTATAGAACAATATGGTGAATCGTAAGATACATGAAGCTATATTTTATTGTACAAAAGTGAAACTTGAGTTATTATGTATTAGATTATTTTAGGAGGATAGCGATAGTGAGATCAAATTCTTCAGTTAGACGCCCTGCTTTGGCTAATTCTAATACTTCTGGTATTAAGGATGATGTTTCGATTGGCGATAAGTTGCGTAAGGCGAAGAAGGATTTGTTCTTTTCCAGATGCGTATGTGGAATATTGTTGGTATTGTTAGTTACCGCGATTGCGTGTGCATTTTTACTCGGTTATGTGTCTGAGTTTGTGGACTACTTGTTTGCTATTATAGGTTGATACTTATGCGAAGTGATAAACTTGACAGAGAATTGTGTAAGTCATTTAGCGATAGTGAATACTATTCATTAAATGATTTGTATGATGCTGTTCTTGAGATGAGAGATCCGAACGAGATGCACAAGTTTTTCGTGGATTTGTGTTCTCGCAATGAGTTAATCTCTATGATGCATCGTTGGCAGATTGTCAGACTTCTAGATAAGGGAATGAGTTATGAGGAGATTATTCAGGAAATTAGAGATGTGAGTGATAATCCTAAGAGTGACAAGGCAATGGATGACTCTGATGGAACTTTTTCTGGTGGCAGAAATAGAGAACGTGGTAAGACGCGAACTGGTTCTACTGTTAGTTCCACTACAATTTCAAGAGTTAATAACTGTTACGTTAATCAAGAAGGCGGTTACGCAACCGCTTTAGCGAGAATAAAGAACAAAGCACGAGGTGAAAGATGAGTATTATTACTGCTATTTTTGGAACACATAGCGAACACGAAATAAAGAGAATGGTTCCTTTAGTTGATAAGGTTTTTAGTCTAGAAGAAACTTATGCGAAGATGTCAGATGCTGAACTTCAGTCAATGACAAAGAAGTTTAAGGAGAGAGTTGAGATTGGTGAGACTCTTGATAGTCTTTTGCCAGATGCTTTTGCTGTAGTGCGTGAAGCTGCTTTTCGAGTATTAGGAATGAAGCCATATAGAGTACAGGTTATCGGCGGTATCGTTCTTCATCAGGGTAGAATCGCTGAGATGAAGACGGGTGAAGGTAAGACGTTGGTAGCAACTATGCCAGTTTACTTGAATGCGCTTTCAGGTAAAGGAGTACATGTAGTAACCGTAAACGATTACTTAGCTAGGCGTGATAGTGAGTGGATGGGAAAAGTCTATAGATTCCTTGGCCTGTCAGTTGGATTGATTATTCATGAAATTCCTAACAACAAGCGTCGCGAGATGTATGAATGCGATATTGTATATGGAACAAATAATGAATTTGGATTTGACTACCTGAGAGATAATATGGTAGTTAAGAAGTCGCAATTAGCTCAACGTGAATTGAACTATGCAATTGTTGATGAGGTTGATAGTATCCTTATTGATGAGGCTAGAACACCTTTGATTATTTCTGGTCGTGGAACCGAGTCTTCCGATTTGTATGGCAAGGCTGATTCTTTTGTTAAAACTTTGAAGCCTTATACAGTTGTTGAGACTGATGATAAGGTTGATATGGATGAAGTTGTTGGTGACTGTGATTATGTAATAGATGAGAAGGCTGCTTCTGTTGTTCTTACAGCTAATGGTGTAGCTAAAGCGGAGAAGTATTTTGCTGTTGAAAACCTTTCTGATCCTGATAATTTTGGACTACAGCACTATATTAATAATGCTCTAAAGGCTATAGGTGTATTTAAAAGAGATCAGAAGTATGTGGTTATGGATGACGAGGTTATCATTGTTGATGACTTTACCGGACGTTTAATGCCAGGTAGACGTTACAGTGATGGTTTACATCAAGCTATTGAGGCTAAGGAAGGTGTAAAGGTTGCTAACGAGAATAAGACTCTTGCTACTATTACTTTCCAGAATTTTTTCCGTATGTATTCTAAGTTATCTGGTATGACAGGTACTGCTTATACTGAGGAGTCTGAGTTTAGATCCATTTATAATTTAGATGTTATTCAAATTCCAACTAATAAACCAATAGCGAGAGTTGACCATCATGATGCTGTGTTTAAGACTCAAAAGGGTAAGTTTACTGCTCTTCTTAAGATGGTTATGGAAGCTCATGCTAAGGGACAACCGGTACTTATTGGTACGGTTAACGTTGATAAGTCTGAGTACTTGAGCAAGATTTTCACTAAGGCTGGAATTAAGCACAACGTTCTTAACGCTAAGAATCATATGCGTGAGGCTGAGATTGTTGCTCAAGCTGGTCGAAAAGGTGCGGTTACAATTGCGACTAACATGGCAGGTCGTGGTACTGATATTATTCTTGGTGGTAATTCAGAGTATCTTGCAAAGCAGGAGATGAGAAAACTAGGATATACTGACGAGTTAATTGATTCTGCTAATGCACATAATGAAACTAATGATGAAGTTATTTTGGAGGCTAGAAAGCGTTATATTGAATTGGAGAGAGACTTCTCTGAAAAGATCAAGCCTGAGGCGGACGAAGTCCGTAAAGCTGGCGGCCTATTAATTGTTGGTACTGAAAGACACGAGTCTCGAAGAATAGATAATCAGCTATGTGGACGTGCTGGTCGTCAAGGTGATCCTGGAGAGTCTAAGTTTTTCTTGGCTTTGGATGATGACTTACTAAGAATCTTTGGTGGTGATAGAGTAACAAACATGTTCAATAGCCTTAATGTCGATGAGACTATGGAACTTCAAGCTGGAGTTCTTACATCTTTGATTGAGTCTTCACAGAAAAAGTTGGAAGGTTTGCACTTCAGCTCTAGAAAAGCAGTTCTTGAATATGATGATGTAATGAATATTCAAAGAACAATAACCTATGATCAGCGTCGTAAGGTTATTGATGGTGCTGATATGCATGAGACATTCCTGAAGATGCTTTCTCGTGTTGCTGAGAGAAGTATTGCTCAGTACTGCCTAGATGGAGGCCTTCCAGAGAAGGAGAAGTATCCTCTGGGATTGAAGCTTAATGATATTTTTGGTGCTTTACCAGTAGTTCAAGAACTAATGGATAAGATGAACTCCAGCGAATATACCGAAGAGGACTTAGTATCTAGGGTAAATAACGAAGCAGTTGAAGCAATTAAGGAGAAGGAAGAACTACTTACAACAGACCTATTCCGTGAGGCCGAGCGCGCTATACTGCTTTCGACAGTTGATTCTAAGTGGATGGATCATATTGACGCGATGGATCAATTGTCTCAATCTATTAGAATGAGAAGTATAGCTCAGCATGACCCTGTAGTTGAGTATAAAATGGAAGGTTCAGACATGTTTGATGCCATGAACGATGCCATTCAAGATGATGCTATTAAGTTATTGATGAAAGGCAGGTTCTCTTCTGAGAAGAGAATAGAGACAAAGTCAGCTGTTTCGTCAATGTCAGAAGGTATGGGTAAAGAAGTCAATTCAGCAGCTGTTCCAAAAGCTGGACAAGCTCAGCAGCAAATTCTAAACAACCGAACACAGTCAGCACCAGCAAAGCGTGATAGCTCGAAAGTAGGGCGTAACGAGTCATGTCCTTGCGGATCAGGTAAGAAGTACAAGAATTGTTGTGGAAAGAATCAATAAGACTATGATTGAAAATGATTATCTCGACAGAATAGAACTAGCAGCAAAGTACATATCTAATGTATGTTCTAATTTTGCGAGCATTATTCCATCAATTTGTATTGTTCTGGGTTCGGGGCTAGCTCCTTTAGCTTCTATGTGCGAAGTAGTTACTTCGATACCTTATTCTGATATTCCTGGCTTTCCGCAAGTTACGGTTCCAGGTCATGAGGGAAGATTAATACTAGGAAAGCTGTCTGGCAAAGATGTATTTCTAATGTCTGGTAGATTTCACTACTATGAGGGAAATGATTACAAGGCATGTACTTTCTATGTAAGAGTACTGGCTAGTCTTGGAGTATCCAGTTTGTTCCTTACTAATGCAGCTGGTGGTTTGCTTAAAGATATGGAACCAGCTGATTTGATGGTCATTTCTGACCATCTCTCGTTCAATTGTGATTCACCTTTAAGAGGGGAAAATTTAAGTAAATTCGGTCCAAGATTTCCTGATCAGACAAATGTTTATGATAAGGATTATGTTAAGCTTCTACATGAATGTGCGCAAGAGTTAAGTATAAGGGTGCATAACGGAGTATATTCTTATAGTAAGGGTCCACAATATGAGACGCCTGCGGAAATATATGCTCTTAAGCAATTAGGTGTTGGTGCAGTGGGCATGTCTACTGTCCCAGAGGCTATTGTAGCTTCACATTGTGGTATGAAGGTAGCGGCTGTTTCTTGTATAACAAATCTTGCCGCTGGAATTTCCTTAAACCCAATTTCTCATAACGAAGTTCTAGAGAATGCATCCAAGGCTTCCTCGAACAGTTGTGCTTTAGTTAAGAAGTTTATAGAGAGAATTTAACGCAAAGATAGGAGAATACATGAGCTCATTACCTCAATCTATTCCACAATTTGAAATTAAAGACATTACATTAGCACCAAGTGGACAATTTAAAATTGATTGGGCTTACAAGAATATGCCCGTTCTTCGTGCTATAGAGAAGGAATTGATTGAAGAACAACCATTCAAAGGTTTAAAGATCGCTATTTCTGTTCATGTTGAGGCTAAGACAGCTTGTCTTGCAAGAGCTTTATCTCGTGGCGGTGCTGAAGTTGCATTAACTGGGTGTAATCCTTTGTCCACTCAAGATGATGTGGCGGCTGCTCTTGCAAGTTGCGGAATGCACGTATATACGATTCATGGTGATAGTGAAGACAATTACATAAGACATTTAAAGATGGCATTAGCTTTCGAGCCTGACATTGTTATTGATGATGGTGGTGACTTTGCAATGTTACTTCATTCTGACTTGAAAAACCTAACTGTCAAGTTATTGGGAGGTTGTGAGGAAACAACTACGGGTGTTAGAAGATTGGAAATTCTTGAGAAGGAAGGAACCTTATCTTATCCAGTAGTTGCGGTTAACGACGCACGTTGCAAGCATCTTTTCGACAATCGTTTTGGTACTGGTCAGTCAGTATGGACGGCCATTATGGCTACCACGAACTTGGTTGTAGCAGGTAAGACGGTAGTTATTGCAGGTTTTGGAATGTGCGGAAGGGGAGTTGCTTTGCGCGCAAAAGGATTAGGTGCAAAAGTAGTTGTTACTGAGATTGATAGCGTTAAGGCTTGTGAAGCTATAATGGAAGGCTATCAAGTTATGAGCATGGATGATGCAGCCAGCATAGGTGACTTTTTCGTGACTGTAACAGGATGTGAAGACGTTATTACATCGAGGCATTTTGTTAAGATGAAGGATGGAGCCGTCCTTTGTAACGCTGGTCATTTCGATTGCGAAGTTAACGTTCATGAACTGTCTGAGATTTGTGTTAGTCAAGCGAAGTTAAGAGAGAGTATCATTGGATACACTCTAAAGAATGGAAGAACAATATCTGTTATTGCAGAGGGTAGACTTGTGAATCTTGCATCTGGTGATGGACATCCTGTCGAGATAATGGATATGAGTTTTGCGCTTCAAGCTCAGTCGGCTAGGTACATTGCTAAACACGGTAAGGAACTATCCAAGAGGGTATACAATACCCCTGAAGAAATCGATGACAGAGTAGCCTCAATTCTTCTTGAGGCCAAGGGCGTAAATATAGATAAACTTACGGATAAGCAATATAAATATCTGAATTCTTGGGAGTTTTAAGTAAAATAGATATTTTTGATTTATCTATAGTTAGCGTTTCTCACTATGAGAGAAGAACTAACAGCTATTTAGTATTTAGTATCAAAAGTAGCTTTTTTATATGAGTGGATGCTAAGTTACATTCATAGTATTTTCTGGGAATAATACTTTAATATTATAAGGTGATTGTTTTGCATTTATTTATAAGCGATGTAAAACCATGACCAACCCATTTGTGAGAATATAATCTTAACTTGTCTTAAAAACAGGTCTTTGCGCAATTAGAAAAGGTTATGAATTGACTGAATGTTATCTGGTTGCGAGTTAGATTCATAAAGGATGCAATTAACTATACATATCGCGAAGTTTTTCTCTTTTATCCAAAGAAAATAACCAATCTCTCGACTGATTAAATTAGTAAGAAAATATGGAGCCAATGGTGGGAATCGAACCCACGACCTATTCATTACGAGTGAATTGCTCTACCCCTGAGCCACATTGGCATTTTTTATAACTATAAAAATATACTAATATCACAGATTGATGTCAAGTAATTAATGTTATAATTCTAGTGTTGGAGGTAAACAATGGGGGAGAGAAGAACTTATCTTAAATGTATTTCGATTATCCTAGTGATTTCGATTGTTTTTGTGTTATCTTCGTGCTCAGGCAAGGAAGAGGCTTTTCCTTCTTTTGATAATCCTACAACTTCGACAACTAATCCTATAAGTAGTTCATTATCAACCGATACTGTAACCGGTGAGCTTCAAGAACTATCAGTTGCTCTTCCGTATACTTCCTCAACAATTGAGTATTTAGCTCAATTGTATTATTGCAAGACTAATGGTTTGCTTAGCGATACGGATAGCGGAATGAGCGTTAGTTTATCATACCTTTCTTCAATTGATTTACCATTTACAATTACTTCGGTTCAAACACCGGATGTTGGTGTGAGCCTTGATAATGTAAGTCAATGGATAGCTTCTGGAAGTACTCCAGATATTTTTTTAACCAATGATTATAATGCCTTAATCAATAGCGGATATTGTCAACCGATGGAAGATTATTTGGCTGATTCTATTTTACTAAGTGGTAGTAACATATACACTGATGCTCTTTTTGAGTGCATGAGAGATAGCAATCTTTATGGAGTTCCTCATTATTCAAGCACGATGCTTATTATGGGAAATAATGACTTTGCGCCTGCTTCTGGAGTTATGCAGTATTCATGCTCATATACTGATTTACTAGAGTACTTGGGTCAGATTCAATCTGAGCAAGAGATTCTAAGTAATGATTCTACTATACCTATAGCATATTGTGAGGAAATGATTCCTTATTTGGGTCAAGCATTCAGTTTAAGCAGTTCATCTTTCATGTTAAGGGATGAGTATGCTTTGGATCCTAATAGTGCTCAAACGGTCGCAGATAGTATTATTTCATATATAGATTCGATCTATGAAAATGGTTATACGATTTATGGTGGGGCAGAGAACTATGATCCGGTATTCTCAAGGGACGCCGCTTTGTGGATAGATTCTACAACTAACCTATATACTTGGAGCGAATACTATCCGTCGACATTATATTTCTTGCAGATTCCCTCAGCCGAGAGCGAGACTTTAAGTCCGCCTTACTTGACGATATATCCGATTTGTTTATCGACTTCAAGTGATTGTGCGGATTTAGCAGCGAATTTTGCAGCTTTTGTTTCTTACGATAGTGATGCTTTGCAATTGATATATAGATTAGAACACAGGGTAGGTTTTTTCCCATTTATCAAGGATCCAGATGTATGGAGTCTCTTGGAATCTGATTCCGTTTTTGGTTCGGTTGTCTCTTATATTGAATTTCAAATGCAAGATGCAATTTATTCTCCTAATGTAATGCAAAATGAAATGTATAATAGTGTTAGCAGTTATATCTCGGAGTATAGTTCATCAGCATATAGTTCAGTATATGGAGTGAATGATACTACATTTGATTTGAGTGAGTGTCTTACACTTGAAGGGTGAAGTATGAGTAGTGATTCTCTTTCAATTGATATTAGGTTGATTCGAATTGGCGATGCTCATGTTGTTCGTCGTGAGGGTTTGATGTGCGGATCAATATCTGAAGTTGAAAGTGATATTAGAGCGTTTATTGCTAGTAAACACGAAAGAGTTCTGTTAGTAAGAAGCTCAGAGAAACCGATAGCTTTGGTCAAACTTTTTGTAAGAGATCGTCACAACTATTCTGCTAGCTTCGAATACATCCTAGTTAATGAAATTGTTAATGACACTGATCTTCTTACTCGGATTATGGATGAAGTTCTACATTACTGTTTCATCGATGTTGGACTTCATAAGGTTTCAACTTTGCTGACGCCAAAGAATATTTTCTGGGAACCACTTTTAGTTAGTGCGAACTTTTCGCAAGAGGCAATACTTAAGGATGAAGTAAAAGAGAATGATAGGTTTGTCGATGCCGGGTTGTTTTCTCTTTTGTCTCCGAATTATCTTGGAAGAAATGTATGTTTTGTTCCATTTCAAAGGGGAATCCTTGCCGTATATGGCAGTCAGGAGTTTGTTACGAAGACAACCTTCTATCACTATGGTGATAAGGTTGAGGATGAGTACACGAGGGCAATCGCTGACTATAAAGAGCTTCTTGATGAAAGTGGATGCTTTTTCCCTAGAGGAAGTGAAGTATATGGAATAGATCATCAGAGTGAGATTGACAATCTTCCTAAAGAATTAGGTGTTGCATATACTCAACTTAGAGAGTATTTTTCAAAGCATATCGAGCGATTCGATGTCAAGGTTGACATTAGTAAAAGCACTGAGTTTCAAAGGTTGGTTTGGAATGAAATTAAGAGCATTCCATATGGCGCAACGAGAAGTTATGAGGATATCGCTCTTTCAATTATGAATGGCGATCGGAACATAGCAAAAAAACTTACTAGAGCAGTGGGTTCAGCTTGCTCGGAGAACCCTATTCCTGTTATTATTCCGTGTCACAGAGTAATTGGTAAAGATGGTAAGTTAGTTGGATTTTCTGGTGGAGTTGATTTCAAGGACTTTCTGCTTCAATTAGAGGCATTTCCAATGACTATTTTGTAATGGAGGTATTATATGTCAAAACATGAAAAAACAGAGCTGGGGTTATCCACGCTTTTGAATCCGGTCCCAGTTGTTATGGTTTCTTCAGCTGGTAAGAATCCTGAGAGTGATCTAGAGAGGCCCAATATATGCACAATTGCTTGGGCAGGTACGGTTAATTCCGAACCTCCTATGCTCTCAATTTCTGTGCGTAAGTCTAGGCATTCACACAAACTCATCTCTGATACGAGAGAGTTCGTAGTTAATCTCGTTGGAAAGTCACTAGCGAAGAATTGTGATTTATGTGGTGTTAAGTCAGGCGCTGATATGGATAAGTTTGATAAGTGTGGTCTTACTGCTGTCAAAGCAAAGGGTCTTGAGTATGCCTATGCAATTGAACAAGCACCTGTTTCTTTATCTTGTAAAGTAATAAGCGTTACTGAGTTCGGCTCACATGATATGTTTGTTGCAGAGATAGTTGCAATTACATGTGATAAGTATTTACTAGATGAAGAAGGCAAATTGTGTTTGGACAAGGCAAACTTAGTTACTTATAGTCATGGTGAGTATTTCTTGTTGGGAGATAAGCTTGGTTTCTTCGGATACTCAGTTGCGGACAAGGAAGTTTTCGAAAAGAGAATGGGATATAAGAAGACCCATGATAAATATGTACGAGAGAGAGACTCTAAGACAAATAAGAAGGAAGAAAAGAAGAAGAAGGGGAAGAGATTCTAATGCGACTAGTTGAGATTAAAAAGGTCCTACCAGGACGTTTTGTAACTAGATATGACTTAGTATATGTTACATCCGATAACAAAACAAAAGTGTACGAAATGCTTAGCAGAAGAAACAATATTTCTTCTCATGAGGATCTCAGATCTTCCAAGACCGATGCTGTGGTACTAGTTATGCATAACAAGGATAAAAGCAAGATATTACTTAACTATGAGTATCGTATGGCAGTGGGGGAGAGCGTGTATAATTTCCCAGCAGGACTAATCGATAAAGACGAGACTGCTCTAGAAGCTGCTAGACGCGAACTTTTTGAAGAGACGGGTCTAAATCTTTGTGAAATTGAGACCGTATGGCCAGAGAGCTATAGCTCGGTTGGAGTATCAAATGAGAAAAGTCTTTGCGTAATCGGAAAGGCTGATGGCGAGTTTAAACCAAGTACATCTACAGAGGAAGAAATATCAGCACATTGGTTTAGCAAGGAAGAAGTCAAGGAACTACTTAAGAAAAAGCCGTTTGCTTCAAGAACACAGTGCTATTGTCAAATTTGGGCAAACTCTTGATTAGTATCTAGTAAGTTATTTCATTTAGTAGAATTCTAGATAACAAAAAGCGGTATCTTGCGATACCGCTTTGTTTAATACCCCAATGGCTTGATTCTTAATTACTAGCAAGAACCTTCTTAAGTTTGGCAAAACGTGGAAGTCCATCTTCCTTAGGTTGCTTAGACTCTTCAGCAATCAAAGGTAAAGCGTACTCTACAAACTTCTCGTTTACAAAGTTTCCAGCTTCGTTAATCCACTCAAGTGGAACCTTCTTCTCTGTGTTAGCAACTTCACTAAGAGGAAGAAGCTTGATCTTGCACTCGTACTTACCAGATGACATGTCACGCTCGAAGCCTACCATATAATCTGTCATACCCTCAATAGCCTTGATAACAGCTGTTCTACCGGATAGGAAGGACTCATCAATATCAGACTGTGAAGCACAATGTGAAGCACAACGCTGCATAAGTGACAACTCGATTCCTCTAACCTTGCATCCGATTTCCTTCTTGAGATAATCAGCTAGAACTGTAGCTGTACCACCAAGCTGCTTATGACCAAAGGAGTCAACAGCAACATCATCAGTAGCTACTAACTCAGGAATGAACTTACCTTCCTTAGTCTGTACACCCTCAGATACTGCAATAATTACTTTGCCAGTCTTAGCGTAGACTTCCTTTACGTCTGCAAGCATCTTATCAAGATCAAAATCTCTTTCAGGAAGATAAATTAAGTCAGGTCCACAACCCTTCTCACAAGCTAGTCTAGAAGCAGCCGTTAACCAACCAGCATGACGACCCATAATCTCGATAACACAAATCATACCAGTGTCGTAAACACGAGCATCCTGATAAACTTCCATACATGTTGTTGCGATGTACTTTGCAGCAGAAGAGAATCCAGGACAGTGATCTGTACCAAATAAATCGTTATCGATTGTCTTAGGTACACCCATTACTCTGCAATCATAACCAGCATTCTGCATGTACTTGGATATCTTATTGCATGTATCCATGGAATCGTTTCCACCATTGTAGAAAAAATAACGTATATTGTACTTTTTAAATACTTCAAGAACTCTCTTATAGTCTGTCTCATCTACATCAGCATTCGCCAACTTATATCTGCATGATCCAAGCATAGATGAAGGAGTGTACTTTAGAAGCTCAAGCTCCTTAGGATCTTCCTTGCTCATATCATAGAACTTCTCATTAAGAATTCCTACGATACCATTAGCTGCACCATAAACATTCTCAATAACGTCGCTGTGTTGTAGTGCTTCGATGAATACTCCGGCAGCGGAAGCGTTGATAACTGAAGTAGGTCCGCCGGACTGACCAAACATTAGGTTTCCCTTAAGCATAGACATAATTTGTCCTCCCATTACGAAATATTGTATCTTATTGATAATAATCAAAAACAGATTTATGGTATCACTTTTTGCTCGAAAATCAAAGTTTATCTTTCTTTTAATCATTTAATGTGAGAATATGGCTTCGTCAAAATCAATTTGTATTGATATTCGGAATATTTGGTATTTTTTACTTTACTTTTCATTAAGAAAACATAATTATATATGTAGTGTTTATTGGGAGATAATATGTCTTTAGTAAAATGGTTTAAAGAAACATATTCTCGTATTACAAATGTCGGCTCGTGGTATTCAATGAGTGACGTTGTAATTTTTGTGGGCGTAATTGTTTTTGTATTCTCATCAATAATGAATTTTCTTGGATACTTGTTCGCTTGTACGCTTTGCGATCTTAAGTGGTATGTAGCTATTTGGGATGCTGAGAGATTGCAAGCTGGACTTGATATATTCTTTTTTATTAATGTGTTGATTACTACTGTTGTTATTACTTCTATCTTTACTTCTCTATATGATAGATTGATTAATACTCCTGTTAAGACTTTGTTATTTAAGATGCGTGATATGGGTAGCAATGAGATGTTTAGTTATCTCATTTCAGGTAAATTATCTCGTCCTTTCAAGGATAAGAGTGGTAATGAGACATGGGTAGAGATGGTTCAGGATTATGTGGATACAGCTTCTGCTGAGAAGTACCTTGATGAACTTACGGGCTGTTTTAATAGAAAGTATTTCCAACAGGTACTTGTTCATTTCATTAAGACTCAAATGATGTGTAATCCAGCTGACAATTCTCCAAAAACATATAATACTGATGTTTTCGGTGTGTTTCTGATTGATATTGACCACTTCAAGAGCGTTAATGATGATTACGGTCATGCCGCTGGAGATGAAGTTCTTAAGAATGTAGGCAAGCATCTTAGAGACCTAATTGGTGATCAAGGAGTTGTTATCCGTAATGGTGGTGAGGAGTTCTTGGTTGTATACTGCACTAAGTTTCCTTTTGATTTTGCTTCTGTTGCTACATCCATAAATGCTTGTTTTAGACAACACATTTCTGTTACCTCGCCTGTTACAGGTGAAGTAAGGAAGGTTACTTGTTCCGTAGGCTTCGTTTCTTATCCTTTATTTGAGGAAAAGGCTGGAGAACTATCTTTGCAAAATCATGTTGATCTGGCTGATCAGGCTATGTATCTAGCTAAGACAGGTGGAAGAAATACTTGGAGAGAGCTAGTCGCTTTGAAAAATCCAGATAGTCATACGGATATATCAAAACTTTGTGGTGATCCTAGTTATGGAGTTGATAACGGTTATGTTACCGTTAGAACTCCAAATTCTATAAAGTAAGATTTCGTAAGTGACAAGTAAAAATACTTGACGTATGAATTTGTTTCTGTTACTATGCCTTAGGTGTGTAAACGGAGGTATAGCTATGGAGTCTTATAAAGCTTGTATGCTTTTGGATTTTTATGGTAATCTCTTGACTCCAAAGATGAGACATACTCTTGAGCTTTACTATTTTAATGATTTAAGTCTTGCTGAGATAGCAGATAGTGAGAGTATCTCGCGACAAGGCGTTTATGACACTGTAAAGCGAGCAATTCGCACTTTGGAGGAATACGAAGATAAGCTAAAGCTTATTGATCGATTTGAGAAACAGAAGGATGACATAGCGCTTGCCATTTCTAAGATAGACAATGGTCAAATACTTGAGGCGCGTGATATTCTTTCGAAGATAGATGCAGAATTAGAATCGGAGTAAATTAATGTTTGACAGTTTGTCATCAAAATTACAAAAGATAACATCAGGAATGAGAGGTAAAGCTCGCGTTACTGATCAAGATATTAACGATATGATGAAAGAGATACGTATGGCTCTTCTTGAAGCCGACGTAAATTATTCAGTTGTTAAGTCATTTGTGGCTGATATGTCGGAGAAGTGTAAGAATGCTGAGATTCAAACCAGCATTACTCCTGGTCAGCAGATTGTTAAGATTGTACACGAATCACTAGTTGAACTCTTAGGTACTGGTGAAGAGAAGATATTTGTATCTCCTTCTGGATTTACCGTAATTATTCTTTATGGTCTTCAAGGTGCTGGTAAGACAACTACAGCTGTTAAGCTTGCGACTCTCCTTAAGGGAGATAGCAAGAAACCAATGGTAGCTTCTGTAGACGTTCATCGTCCTGCAGCCGCAACACAACTTAAGATTTTAGCTGATGCAGCAAAAATAGATTGCTATATAGATCCTGAGAATAAGGATGCAATTGCTATTGCAAAGGATGCAGTAAAACAAGCAAAACACATGCTATGCAATTTTCTTATTATTGATACTGCTGGTCGTACTGTTGTTGATGCTGAGTTAATGGATGAACTTAAGGATATTAACTCTGCAGTTAATCCTTCTGAGAAGCTTCTTGTTGTTGATGCCATGATTGGTCAAGAGGCCGTAAATATTGCTACTCAATTCGAAGACGCTATAGGTATGGATGGTATTATCATGACAAAGCTGGACGGCGATGCTCGTGGTGGTGCTGCTTTATCAATTAGGCAAATCACAGGAAAGCCAATTAAGTTCATTTGTGTGGGTGAGAAGAATGATGCTATCGAGAAGTTCTATCCACAGAGAATGGCAGATAGAATTCTTGGTATGGGCGATGTTATGAGCCTTATTGAGAAGGCTTCTCGCAATATGGACATGGAAGAGGCTGCAAAATCAGCTGAACGCATGATGAGCAGCAAATTTAATCTAAATGATCTTCTTTCGCAGTTTGAGCAAATAAAGAAGATGGGCTCCATGAAGGATGTTCTTGGTATGATTCCTGGTGTTTCAGGTAAGGTCGATGCAGATACTATTGATGATTCGATTATAGATAAGAATATGGCAATAATCCGTTCTATGACTATGAAAGAACGCAATAATCCATCTCTGTTGAATGCTTCAAGAAGAAAAAGAATTGCCGCAGGATCAGGTACAACAGTACAAATGATTAATCAGCTCATGAAGCAATATGAGCAAACAGCGATGATGATGAAGAAATTTTCGGGTGGAGCTTTTAAGAAGCAAATGGGGGGTCTTCCAGGAGGAAGATTCAATACTCTTGGCAAGAAGGGTAGATTTTTTTAAGGTGTTATTAACATAGAAGCACCAGCTTATATGTGATAAATATTTATTTTGAATTATTATTGGAGGAATTACAAATGGCAGTTAAAATTCGTTTAAGAAGAATGGGAAAGAAGAAGGCACCTTTTTATCGTGTAGTTGTAGCGGATTCTCGTTATCCACGTGACGGCCGTTTCATCGAAGAGATTGGTACATACAATCCTTGCGTTGATCCTGCTGAGGTTAAGATTGATGGTGAGGCAGCTAAGAAGTGGATTGGAAATGGAGCACAACCTACAGATACTGTTAAGAGCCTTTTGAAGAAGAACGGCATTATCTGAATTTTGCCAAAATATTAATCAAAAGGAGGAAGCGGAGTTTTTCGCGATAAATATTATGAGTGAATTACTGACATACATGGCTAAGTCTTTGGTAATCAATCCAGACGAGGTTGTAGTAAAGAAAACTGAACGTGGAAATACGATTGTTTTTGAACTCTCCGTAGCTCCCGAGGATATGGGCAAGGTTATCGGAAAGAACGGTAAGCGTGCGCAAGCCATCAGATCAATAATGAAGGCAAAGTACTTACGTACTGGTCGTCGAATCGTTGTAGATATCGTTGGCTAATGAAGGATTATCTGGATATTGGTAAAATTATCGGCGCTCACGGTATTCGGGGAGAGATAAAGCTCTTTCCGTATACTGATGATTTGCGTCGATTTTCTTCGCTTAAGAGTAGTTTTTTCTCTCGAAAAGAGAATATCACAAGTCCTGAGAAAGGACCTATTGAGGTCGAGTATGCACGTGTCCATAATGATGTAGTAATAGTGAAGTTTATCGGAGTAGACGATCGTACTGATGCTGAGAAGCTTAAGGGAGTATTCGTATCTGTATCGCGCAAGGATGCAATAGCTTTAAATCCTGACGAGTATTATATTGCAGATATGATTGGACTTGAGGTCAAGGATAATAATCTGGGGACACTTGGTAAGGTATATGATGTCTATGAGACAGGTTCTAACTTCATTATTGAAGTAATTAGAAAGGGCAAGCCTAATCTACTAGTACCTTTCTTAAAGTCGTGCAATGTCGTTCTTAGTATGGATGAAGGATTCATGACTTTAGATCTTCCTGAAGGGCTCTTTGAACTTTACGAGCCTAAGGAGAAGACATGAATCGTTTTCATATACTTACTTTGTTTACACAGCAAGTTGAATACTATTTTAAGCACAGCATCCTTAAGCGTGCTATAGAGAATAAAATTATCTCTGTAGATGCTATAGATATGCGAGATTATGCTGTTAACGAGTACGGTAAAGTGGACGACACCTTATATGGTGGGGGCACCGGTATGTTAATTCAGTGCCAGCCTGTTTTCGATGCGTACAACTCCATTGCTTTGAATTCTTCTACTGGAGAAAAGCCTTATGTAGTGTATATGAGTCCTAAGGGCAGCCTTTTCGATCAAAAGAAGGCCAAGGAACTATCAAAGCGTAAAGATTTAGTTATTATTTGTGGGCACTACGAGGGAATTGATGACAGAGTAATTTCTACGATAGTAGATGAGCAGATTTCAATAGGTGATTATGTGTTGACTGGCGGAGAAGTCGCCGCATGCGTTATAGTTGATTCAATTTCTAGAATGATTCCTAATGTACTGCCTAATGAAGAGGCGTATATGAATGAGTCGCACATGAATGATACTTTGGAGCATCTGCAATACACTAAGCCAGAAGTATGGAAAGGGAAGAGAGTACCTCAAGTTTTGCTTTCGGGTGACTTTGCGAAGATAGATGAATTCAACAAAACTGTTGCTCTTTGCGAAACATGGTCTAAAAGGCCTGATATGCTCGAAAAAAAGGCATTATCTACCGAAGAATGGCAGAAAATGCTTGAATATAAGAAATCAATATGATATGATTTCACAGTTATCGGGATGGTCCTCTGCGCTCACAAGGTGAGGCACGAACGTCTACAGGATAAGGAGGAAACAAACAATGGATTTAGTAAAAGTTGTTGAGAGTGAGAATCTTCGCAATAGCTATCCTGAAGTTGAGATTGGTGATTATGTTAAAGCCTATCTTAAGATTAAGGAAGGAACTCGTGAGCGTATCCAGATTTTCGAAGGATATGTAATTGGTCGCAGAGGCGGCGGAATTTCTGAGACATTCACACTTCGTCGTATTTCTTATGGCGTAGGCGTTGAGCGTATACTTCCTGTACATTCCCCAAAGATCGATAAGATTGAGATTGTACGTAAGGGCCGTGTAAGAAGAGCTAAGCTTTATTACTTGCGTGCTCGTCAGGGTAAGTCAGCTAGAATTGCTGAGAAGCTTTGATTTGAAGAACAAAGATAAGAAGTGTCATTCGTGGCACTTCTTTTTTGTTGCAAGTTTTTGGGTTGCTAATGTGATATTATTAGTTGACTAATTTGATAAGGATGATTGTATGGCGCAAGAGATAAATTGGTTCCCGGGACATATGAGGAAGTCGTTGAACGAGACTTCTGAGCGAGTAAAACTGGTTGATGTGGTATATGAGACTTGTGATGCAAGAATACCTTTTTCAAGCAGAAATCCAGAGTTATCTGGAATAGTATCGAATAAGCCAAGAATTGTCGTTTTGAACAAGTGCGATTTAGCTGATCCAAATAGAACAGCGGAATGGATGTCATATTTTGACAGTATTGGTGTTCCGGCTGTTGAGATAGATGCGAATCATAAGAAGGGGCTAGATAAGCTCACAAAGCTAACTCTTGAGTTAGTTAAAGATAAGCTGGATAAGGCGAAAGAGAAGGGCAGAATTGGAAGACCTGTGAGAGTAATGGTTGCAGGTGTTCCTAATACTGGCAAGTCTACGCTAATAAATGCGCTATGTAAGAGAAAAGCTACTATAACTGGTGATAGACCAGGAGTTACTAGAAGCTCTTCTTGGGTTAAAACCGATTATGGGTTTGATCTTATGGATATGCCGGGAGTATTGTGGCCTAAGATTGCTTCGAAGCGTATGCAATTATGCCTTACGGCAACTGGTGCTATTAAGTCAGAAGTGACGGATTCGGTTGAAGTTGCTTTCGAGACAATTAAGCTCATTGATTCTTTGTATCCGAATGCTATTCCAAATCGATATAACGTTGACGAAGCTCCTGACCCTGAAGATATTAATGCGTGCTATGATAGATTTTTAGAGATGGCAAAGAAACGAGGATGCATTCTTTCTGGTGGTCGTATTGATGAAGAACGCTTTTCTGTGCTATTTCTAGATGATTTTAGGCAAGCTAGAATTGGAAGGCTTTCACTTGAGATACCAATGAAGGGTTAATTATGGCGAAACTAACTAATGATCAACTTGAATCCAAATACGATCAATTGTCTCAGTATGAGACTTTTTTTCGTGAAAAAGGATACAAAGCTATTGCCGGAATTGACGAGGCTGGAAGAGGGCCTCTAGCTGGTCCTGTAGTAGCGGGAATTTGTATATTAGATCCAGATACTAGAATCTTAGGTCTAGACGATTCTAAGAAGTTAACTGAGAAGAGGCGAGAAGAGCTTTATCTCGAGATTAAGAGCAAGGCTTTGGCATACGCTACCGTTAGAGTTGAACCTAAGCGAATTGATGACATAAACATTTTAAACGCAACTAAGGAAGCTATGCGCGAATGTGTTAAGAGGATATCTATCTGTCCTGACGTACTCCTTATCGATGCTGTAGACCTTGAAGGGACTAATATTAAAGTGTGCCCAATTATTAAAGGAGACTCCAAATCAAATTCAATAGCTGCTGCTTCTATTCTGGCTAAGGTAGAGAGAGATCACATAATGCAAGAATATGACAATATGTATCCTGGATATGAATTCGGAAAACATAAGGGATATGGAACGAAGGATCATTATGCAGCAATAAGGAACCAAGGGATTAGTGATATTCATAGGAAGAGCTTCCTTAAGGTAATTCACTAAGCATTAATACATTGGATTCTTTAATCTATTCTCAAAATATCTAGGTGATAGCGCTTTGTCAAAGTATTCGGATTGATACAGATGACAACCAACTTCCTGAAGACGCTTCAAACACTCTTCGTCTTCAATGCCTTCACTTACAATCTCGATACCTAGTTCCTTAGTAAGGTCAAATAAGCTTTTTAGTATGGTGATAGTTCTCTGAGTTGCATTACTCACCATTTCTTTATCTATTTTAAGGTAATCAATATTCAAGTCGAGCAATTTCAGAATAGAAGTACTTGTAGTCCCGAAACCATCTATCGAAGTTTTAATGCCTTCTTTATGTAAAGCCGAAATAGAAGAAAACAACATATGGTTTTTATCATCGAATGTATTCTCCTTAAATTCAATGCTTATCAAGGAGTGATCAAGGTTATATTTATCAATTGTACTAACTATATGTTCAGCTAAATTACTGCTGGAAAAATTTAGTTTAGAGAAATTAATAGATATTGGAACAGGAGTAATACCTAAATTAATCCAATGTTTTAATAATTGGCAAGTTTCCTCAAGAACATAGAAATCTATTTGACAAATCTGTCCACTTTGCTCCGCAAAAGGAATGAAGTCAATAGGTGTCGCCATGCCTTCTTGTGTTCTCCATCTAACTAAAGCTTCAGCACGAACTAACCTTTTTTGTCCTTCGGTAGAAATGTCAATTTCTGGCTGAAAATATACAGCAAATTTCTTTTTCTCAAGAGCGTTTGTAATAGAGTCCTTAAGAGAATCTATCTCCGAAAGGGTCTTACCCATTGTATGATTGAAGAAAACATAATCCGGATAGTTTGGTTCCTTAGATAGAATGATTGCAGAAGTAATTGCATCCATTATCATATTGGCATTGGTGAAAGATGCATCATCAAGTCGAGCAAAACCAGCTCTCGATTGCATATTGAAGAATAAATCATCTCCACGATATGTAAAGTGAAGGTTCTTAGACTTAATTATCTCGAAAATATCCTCGAAATGCTCATTTAAAAAGAGCATAACGAAATTATCGCCTCCGACATATGCTAACATCTCACCTTGTGTCTCATCAAGAATCTCCAAAAAGCTTTTTGTATACAAAGCTAAAAGCAAATCACCAACCTCACTACCAAAGAGTCTGTTGATTTTTCGCATATTCTTACAATTAATAAAAGCAGCTGTATAACATCCAAGCTTGTTTTGCTTAATGAGTTTCTCACAATTAGTGAAGTAGAAGAATCGGTTGGCTAATCCTGTACTGGATTCGTAATTTAAGTACTTGTGAGCAAGACGCGATAAGAAGTAGATAGCCAAAGAGTTAGTAATTGTAGTTCTAAAGAAATCGAATACCTCATCGTCTTCCTTTGTCAGCTGCCTTGCATCTGAATTTCTATATATATTTACTATGAAAGAATAGTTTATATCATAATTACTGGTATATTCGGTAGCGTGTCCGTATTTCTGCATCCCGACAGTTGAGGAACCGTATACACATAAATCTAACTGCTCACGGCCATGCTTGAAGATCTTCATATATATTGCGCAAACATCTAATTGCTTTGCAAATGATTCAACATCTGAAATAGTGTCAAATGTTCCATCATAAGAAGAGCAAGCGCGAACTAAACTTAAAATGTCGTTGTCTAAAAACATATGATTCTCTCCTTACACAAATACTGTTTTACAATTATTTGCATGAGTTTTCAATTTGCTTGCGCACATTCTTCGTTATCTTCTCAAAAATAAAGACTTATTCTTCACAAAAAAGTACGATAAATTACAATTTGTGACAAACTGTAGCATATTGTCGATAGTTGTTTGTCTTTGTCGAACATGTAATTACTTCTTAATTATACAATAGGTAATAGATAAGGTGAGGAGTAAATCAATAGTGGATAAGAAGAAAATTGGAGAGATTGCGGAGAAAGCAGTTGAACGAGCCATGATAATGAAGGGATATCAATTTCTTACAAGAAATTACTCCATTCATAATATTGGAGAACTTGATATTGTCTTTTTAAGTAAACATGAAGTTGTAATTGTAGAAGTCCGATCAAGACGAGAAAGTCATTATTATCCTAGTCCACTAGATTCAGTCGATAGAAGAAAGCAAAATAAAATATACAGAACAACAAAGTATTTGATTGATAGATATAATCTATATGATAAGAATATTAGCTTTTTAGTAGGTTGTGTTACTCTAACTGATGATTATTTAATACAAAATGTAGAATTAATTCCTTTCCAATGAAATTTGATTGTCAGGCTATTGCAAATTACATATAATAATTTTTGAAATCGAGCGCAATTTAGGGATAACTGCAATAGCAAGAATTATAAATCTCATTTTGCATGGAGGAAATATGAAATCATATATTGAAATGTCAGTAGCTCAACTTAAAGAAGAACGCGAAGTAGTTGAGAGAAGAATCAGCGAGTACAAGTCGATGAATCTTTCATTGGATATGACTCGAGGAAAGCCATCTTCAGAGCAGTTGAGTATATCGAATTGTTTATTCGATAACTTAGAAACCAAAACTAATTTCAAGGCTTCTGACGGTTTCGATTGTAGAAATTATGGTGTTCCTTTGGGTATACCTGAGGTACGCAATCTATTTGCTGAAATCCTAAACACTTCAAGCTCGAAGATATTTGTTGGAAATTCTTCAAGCCTTAATATGATGTTTGATACTTTAATGAGAAGCTTAGTCTTTGGTCAGCACGATTCTGATAAACCATGGATTCAGATTAATAATAGGAAGTGGTTGTGTCCTGTTCCTGGATACGACAGACACTTCCGAATTACAGAGGATCTAGGTTTTGAAATGATTAACATTTCAATGAATTCCGATGGCCCTGATATAGACCAAATTGAGAAGCTAGTGAGTGAGGATGAGTCAATTCTTGGTATATGGTGTATCCCATGCTATAGCAATCCAGATGGAATCGTATACTCAAATGAAGTATGTGAGCGACTTGCTTCTATGAAGACTAAAGCTAAAGACTTCAGAATTTTCTGGGATAATGCCTATGTAGTTCATCACTTATATGGTGACAAGGATAAGCAAGGCAGCATTCCTGATATTCTTTCATTGTGTGAGAAGTATGGAAACGCTTCTAGAGTGTTCGAATTTGCTTCTACATCTAAAGTTACTTTTGCCGGTGCAGGCCTAGCTTGTATGGCAGCTAATGAGGAGAATTTCGAGTTCTCAAAGAAGATTATGGATGCACAAACAATCTGTTCAAATAAGGTTAATCAACTTGCTCATGCTGTTATGCTACCTGACTTAGATGCAGTTGAGGTTCAAATGCAAAAACACGCTGAGATTCTTCGTCCTAAGTTCGAATTATCTTTGGATATTCTGTCTCGTGAATTAGATGAGACAAATGTTGTTAATTGGCATAAACCTCTTGGTGGTTATTTCATTAGTGTATTTGTATATCCAAATACGGCTGACAGAGTAGTTAAGATGTGTAAAGATATTGGTGTAGCATTTACTCCCGCTGGAGCTACTTACCCATATGGTAAGGACCCTAGTGATTCAAATATTCGTATTGCTCCATCATTTCCAGTTGTTGATGATATTGAGAAGGCAGTTACAGTCTTCGCGCTTTGTGCTAAACTTGCAGCAATAGATAAAATTTTGGAGGAAAGAGCTTAATGAACGATGTATACTCAAGCCCATTAAATTCAAGATATGCTAGCAAAAAAATGCAATACATTTTCTCACCTGACAAGAAATTTAAGACATGGAGAGAATTATGGATAGCATTAGCTAAGGCAGAGATGGAGTTAGGTCTCCCTATATCTCAAGAACAGATTGCTGAGCTTGAAGCTTCTAAAGATAATATTAATTATGATGTTGCTGCTAGAGAAGAGAAGTTAGTAAGACATGACGTTATGGCACATGTTCACGCGTATGGCGAACAATGTCCTAATGCGAAGGGAATTATTCATCTTGGTGCGACTTCCTGTTATGTAGGCGATAATACAGATATTATTATCATGCGTGAGGCTTTGAATTTAATAAGAAAGCGTATAGTTGTAGTTATTAAGGACTTAGCTGATTTTGCGGATAAGTACAAGAGTATGCCAACTCTCGGTTTTACTCACTTCCAGCCAGCTCAGCTAGTTACTGTAGGCAAGAGAGCATCTCTATGGCTTCAAGATTTAATGCTTGATTTGGAGGAAGTTGAACATGTTACTTCTTCTTTGAAGCTTCTTGGATGTAAGGGTACTACTGGAACTCAAGCTAGCTTTCTTGATTTGTTTAATGGCGATCATGATAAATGTGTAATGCTTGATAAGAAGATTGCTTCTACTATGGGATTTGAATCATCATACTATGTGTCTGGTCAGACATACTCTAGAAAGATTGATTCTTTAGTATTGAACGTATTATCTTCAATTGCTCAAAGTGCACATAAGTTTAGTAATGATATTAGATTATTACAACATTTGAAGGAGATAGAAGAGCCTTTCGAGAAGAATCAAATTGGATCTTCTGCTATGGCATATAAGCGTAATCCTATGCGCTCTGAGAGAATGGCTTCGTTAGCTAGATATGTTATTGCTGATGCGCTTAATCCAGCTATGACTGCATCTGAGCAATGGTTTGAGAGAACACTTGATGATTCAGCTAATAAGAGAATATGCGTACCCGAAGCTTTTTTGGCTGTGGATGCAATTCTTGGTATCTATGCAAATATTGTTTCCGGAATAGTAGTATATGACAAAATGATTCATTCTCACATTATGAATGAACTTCCTTTCATGGCTACAGAGAATATAATGATGGAAGCAGTCAAGCGTGGTGGCGACAGACAAGAGCTCCATGAGAAGATAAGAGTATATTCGATGGAAGCGGGCGCTGTAGTAAAACAGGAGGGTAAACCAAATGATTTACTGGAGCGAATATCTAACGATGAAGCGTTCGGACTTGACAAGGATTCTCTTTCAAAGCTTCTTGACCCTAAGCTATATATTGGTCGTTGCCCTGAGCAAGTCACTACTTTCTTAGACGACTGCATTAAGCCAATTCTTGAGTCACATAAGGAAGACTTGAACGTTGATGATGTTGAAATTAATGTTTGATTGTCTTTGAATAGATAGCATTTGATTTATATGCGCCGTGGACATATAATCACGGCGCATAATTTTTTCCTCTTGAGGTGTCCAATGATTTACTTCGATAATAGCGCGACAACAAAGACCTCCGATTTAGTATTGCAAACAGTTGTGAGCGACTTAAGTTCTGACTCGTTATTTGCTAATCCAGGTGCTCTTCATAAATTGGGAGATTCGTGCCTTAAGGCTTATGAGCAATATGCAACTAGAACTGCAAATTGCTTGGGATGTCGTGACGACGAAATTATTTTCACTTCATGTGGAACGGAAAGTGCAATTACTGCAATTAATGGATACGTTAATCGTAATTTTCGAAGAGGAAAGACGATTATTACCACTGAGACAGAGCATAAAGCTACTCTTGAAGTCCTCAAACAGCTTGAAACTAAGGGATTTAGAATCAAGTATGTTAAGGTGGATTTGTCAGGAAAACCTATCATTGATGAACTCGAGAAAGCAATGGATGGCGACACTATTTTGATGTGTTTTACCCACGTTAATAATGAGACTGGAGCTATTCTGCCAATCAAGGATATAGTCGCTCTTAGAAACTCATACAACAAGAAAATCGCTATTTATTTGGATTGTGTTCAGTCTGTAGGAAAGCTTGATATTAACCTTACTACATTAGGTGTTGAGATGGCATCTTTTTCGGGCCACAAGATACATGCTGTTAAGGGTGTAGGTGTTCTTTACATTAAAACCGGCATTATTGTTGAGCCTTTCATTCTTGGTGGTGGGCAGCAAGGCGGGATGCGTTCTGGAACTGAGAGTTTATTTCTCGCTAATGCTTTTGCTACGGCACTTGAGGAGACAATATCGCATAAGGTAGAGTCGGCTTCAAATGTAAGTGAAATTAATGAATATTTGCGTAAGGAACTTTTGGCGCGAAAAGCGTTGATAGTTTCTCCTGAGGATGCAAGTCCATATGTTCTAAATGTGTCGTTCGATGGTTTTGAGTCGGAGACTATGCTGCATTGTCTTGAGAAGTACGAAATTTATGTATCAACAATTTCAGCTTGCTCTGCTAGAACGAAGCGTATTAGTTATGTTTTGTTAGCTATGGGTCTAGACAGGAAAATTGCATCAAATAGTGTTAGACTTAGTTTCTCTCGATATAATACGATGGATGAAGCAAAAGAGTTTATCAGTAAGGTTGATGAGATATATAGCTTATATTCGCTAAAGCGATAAGGAAGGTTAGATATGTACACAAATGTTATTCTTGCACGAATGGGTGAAATTACTCTTAAGGGTCTAAATAGAGGTACTTTTGAGAACAAATTGAAGGCTAATCTCAGATATCGTTTGAGAAATTTTGGAAATCTATATGTTTTCCAGTCTCAAAGTCGAATTTGGATAGAAGATCGAGAAGGTAACAATCCATATTTCGAAAGCGAAGAAGCAGCAAGCGAGGTTCTAAAAGCAGTTACTCAAGTTTTTGGAATTGTATCCGCAAGCTTGGTTCGTAAGTTTAATGGTGATTTCGAAGAGATTAAGAAGAATTGTGTAGAGTATGCTAAAGAAGTCCTTGCTAAGAATCCTGAGTATAATTCATTTAAGGTTGATTCTAGAAGAGGGAATAAGTCGTTTCCTTTGAATTCTATGCAGATATGTTGTGAAGTAGGCGAGGTCATTCTTGATAGTATTCCTCAATTACATGTTGATGTGAAGAATCCCGATTTCACAGTATTTATTGAAGTTCGTGACGATAATTACGTTTATTCTGAGAGTGTTATGGGACATCGAGGTCTTCCTGTCGGTACTTCTGGAAAAGGTATGCTTTTACTTTCCGGTGGTATTGATAGCCCAGTAGCTGGCTATATGATGGCCAGTCGAGGAATGAATCTTGATGCGGTGTATTTTCATTCTTATCCATATACGAGTGATAAGGCTAAGGATAAGGTAATAGAGTTAGCAAAGATTGTATCTGGTTTTAGTGGTCGTATGAATCTATATGTTGTAAACTTTACTCAGATTCAACTCGACATGTATAAGAATAGCAGACAAGACATGCTTACTATTACTATGAGACGAGTTATGTTTCAAATTGCCGAGAAACTTGCTAGGAAGCACCATTGTGGTTGCTTGATTACTGGTGAGAGTTTAGGTCAAGTAGCTAGTCAAACTATGGAGGCAATAGACATCACTAATGAGGTAGTTAAGCTTCCTGTATTTAGACCTTTGATTGGTCTGGATAAAGAGGCTACTTGTGATATTTCGAGACGTATAGGCGCTTTTGAGACTTCAATTTTGCCATATGAGGATTGTTGTACTGTATTTGTTGCTAAACATCCACGCACTCATCCAAAGCATGCTGATATTGAAGATGCTGAGAAGAATCTGAACATAGAACAGATGGTAATAGACGGCGTAAATGGAACTGAGGTTATTGAGATTTAAGCTATGAAGATTGGAAAGCTTTCAAACGAGCAATTGACTAATCTTGTATTAAACAAGTTACCTAGTCTTTCATCAAGTACTTTAGTTGGTGCTGGTATCGGTGCCGATTGTGCTTGGCAAAAAATTGGCGATAAGCTTCTAGTATCATCGACAGATCCTATTACAGCAGGAAAGATGCAATCAGGAAAACTAGCTATTCATGTTTCTTGTAATGATATTGCTGCGTGTGGAATTAGACCTTCGGGACTACTTATAGTAGTAATTGCGCCTCCAAGCGCAAGTGAAGAAGATGTGTCGACTATTGTAACCCAAGCAAGTGATGAGGCTGCTAAGCTGGGAGTTGATATAGTTGGAGGACATACTGAAGTTTCTGCATCGGTAAATGAGTTTATAGTGATTTCTACTGCGTTCGGCATTGTTGACCATGATCATCCAGTACCTAAGGGAAAAGCAAAACCAGGTGACAAGTTAATCATGACCAAGAGTGCATGTATCGAAGGAAGTTACATTGCCTCAAAGGAACATTATGAGAAGCTTGTCGGCAAAGTATCAAAAGAATTAATTGATGAAGCAAGCAAGTACGAAGATTCTATATCGGTCGTTAAAGAAGGAGAGATTTGTGGAAGTCTTGCAAGCCTTGAAGAATCTATAAATCAGTATGGCTTTAGGGATAGTGCTGTTAGTCTTATGCATGATATTACCGAAGGCGGCGTTTATGGAGCAGCTTATGAGATGGCATCCTTTTCGAATGTAGGATTAAGATTAGATAAAGGCAGCATCCCTATTACCGAAGCATCGAGGCAGATATGTATAGCTATGAATCTTGATCCGTATAGACTTATTTCTTCTGGATCTCTTTTAATTGCTTCTTCGGAAGAAAAAAGAGTGATTAATGCTTTGGATGAAGCTGGAATTAAAGCTACAGTAATTGGTGAATTTATTGAAGAAGGATACTATCTAATTGATACAGACGGTGATACTTATGTTCTTGAGTCACCCAAAACAGATGAGTTATATAACATGTAATTTTCCTTGTTTTCTCTTTACTAAGCATAACAATTAAAGTAAGATAAAAGCGCAATTTAACAGGAGGTACGGAAAATGTACGATCATATTAAGGCACAAGATCCTGAGCTATTTAATGCTATTGAACTTGAGCTTAACAGACAGAGAAACAAAATCGAGCTAATCGCTTCCGAGAACTTCGTTTCAGAAGCAGTATTAGAGGCAGTCGGTTCACCACTTACTAACAAATACGCTGAAGGATATCCTGGAAAAAGATATTATGGCGGATGCGAATATGTAGATATAGCTGAGCAACTTGCTATTGATCGTGCAAAGCAGCTTTTTGGAGCTGATCATGTTAATGTTCAACCTCATTCTGGCGCGCAAGCTAATACAGCTGTTTATTTTGCAGTTCTTGAGCCAGGCGATACAATTCTTGGTATGGATTTATCTCATGGTGGTCACTTGACACATGGAATGAAGCTAAACGTATCCGGAAGAACATATAATTCCGAATTTTATCAGGTAAACAAAGATACTCAAATGATCGATTATGAAGAGGTTCGTCTTAAAGCATTAGAGTGTAAGCCTAAGATTATTGTTGCTGGTGCATCTGCTTACTCTAGAATTATTGATTTTAAGAAGTTCCGCGATATTGCTGACGAGGTAGGTGCTTACTTATTCGTTGATATGGCTCATATTGCAGGTTTAGTTGCAGCTGGACTACATCCAAATCCAGTTCCATATGCGGATTTTGTTACAACTACTACTCATAAGACGCTAAGAGGTCCTCGTGGCGGTATTATTATGTGCAAGGAAGAGTACGCTAAGAAGATTGATTCAGCAGTATTCCCAGGACAACAAGGTGGTCCTTTGATGCATGTTATTGCTGCTAAGGCCGTTGCGTTTAAGGAAGCTCTTTCTGATGATTTTAGAGATTATGCTAATAGAATAATTAAGAATGCTAAGGCTATGGCTGATCAACTGATGGCTAGAGGTATTAAGCTTGTTTCTGGTGGTACAGACAATCATCTGATGCTAATGGATTTAACTGGTACTGGTGTTACCGGTAAGGAACTTCAGCTTCGTCTTGATGAATGCAATATTACATCTAATAAGAATACAATCCCATTTGATCCAGAGAAGCCATTTATTACTTCTGGTGTTCGCCTTGGAACAGCAGCGGTTACTACTCGTGGCATGAATGAAGAAGATATGGTGGTAATTGCGGATTGCATAGCTGATTGTATTTTTGATTATGACAATAAGAAGGAAAGTGTAGTTGAGCGTGTTGCTACAATTACTGCTAAGTATCCTTTATATCCTGATTTGAAGTAATTTAGGAGAATAGACTTGTCATACGCCGATATGGAGAACAACATGAATATGCCGCTGGCTTATCGTATGTCGCCTGAGAGTTTGGACGAGTACATTGGTCAAGAGCATATAATAGGCAAAGGTAAAATGTTAAGAAGGATGATAGAGGCAGATAGGCTGTCTTCTGTCATCCTTTTTGGCCCTCCAGGTGTTGGTAAAACCGCGCTTTCTAGACTAATTGCTAGGACTACTTCCTGCAAGTTTGTTAAGCTTAATGCAGTGAGTGCTGGAGTTGGTGATATCAAGAAAGTTGTCGCTGATGCATTGAATCCAATACTTTCCGAGGGCAAGAAGACGCTTCTTTTTATTGATGAGATTCATAGGTTCAATAAGCTTCAGCAAGATGCTTTGCTTCCATATGTTGAGGATGGAACAGTAGTTCTAATCGGAGCAACTACTGAGAATCCTTTTTTCGAGGTTAATAAGGCGCTTGTTTCTAGATCGACTGTATTGAAGATGGAGCACCTCAAGGAGTCCGATATTGTTCGAATATTGCGACAGTCTCTAGAGAATAAGACTAGAGGATATGGAAGCCTCGACGTTGATATTGATGAAGAGGCGATTAATTCTATCGCTCTTATGGCAGGCGGTGATGCTCGAAAAGCACTGAACGCTCTCGAACTAGCCGTTACAACAACACAATCGGATGGAAATGGTGTAATTCATATTGATAAGGATGTAATCTCAGATTGCATGCAAAATCGTGTCATTCAATTTGATAAGAATGGCGAATCGCACTATGACAATATTAGTGCCATGATTAAATCAATGAGAGGTTCCGAACCTGACGCCGCTACGCTATACTTAGCTCGCGCGCTATCAGCAGGTGAAGATATTGAATTCCTTGCTAGAAGAATAATGATTTGTGCCGCCGAGGATGTGGGTCTTGCTAATCCTAATGCTTTGCTTGTAGCTGTTGCAGCATATCAATGCGCTGTTGCAGTAGGAATGCCAGAGGCGAGAATACCATTGTCTCAAGCATGCATCATGGTAGCAACTTCTCCTAAATCGAATGCGTCATATTTGGCTATAGATAGTGCCTTAGAAGATGTTAATAATCGCGATACTGGAAGTATACCAATGTATTTGCGTAACGCTCCTGTGGAAGGGATGAAGGATTTGGGTTACTCAATGGGATACAAATATGCTCACGATTTTGCGGGACATATTGCCGAGCTTCAATTCATGCCTTCAGCTTCAGAGAAGACAAAGTACTACAATCCTACATCAATTGGGTATGAGAAAAAAGTCTCGGAATACCTAGAGGCAGTAAAGAAGTACAACAAATTCTTTGATAAGGATTAAAGCCCTTCTTGATATGGCTTCATGTTCTTAAAATAGCAAACACTATCAAATCCAAGTGACTTCAAGTATTCTCCGACCTCATTAAAATAGAATCCAATGGTATCGCTAGTATGAGAGTCGGATCCTAAAGAAATCAAGCGCCCACCAACATCTTTGAACCTAAGTAGTAATTCCTTGTCTGGCAAGACGTTTATGGAATTTTTCTGCATCATTTTGAAGATAGAGCGAGTGTTAATCTCGAGAGATTTCTCTTTACTTGCAAGAATCTCGAAAAGATTATCAAACTGCTTCGGGCATATCGAATAGTAAATCGCAGGGTCTTCCCAAGAAGAGTACCGATTTATGTAATCATAGTGGCCAATCGTGCAATAGTTGTTGCACTTATCGGCCATACTAACCAAAAGTTCTACATACTTAGTAATGAGTTCATTCTTTGAGTATCTCTCATAGACTTCTCTATCAAAATAGAAATCCTTTTCTTCAAAAAGATGCGCGCTAAGAATTACACTGTCAAAACTGTACTTAGCTCCAATATCATCAATCTCCTTTTCGATACCTTCCTTGAAGCCAAGTTCAATTCCCCATAGAAGCTCAACTTGTGGCGCAAGTGCTTTCTTCCATTCAGTGAAGCTTTCTTGATACTTCTTTATATCGAAGAGTTTCCAAAGTGGATCATTCTTATATGGATAGTCAATCTCATAGTGTTCAGTGATAGCCAAACGCTTAACATTATTACTTATGCAAGCGGCGTTCATTTCTTCAATGGACATCTTTGCATCGGGACTAAAAAATTTAGTGTGATTGTGGTTATCTGTTAGCATATTATGACTTCCTTTGATTGATTTATTAATATTAACATAAAGTGGATATTGTTGTTATAATATCAACAGTAAAGGAGTGATAACATGGCAGATAAAAAGAAGAAGGATTCTGTAAAGGAGCTTTTTGCAGATTTTCCTAATATGTATAAAGAGGCATCAAAGGACGAGATTGAGTCCTGTATGATTTTTGCAGAAGATTACAAGTCGTTTTTGAATATTTCTAAGACAGAGCGAGAATTTGTTCGTAATAGTATTGAAGCATGCGAGGCGCTTGGATATAGAGACATTGCTTCATGTGACAAACTTAGTACAGGTGATAAGGTTTATTCTTCAATTAAGGGGAAGGGCCTCGCTTTGGCTGTTGTCGGAAAGAAGCCTATAGCAAATGGATTCAATATTCTTGGTGCTCACATTGATTCACCAAGATTAGATTTGAAGCCAAATCCTATTGTTGAAGACAAGGAAGCTTGTTACTTCAAGACGCATTATTATGGCGGTATAAAAAAGTATCAATGGACAACAATTCCTCTCGCTATTCACGGTTATGTTTTTACAACTGATGGTAAAAAACATGAGATTTGTGTAGGAGAGAACGAGGATGATCCAATCTTCTATATTACAGATTTACTTCCTCACCTTGATAAAGAGCAAATGAAGAAGAATGCTGATGATTTTATTACTGGTGAAGAGCTAACTGTGGTAATTGGTGGTATGCCTTTAGATACCAAGGAGAAGGAACCATATAAAGCTAATATTCTTAAATTATTGAATGATTCTTACGGTGTAGTAGAGAAGGATTTCGTTTCTGCTGAATTAGAAATTGTACCCGCTATGAAAGCAAGAGATGTAGGCTTTGATAGAGCTTTTATAGCTGCTTATGGTCACGATGACAAAGTGTGCGCTTATCCTGCGCTTATGGCAGTTCTTGCTCAAGAGACACCAAAGAAGACGTGTGTGTGCTTGTTGACCGACAAAGAGGAGATAGGCTCACTAGCTAATTCTGGAGCTCAATCAGTTTTGTATGAGAATTTCATGATGGAATTGCTCGCAAAACAAGAGGGCGAAGCTTTTGATTTGCTTAAGTATCGAAAAGCAGTTGCTGCATCTAAGATGCTTTCAGCTGATGTATCTAACGCATATGATCCCAAGTATGCATCAGTAAGTGATCCTGACAACTCGGCATATATGTCCCATGGAATTAAGTTGGAGAAGTATGTTGGAGCTAGAGGTAAATCTGGTACAAACGAGGCTACAGGCGACTATGTAGCTCAGATAACAGGTATATTGAACGACAATAGCATTCCATGGCAAACTGGCGAGTTGGGCAAGGTAGACGCTGGAGGCGGAGGAACAATCTCAGCGTATATGGCTAAGATGGGAATGGACGTTATTGATTGTGGTGTGCCTGTTTGGTCGATGCATGCTCCCTATGAAGTAGTATCGAAGATGGATGTTTATTATACTTACTTGGCTTATAAAGCTTTCATAGAGAACATATAATTCATATTTCGATTAGAATTAACTAGTGCGGTTCGAATTTGAACCGCACTTTTATTTTTCCGGGTTAAAAGATGCTAGTGGGTTACTTTCGACAGCATCTTGCAATTGCTCTTCGTCAACGTGAGTGTATATTTGGGTTGTAGAGACGCTTTTGTGCCCAAGAATAACTTGAAGGCTTCTAATATCAACATGACCATATTTGTACATTAAAGTAGCACATGTGTGTCTCAATTTATGAACCGAGAAAACCTTTGTATCAATACCAGCTTGTAGCATTAGGCGCTTAATGATAATTTGAATCATATCATCCGATATTCTCTGACCTCTTGAAGACAGGAAAAGAGCCTTCTTATGACTTGGTTTAACTTTAATTTGCTCTCTATAAGGATAGTAGTCATTCAAGGCCTCCAAACAAGCCTTATTTAAATATACGGTTCTCTCTTTATCGCCCTTACCAATAACAGTTAGTGTCGTTCCGTGAATATCATCAGTATTAATTCCACGAAGCTCTGACAAACGCATTCCGCAATTAAGAAATAGCGTTAGAATGCAATAATCACGAACGTTCGTAGCACTTGGTGACTCGTATGCTGTGCTAAGAAGTTTTGTACTCTCTTCAAGAGTCAAATACTTTGGAACTCGTTTTCCTATACGAGGTGTTTCTAAATCGTATGCTGGGTTTGATTCGAGAATATGTTTTTTCGAATGACAGTACTTGAAAAAACTCTTTAACGTAGCAATTCTTCTAGCTCGGCTAGCTGGAGATAATTTTCGCTCTCTTGTTAACCATATTAAGAAAACTAGTAAATCGTCAGTAGTTATCTTGGATAATAGTTTGCTGTCAACGTCGTCAATCGATATCTGTTCTAAAGGCATACCCTTATCAACAAGTCCATGATCTCTCTTGTAGAAACGAAAAAAGCAAATCAAATCATACTCGTATTCCTTAACTGTAAGCTCTGAACGTGCTAAGACAGCTAACATATAGTTGCAATATTGCTCAAGAATAGGGAATACGTTGTCCATTGGCGCCTCTTATTGTTAATTTTCACTATATTTTAGCATACACAGTCTTTGATTTTTACAAAAACGTTCTTGTTTAAGCAAAACGTATATGATAATATACACCGTAGAAATACACTTGTCCGTGCAGGAAGGACAATGTAGATATTCAAAATGTAAAGGACGGACTACTGTTATGGAAAAGAAATTAAAAGTAGGCGTTATTGGAGCTACGGGTTACGTGGGTCAACGTCTAGTATCATTACTTGAGAATCATCCTTGGTTTGAGTGTGTTGCTCTTTGTGCTTCTCCAAGAAGTGCTGGTAAGAGATATGAGGATGCGGTTCAAGGTCGTTGGAAGATTGATTGCGATATGCCTTTATATGTTAAAGATATGATCGTTTATAGTACTGATGATATTGAAGAGTATTGCGGAGCAATTGATTTTACATTTTGTGCAGTAGATATGAAGAAGGATGAGATTCGTGCTCTTGAAGAGAGAATAGCTAAACTCGAGATTCCTGTTATATCTAATAACTCTGCAAATAGATGGACAGAAGATGTACCAATGATTATTCCTGAAATCAATGGTAGTCACGCAGCTTTAATAGATGATCAGAAAAAGAGACTTGGAACAAAGAGAGGTTTCATTGCGGTTAAGCCTAACTGCTCTATTCAAAGTTATGTTCCAGCTTTAACTCCTCTCCTTTCATATGGAATTAAGCTAATCTCTGTTTGTACTTATCAAGCAATTTCTGGTGCTGGTAAGACCTTTAAGGATTGGCCTGAGATGGTTGGGAATATGATTCCATACATTGGCGGTGAGGAAGAGAAGTCAGAGAAGGAACCACTCAGAGTATGGGGTGAGTATGCTAATGGAAAAATTGAACTAGCTAAGCAACCTGTTATATCAGCTCAGTGCTATAGAGTTGCTGTTCAAGAGGGACATACAGCAGCAGTAAGTGTTTCCTTTGATAGAAAGCCTTCGATGGAAGATATGAAGAAGGCTTGGAGCGAGTTTGAGGGGGAGGCACAGAAGCTAAATCTGCCAAATGCTCCAAAGCATTTCTTGCAATACTTCGAAGAAGACAATCGACCTCAGCCGGCTCTTGATGCTATGTATGAGAATGGAATGGGCGTATCTATTGGTCGTCTTCGCGAAGACAATATTTTTGATTACAAGTTTACTTGCTTGTCTCATAACACGCTTCGTGGAGCTGCAGGTGGAAGTATGCTTTCTGCTGAGCTTCTTGTTGCAAAAGGATATATCTCTGCAAAATAAGACTTGTGTATCGATTAATGGACGGTATAGTACTCGTGACTGTACCGTCTTTCTTATTCTCGAAAATATTTGAATAACTCCATCAGAATAACTGGTATATCTTAATCCAAGGTGGTTTTGCAGTTGAAAACATTCACCACCACAAAAGTGGTTTTAACGTCTAGGAAGGTTTGCTTGTGTTATAATTCATATGATTTTTTTCACAAATGCAAAAATTACTCTTGACGAAAGTACAACTTATTTATATACTAATCAAGCGTTAAACAAGTGCGCAGGAGTGCTTATGTGGGCCTTTAGCTCAGTTGGTCAGAGCTCCCGGCTCATAACCGGTCGGTCCTGGGTTCGAGTCCCTGAAGGCCCACCACTTACACTTGTATATATGGGAAGTTTCCCGAGCGGCCAAAGGGAACAGACTGTAAATCTGTCGTCATCGACTTCGATGGTTCGAATCCATCACTTCCCACCAAAAATGCATGCATTTCTCATTATGAGATCTGCATGCTTTTTCTTTTCGTGACGATAAGTAAGAACGACTAATGAAGAAGAGTAGATAGCAAGAGTCCCGTATTTGCGGGATATCTTGCTATATAGTTACTTCATATTTATTGCTGATTCTGAAGTTTATTAATGTCATCGATGATTTGGTTAGCTGTCATGCGACACTCTTTCAGTACTTCGTCAGAATTTCTTCGGTCATAGAATTCCTTGTTTAGGCCATAGTTTAGTACCTTGACTGAAGTTGATCCATAAAATGAAGCTATCTTCTGACCGAATCCTCCATCTAAAATTCCATCCTCGATAGTAACGACCAAGTCGTGACTATCTACTAAAGAAGCAAGTATGTCTATGTCTAATCCGGTGATGTAACGAGGATTTACTAGTGTTGCATTAAGCCTATTTGCGATTTCTTCGCCTAGTTGAAACATGCTGCCAAGGGCTAGTATAGCGACTTTGGTGCCTTTTCGAGAAAGAATGTACTTATTGATTTTGCTATAGTCACTATCAAAAGTAGAAGGTGAAGATACAACGCCGTTACCTGGAACTCGAATTGCAACAGGATATGAGTTTTGATCAATCGACCAATCAAGCATGGCTAGGTACTCTTCTTTGCATGTTGGTGCCAAATAAACAAGATTTGGTATGTTAGACATGAGTGGAATATCAAAGATTCCAATATGCGTAGCATCGCTCATTCCGTAAACGCTTGCACCATGCACAAGAATAGTTACAGGAGTCTCGTTAAGGCATACATCTTGAGAGAGCTGGTCGAAAGCTCTTTGAATGAAAGAACTAAAGACGCTATAAACTGGTTTGCCGCCATTACGTGCGATTCCAGAGGACAGTGCTATAGCAGTTCCCTCGGCTATACCAACATCAATAAATTGATTCTCGTGCTTTTCTCTAATGTCTTTTGTAAAGCCCACAATAGTTGGCGTTCCTGACGTGATGTTGATAACTGTATTATCTTCACTCATTTTGGTTAAGAGATAATCTAAAGTAATACTTCCATAGCTCTCTTTCGAAAAAGAAAACAATGGTTCGCCAGTCTCAATAGTGAATGGCTGAGCGTAGTGCCATTGCTCTTTGTTATTCTCCGCATGACTGTAGCCCTTACCCTTGATAGTGCAAATATGTACAACAATAGGTTTACTAGTATCTTTGACTAAAGCAAAAGCAGATATCAGTGATTCAACATCATTTCCATCTGGAACAAAAACGTAGTCTAATCCCATAGCTTTAAACAAGTTGTTCTGAGAAGTTCCGTTGCTCTCTCGAAGCTCTTTAAGGTTCTTGTATAAACCGCCGTGATTCTCGGCGATTGACATGTCGTTATCGTTTACAACTATGATGAGGTTGCTATTTAGTTCGCCAGCAACATTAAGACCCTCGAGTGCTTCGCCACCGCTTAAAGAGCCATCACCAATGATAGCAACGATGTTCTCGTTAGTACTCTTCAAGTCTCTAGCTTTTGCTAGTCCTAGCGCTAGACTAATTGAAGTTGAAGTGTGGCCAATTACAAAACAATCATGTTCGCTCTCGCGGAAGTTACTAAAACCAGTTACGTCGTCATATTTACTTGGATCCAAGAAGGAATCAACTCTGCCGGTAAGCATTTTGTGGGTGTAAATCTGATGCGACACATCAAAAACAAGCTTATCTACAGGAGAATTAAAAACATAATGAAGAGCAATTGTTGCTTCAACTAATCCAAGATTAGGACCGAAGTGGCCACCGTGATGACTTATTCTTTCAATTAAAGCTGTTCTTATCTCGGCTGCAAGTTGCTGCAATTCGTCTAAGCTAAGATCCTTTAGCACTTCAGGACCAGTAATAGAATTAAGTATCATATTCTTCCTCCATTATTAAAAGTTTCTTCTTATAAAATTATATCAAACCTATAATGTCGAATGATAACAGTATCATTTGCAAACTTTATTATTATTACTATTTTTTTGAACTTAGATTCAAATCAGAATCAAGTAATATTTCTCGAAAAGAAAATCACTTTTTCATTTGTGATAAATAAACTATTTCCTTGCGTTAACAAATCGATTTCAATGCATATTACCCAATGACATACTATGTCACTAGGTGTATACTTTTACTGATATAAAAGAGGGAGGAAATAGCAATGATTTCTACACGTGGACAATATGCAATTAGAGCAATTCTTGACATAGCTGAACACGACAATGGACAGCCTATTCCTCTTCATGATATCTCTTTAAGACAAAAGATTTCTCTCAAGTATCTTGAGATTATTATGCGTTCTCTTAATAAGGGTGGAATGATAACTGGCTTTTCGGGCAAAGGTGGCGGATATCGTTTGAGCAAAAGCCTTGATCAGTATAGGATTGGAGACATTCTAAGGCTTACTGAAGGCGACCAAATGTCTATAGCATGTATTAAGGAATGTGAATCACCTTGTCCTAGAATTTCGGAATGTAGAACGAGAAGTATGTGGGAGAAGCTCGATAGTATGATTGAAGATTATTTGGATGGAATCACGATAGCTGACCTTATTGAGAATACAAAATGTCCTGAGTCTAGTACAAAAGATAAAAATTAAGTTCGAAAGGATTTTGATATGCAAAGGGAAGAACTTCTAAGAATAAAGAACCTGTCGGTTAGTATTGGTGATGTTGAAATACTTCACGATATTAACCTAGTTATTAACAAGGGTGAGACTCATGTATTAATGGGACCTAATGGCGCGGGAAAGTCAACATTAGGCTATGCGATGATAGGCAACCCACTATATCAAGTAACTTCTGGTGAAATATGGTTTAAAGGCCAAAGGATTGATGATCTTCCTTGTTACAAGAGAGCATTAGAGGGAATGTTCTTGTCTTTCCAGAATCCTATCGAGATTCCAGGAATAACTCTAAGCTCTTTTATTAGAAGTGCATTAGAGCAACGCGGAATTAAACTAAGACTCATGCAGTATAAGAAAGAACTTAAGAATACTATGGATATTCTGAACATAGATGAGTCATATGCTGATAGAGACTTGAATAAGGGCTTTTCAGGTGGTGAGAAGAAGAAGGCTGAGGTTCTACAAATGCTTATGCTTAACCCAAGCTTTGCAATTCTTGATGAAACCGATTCTGGACTTGACGTTGATGCAACGAAGACAGTATCTCTTGGAATCGAGGAGTATCGTAAGAAGAACGATGGAAGCTTATTCATCATAACTCATAATACAAAAATCCTTCAGGCATTGAGTGTTGACTATACTCATATAATGGTTGATGGAAGTTTGGTTAAAACATCTGATGCTAGTCTAATTGATGATATTAATGCGAATGGTTTTGCGCAGTATGAGAAGGATCAATAAGGTGACGTAGATGAAAGAAAAGTCTAATGTTAATGATGTTGATAGAAGCTTATATGATTTTCGCAATGACGAGAAAGAAACATATCGTCTTAATTCCGGTTTGACTAAAGACATCGTAGAGCAAATTTCTACCGAAAAGAATGATCCAGATTGGATGAAGGAGTTCCGTCTTAAGTCTCTGGATGTCTACAATAGAACTGAAATGCCAAACTGGGGACCTTCAATAGAAGGGCTCGACGTAGATAATATCGTTACATATGTAAGATCTAATACAAAGATGAAGGGCGATTGGTCTGAAGTACCAGATGACATTAAAGACACCTTTGATCGTCTAGGAATTCCTGATGCAGAGAAGAAGTCCCTTGCAGGTGTCGGTGCTCAATATGACTCTGAACTTGTTTATCACAATATTCGAGAAGAGGTTGCTGCTTTAGGCGTTATATATACAGATTTGGAAAGTGCAATGTGGGGCGAGTATGGCGAAATGATTCGTGAGCATTTCATGAAATTAGTACCGCCTACGGACCATAAATTTGCTGCTTTACATGGAGCAGTATGGTCAGGTGGATCTTTCGTATATGTTCCAAAGGGAGTTAGTGTGGATATTCCTCTTCAGTCCTATTTCAGGCTGAATGCTAAGGGTGCAGGCCAATTTGAGCACACCTTGATAATTGTTGATGAGGGTGCATCTTTGCATTTTATTGAAGGCTGTTCTGCACCTAAATACAACGTTGCTAACCTTCATGCGGGCTGTGTAGAGTTGTTCGTTGGTAAGAATGCCAAATTAAGGTACTCTACTATCGAGAACTGGTCTAAAAACATGTATAACCTTAATACGAAGCGTGCAATTGTCTCAGAGAATGCAAAGATGGAATGGGTATCTGGTTCCTTTGGATCGCATACGTCCTTTTTATATCCTATGACTATTCTTAGTGGTGAAAATTCGAAGATGGAGTTTACTGGAATAACATTTGCTGGAAAAGGACAAGATCTTGATACTGGTGCAAAAGTATCGCACCAAGCAAAGAATACAAGTTCTTTCATTAATACGCGTTCAATATCCAAAGATGGCGGACTTAATACATTTAGAAGTTCGGTTAGCATGACTAAGGGCAGTGAGGGAAGTACAGCTTCCGTTTCTTGCCAATCTCTTATGTTAGATTCCATTTCTCGATCTGATACTATTCCTGCTATGGACATTAGATGTAATGATGTAACTGTCGGACATGAAGCAAGTATTGGTAGGATTAGTGATGATGCGATCTTCTATTTGATGTCTAGAGGTTTAAGTGAGGAAGATGCTAGGGCTATGATTGTAAATGGCTTCTGTGATAATGTTTCTAAGGAACTTCCACTCGAATATGCTGTCGAGATGAATAACTTGATTCGTCTTGAGATGAAAGGCGCCATAGGCTGAATGAGGTTACGATAATGACAACAGACATTAATACTACAATTAATAGAATCCCAGTAAATACTTACCGTTGGCTTAAGATGAATGAGGCAAATGTTAAGTGGTCTACAATCAACTCCGAGTGTAAGATAGACGTTGATGGAAATCATTCCTTTGTTGATGCTAGCAGTAGCCATATGGATGACGTAATATCAGGAGTAGGAACTACGTGTGAAGCAATCAGTTCTACTTTCAATGGAAAGACTTTAGAGTTATCTTCTGATAACGAGAAGAGCTCAATAGTGAAAGTAAGTATATTCTCTTCTAATTCTAAGAGTAGTTATTGCCCTATTGATGTGCTAGTAAAAACTGGATGTACTATGACGGTGTTTATGGACTACAATTGTGAGTCCAATTCTGATGATAGCGATGACATGCTATATGTAAAGACGAGATTCATACTAGAAGAGAATGCAACTCTTAATTTAATCCAATCGCAAGTCATGAGTGACCCTTCTAGCTTAATCAACGATGTTGGTGGTATTTGTAACGAGAAATCGGTCTTTAATTTGAAGCAATTATTTCCTGGACAGAAGCAAACATATTCTGGATGCAATGTTGATTTACTTGGTAAAGAGAGTGAAGCAAATGTAGACATTGCTTATCATGTATATTCTAAGCAAGTAAATGATATGAACTACATCATTAACCATATAGGTAAGAATTCAAATTGCTCAATTAACGTTAATGGTGTTTTACGTGATGACGCTTATAAGCTATTTAGAGGAACAATAGACTTCAAAAATGGATCATCAGGTTCCGTCGGGCATGAGGTTGAGAAAGTAATTTTACTCGGAAAAGACTCTGTGAATAAAACTATCCCTCTTATTCTATGTGCTGAAGAAGACGTAGTAGGTAATCATGGTGCATCTATAGGAAGACTTGATGAGTCTACGCTTCTATACTTTGCTTCAAGAGGAATTGGGGAGCAGGAGGCAGGAAATATTCTTGCGCTTGGTATGATTAATGCACTTTGTGACAAGATTAACGATGAAGAACTAACGCATAGAATTAGTTCTTATGTTGAGAGGAAACTACAAAATGAGTATTAATGTAAACATTTCACATAGAGAAGATTTTCCTTTGTTAAGAGATAGCAATATCGTATATCTTGATAATGCTGCAACATCGCAAAAACCTGATTGTGTTATTGAAGCTGTTGAAGAGTTCTATCATAAGCACAATGCAAATCCATTAAGAGGTTTTTATGAATTAGCAATGCTTGCTACTGAGCAATTAGAGAATTCTAGAACTACTGTTAAAGAATTCATCAATGCTAAATTTGAGGAAGAGGTTATCTTTACAAAAGGTACGACAGAAAGTATTAATCTGATTGCAAATAGTTATGGAATGAACTTCTTGGGCGAAGGCGATGAGATTCTTATTTCTATTATGGAACATCATTGTAATATTTTGCCTTGGCAATTTGTAGCTTCTAAAACTGGTGCGGTTTTGAAGTATCTAGAATGTGATATGGATGGACTAATTTCGGATACAGCTATTGAAGAGGCAATAACAGATAAGACGAAGATTGTCGCAATTACTCAGTTGTCTAATGTCCTTGGAAGAGAGAATCCTATTGCAAGAATCACTAAGACAGCTCACGAGCATGGTGCTATTGTCGTAATGGATGCAGCACAAAGTGTTGTTCATGTTAAGATTGATGTTCAGGCTTTGGATGTCGATTTCATGGCATTTTCGGGGCATAAGATTATGAGCCCTATGGGAATTGGAATTCTTTATGGCAAGAAGGAATTGCTTAACAAAATGCCTCCATTCTTAAGAGGAGGTGAGATGATAGAGTCAGTAACTCGTACTGATGCTGTTTTTGCTCAGCTTCCATACAAATTTGAGGCTGGAACCGATAATGCTTCAGGAGCGGTTGGACTTATGGCCGCAATAAATTATATTAATTCAATTGGCATGGAATACATGCATGAGAGAACTTTGATGCTAACAAAGATGTGTTTTGATGCAATATGTAAGATTCCTCATATTCATATCATTGGAGCTAAAGATTCTAATAACCATAATGGAATAATCTCTTTTACAATTGATAATGTTCATCCACATGATGTTAGTCAAATTCTTAGTGAGAGTAATGTTTGCGTTAGGGCGGGACATCATTGTGCTCAACCTTTGTGCGATTTTCTAGGCTTCAAATCATGTACGAGAGCAAGCTTTATGTTTTATAATACTCAAGAAGATATTGATACCTTTATTAAAAGTCTTAGTGGTATCAGAAAGATGATGGGCTATGGAGACTAGCAATTTCTATAATGAGATTTTAACAGAACACAATATTAGGCCATATCACAAGCATGACATGCCGGATGCTACTTTTAGTTTAAATGGTGTTAATCCAAGCTGTGGTGATGATATTACTTTGAAACTTAAAGTAGTTGACGATGTTATTGAAGATGCCTCTTTTATTGGGGACGGTTGTGCTATATCTCAAGCTTCTGCAGACATTATGGCTGATATGGTTATTGGAAGAAGTAAGGAAGAGGCTTTGCGTCTTGCGGAGATGTTTATCCGAATGATTAAGGGTTCTGTAACCAATGAAGAAATAGATGAACTTGAAGAAGCGGGTGCGTTAAAAGATATATCTCATATGCCTGCTCGAGTAAAGTGCGCAGTCCTCGGTTGGCATACGCTTCAAGAAATTTTCGAAAAAAATGAAGATGCAAATACATAAATTAAAACGCCTCACGTTTT
>JAAYFK010000009.1 GCA_012728275.1 Clostridiaceae bacterium | reverse complement strand
AGTAAGCTGTGTGAATCTGAAGGTCAGTAGCATCCGGGAAATCAATATGTGCCTGACTCATAATTGAATTAGTAATCATATTGCCAATACCATACTTAACAGCATATCCAGGATCAAGAACAATAATGTTATAAATCTCCTGAAGATCACTTGCAGCAAGTGAATAACCGTAAGTACTTGAAGCATATGCTGCGCAATCGTCGATATCCCAACCTTCAGCATGGATACCTATGTCAAAACGCGCCATTAGCAAAGTATTTAGACTGTTCTCAATAGCAATAATCGTATTCAGATCAGTATTATCAGAGAAGTATCTTGCAGAATAAGCCTCAACATATGTGGTCCATCCTTCGTTATATCCTATGGAATCGCTAAGAACCATGTAAATATGTTCAGTTGCATTTCTAGTATAAAGTGACTGATACATGTGCCCTGGATATCCTTCATGCGCACAAGTGAGTCCGAAGTTACTAGATACACTAGCTGGGTTAGTAATCAGTAAGTTATCATCATTAACATCCAAGTGATATCCAAGATATGCAGCAGGGCTAAAGTTCTCCTGCAATTCTTCTGGTACATCAAACGTGTGGTATGCATGAGGAGGAATTCCAGGAAAATCTGTCGCAATAGCTCCTTCTAGGAAAGTAAGGTTTGCGCTCATATCACCTTGCGAGAAATCTGCTGCCATATAATCAGCAATTAGCGTTGAATTCGGGTCATCGTAAGCAGCAGCAATAATCTCCATCTCAGTGTTATAGCTGTTTGTAATAGTCTCATCTAATTGTGTAGTCATCTCTTCTATTGTCATTGTGCTATTAGATAGGGCTCTATAAATGTAATCACAATATGCTTCGCCGCCTTCTAAGTAATACAAACCAGTATCCGATCCACCGCTTCCAATTAAAGCGCGCATACGTGAAGCACACTCAACAAACTCTGGGAAGAAACTATCATGCATTGCTGAGTCGTGTTGTTCAATTAATGCAGCCTTCTGATCGTCAGTAATTCCTTCGATGTTATCAAGCCTTGAAGCAAAAGTATCATATAAGAAGCAATTGTCTTCCATAGCTGCAAGATTATCAAAAGAAACCGCTATATCTTCGTATGCTGTATCAGAACTAGCATATCCGTAATCCACTCTAGCCTCTTCGTAATCACAAATCTGATCATAATATCTATCGATATCGGTTACCAATGCAATATAGTTCTCAGCATCCTCTACAGTATCAAACTCGAAAACATCCAACAACAATACCAAGTCGCATTGTGGGCCTGTGAGTGCATTGAATCCAGAAGTAATATACTCGAATCCATCATAGGAATATCCGTAAATTGCCTCTTCAGTGTCATATAAGAACTTATCAAAGAAGATTCTGTCAGATCTATCAAGAGATTCCTTATCTATCGTCAAAAGTTCATCTAGAATTCCATTATAAAAAGCCAATTCCGCATCGTAGTCGACGGTATAATCGCCCCAAGTTGGTTCAACATTATCAAAACCATAATTCTCAGGATTAGCAAAGCAAAGCTCAATATCAACGTAACTAGTAATTACATGTCCAAGAAACTCATCTTCAAGCTCATCTAATAAATCTGAAGCTTCCTGACCCGCGAGAGTACCGTTCGCACGAACAGGATGAATTTCTTCAACTGTAAATACGTGATCAGGGAAATTCAATTCACTAATCGCCGCGCTCGTAGTCGTCTCCTCTGAAGTCTCTTCCGTAGTCTCCTCGGTTGTCTCTTCAGTACGACGATTTCTTCTGCGTCTTCTGGTCTCGTCACTGTCGTCGCCAAATAAGTCCTTAATAAAACATCCGCTCATTGCGAAAAGCATCGACATGATCAAAATCAAGGACACTAACGCTTTAGTAAATCTCTTCATCTTCTATCCTCTTTCTTCACAAATTGGCCTTCCCAAAAGGTCGGATATATCTTAATTCACATCAACAATATCGTCAAGTTCTGTTGCGTTTTCGTCATACTTGACAAGACTTTGCTCATTTGCAATTTCTTCCTTAATAATCGCATCGTAATCAACTGCCCCAAAGTTATTTTTAGGTAAATATGCTCGAAAAGCAATATCAGCCGGTCTCCTTTGCTTGACAAACATCATCTCACACTCAACTCGAATACTCTCCTTAAGCCCCTCGAGCTTACTGCTATCTAACAAATAGTGGTCGTTAGGAACAACTATCGCAACAAGCTTAGTTCCGTTATCAGCATCAGGGAGGCTAATAATACATACCTCCTCTACTCCGAGCACGGTTCTTATAGCATCCTCAATTTCCTTAATATAAACATGCACTCCATTTATTTCGATGCAGTTCTTCTGTTGTCCATCAAAATAGATGAATCCCTTCTCATCTATGTGTCCAATATCACCCGTATGAATCCATTTTCTTCCATCACGATGCCTTCTGATTACTCGATTTGTGCCTCCTTCATCTTCAAAATACCCCAGCATCATGCCAGGCGTATTTACGCAGATTTCTCCCTTTTGACCAACCGTCTTCTCAGCCATTGTCTCGGAATCGATTATCTTTACAATCACCTTAGGAAGTGGAATTCCGATAGTCTTCTCTACGCCCATAATTGAAGTGCAATAAACGCAAGCCGCCATCGCCTCCGACAGACCATAAGTCTCCACAAGTAGCACATTACTGTTTTTCTCTTTCAAAAATTCCAAAAACTCATACTTGTCAACGCCGTTGAACACCGTTCCTGAGGAATACACCTTGCGCAAGAAATCAAAATTCGTCTTCGCCGCACTAGCCGACTTTGTCATTTGAATGAAAGTACTTGGGTACGCGAAAACTGAAGACGCCTTTGTCCCTATCAAAGCCCCCACAAACGTTCCGTTATCGTATGGCGGATATAGCACGACCGTATTACCAACACAAAACTGAGCATGCTTAGCCAAAACAAAATCCTTCGGGGTACTGTTGATTAAACCCGACAAAAACCTATCAGCAACATGCTGCACATTTGACTTTATCTCTTTATCCTCATCATTTTCGAATTCCATATACAAGCAACCGAAAATCTGAGCAACGGCATTAATTGATTCCGATGAGGCCATGATGGTCTTTACTACTCCCTCGGCTCCACCCGAATAGAAGAAAAGCACACAATCCCTACCACTGAACTCTTCTTGCTTAACAACAATGTCATTGTCCTTGCCATACATATTGGTCATCTTCTTGATAAAGTCATCCCACATGAAAGCTGCCACATTGCTTGGTACGTCATATGCCAAGTGCTTCGCTATGCTAATCGACTTAACTTCGCTTCTTAATACCATTTGAATCTTATCAACAAGAGACAAATTCATCTCCTTCTTAACCAGAACAACCGTAGATACTTTCGTTTGAGAAAGAACGAAAAGCAAGTCATCCAATCGCCCATACTCCACTACAAGAATCTTGCTTTTCGAGGTCTTAAGCTTCTCTTTCAACGCACTATTCGATTCATCCCTATCAACGATAGCTCCTATAGCTCCTATTTTGGATAATGCATATATAGTGAAAATAAACGCTGGAATATCAGGCAGGCAAACCGTCACAATGTCGCCCTTGGAAACACCAGACTTAGCAAAAGCATAAGCAGTCTTATCGATTTGTTCTATAAGCTGAGCATACGTAAAGCTCGTCGCTCCATACTCAAGAGCTACTTCCTTAATTCTCTTAAGCGCATGAATCCTCAAAAAATCATAAAGCGAAGAGGACGTGTTCTCCTTACTCATGTTCGCATAAATATCATAGAACTTATCGTGAATGCTTTGCACACAAACCTCCGCTAATCTTTAAAAATATGAGACCTTCGCAAAGGTCTACTAAAGGTCTACTAATGCTATACTTATATAATAATAACATTTAATAATACTTATTTAACAGATTTAATAGAATTAGCAAAGGAACTCTTATGGCTAAGAAAAATAGTTTATATTTTTGCAAAGAATGTGGCTTCGAGGCTACTGGCTGGATGGGCAAATGCCCTGCTTGCGGACAATGGAACACTTTAGTATCAGCCCCATCGGATAGTCAGTCCAAGAAGGTAACAGGGTCTACTGTTACATCTATTAGCAAGAGTTGGGTATCTGATTCCAGCTTAGCTCCAGTTCCTTTATCGGGAACTTCCAAAGAAGTTACAAATGGCTTGTCGACAGGTAATACCGAGTTAGATCGGCTTTTCGGTGGCAGAATCACTAATGGCTCAGTAACTTTAATCGGTGGTGAACCAGGAATTGGTAAATCTACTATTCTTCTCCAGCTGGCTGACAGTTATTGCGGCAAAGGTAGCGTTTTGTATGTATCCGGCGAAGAGTCGGCACCACAAATTGGCAGTCGAGCAACTAGGTTAGGAATCTCCAATGACAGAATCCTAATCTATGCTCAAACGAGTTTCGAGAGCATAGCCTCACAAATCGAGCAAGTTAAGCCAGCGTTATGCATTATCGATTCAATTCAAACTTTGTACTCTGAGAATATCCAAGGTACTCCTGGAAGTGTTACTCAAGCTCGAGAGGTCACAGCTGGATTAGTAAGAATTGCCAAGGACAGTGGGATTCCGATTATTCTTGTTGGACATGTTACAAAGGACGGAAACATAGCAGGCCCGAAGACCTTGGAACATATGGTTGATACCGTTCTGTACTTCGAGGGGGATTGTCTTGGAAATTATAGAATACTTCGATCAGTGAAGAATCGTTTTGGCAGAAGCTCTGAGCTTGTTTTCCTTGAGATGACAGGCAAGGGACTAATCCCTGTTGATAACGCTTCCGCTATGCTAATCAAAGGCCGTCCTATGAATGCACCGGGCTCTTCGCTGACATCTGTTTTGGAGGGAACAAAGTCATTACTTATTGAGATTCAGGCACTTGTAGCTGATAGTTGTTATTCTACGCCACAAAGAATGACCAATGGCCTAGATCGCAACAGAGTCACTATGCTCCTAGCTGTCTGCGAGAAGTTTCTTAATTTAGCGATTGGATCCAAAGATTGCTTCATTAACGTTATAGGCGGCTTAAGGTTAGACGACACTTCAAGTGATCTTGCAATAGTAGCGGCGATTGTATCTTCTTTTCGAGAAATACCAATAAGGGAGAATACGGTCATTCTTGGAGAAATCGGACTTTCCGGGGAGATAAGGAATGTAACGCGCGTTAAGGACAGGCTTTCCGAGGCTAAGGCTCTGGGAATTAAGACTGTTGTGCTCCCGGGAAGCTGCCGAGATGTGGTCGCCAAGATAAATGAAGAAGACGACAAAATTTTTTCAAATAATGTTAACAATTTATCGCGAACTTGTGGTAATATGCATTTGTTTGATTTTGTATTTGTAGATAATTTATTAGAAGCAGTTGACGTCTTGTTTTCTGACTAATAAGTACACAAGCTAGAGTTTTATTGGGTATTGGAGGAATTATTGTATGGCAGCAGCTTTTTCGGAAAAGAAACGCAGTACATCAATTAATAGAATACTAGTAATCATTCCTGCTGCAGGTCTTGGTTCTAGAATGAATTCTGAAGTCAATAAGCAATTTTTGGAGATAGACGGGCTTCCCGTTATTGTTAGAACTCTTCAAGCTTTTCAGGAGTTCTCTAGGTCTTTGATGGCTTCCGGAATAGTTCTTAAGGCTATTGTAGTTACAGGCAAAGAGAACGTATTTAAGATAAACAGTTATATTCGCTATTACGGTTTTGATTTTGTTCAATCAGTTGTTAAGGGTGGAGATACAAGAATGGAGTCCGTTTGGAACGGAATTGAAGCTTTGGATGATCTTCCTTTTGCACCATCTGATAACGATATCGTCTTCATTCACGATGGCGCTAGATGCCTAGTTGACCAAGACACTCTTGAACGTTGCCTTGATGGCGCTCTTAAGTATGAAATTTGTGCTGCTGCAGTTCCTGTTAAGAGTACGATTAAGATTACTGAGCCTATTGCTCCTTCACCTATTCCTGAACTTTCGAAGGCAGACAATGATATGCCAGCAATTCTTCGTGGATCATCGATATTTAAGTCTACTACTCCGACACCTATTGCGGTAAATAAGACTCCTAAGAGAGATGAGCTTATGGAGGTTCAAACTCCACAAGTATTCAGATATGGTAAGCTCGTTAAGAGTTACGTTAATGCTATTAAGAAGGATTTAGATGCTACAGATGACACTCAATTAGCTGAGGCTATGAACTATACTGTTAACCTAGTTGAAGGTTCATATTCCAATATTAAGATTACAACTCCAGAGGATATCATTATGGCTGAATCTTTGATTCGTAATTTCGAATCCGAGAAGCAAGCCAAAGCAGAGCGCGAGGCCGAAGAAGCAGCACGTGTTCAAGCTGAGATTGAAGCTAAGAGAGAAGCCTTTAAGCTACAAAGAACTTCAAGACTTAACAAGCCCAATGATAAAGGTCCTACTGGATTTGGCAGATTGTAAGAATAGCTAATACCTGAATTCCTTCTCCCTTTCCAAAGGAAGTAAGGCCTTCACCAGTTGTTGCAGTTATTCCTATATGATTGCCATCAACACCAAGTAAATTAGCGAGACTCAAGCGCATCTCCTCAATATATGGAGAGAGCTTGGGTCTTTTGCATTCTATCGATATTGAGACATGAGCAACTTTTGCATTAAGCTTACTTAAATTTTCTAGCGCGATTCTCAAATACAAAGAGCTATCCTTGTTACCTTGTACAAGACAAAGCTCATCAGCAATTGCTCCAAGAATATTCCTGCATGTGAATCCAGAAATTGCATTCGTTATGGCATGTAAAACGACATCTCCGTCGCTATTTGCATCCATTTTCTTTTCGAAAGGAATGCTCACACCACCAAGAATGATCCCAACACCCTCTGTAGTTGTTGAATCTAGAAATCTATGGCTGTCTTGCCCTATTGTCGAAAAGAATAGCTCTTTTGATTCCATCTTATACCTCTCGCACATTGCTCATTTCTTCATTTCAATTCATCACAACTCCATTTGACTCAAGCCAATTCGCTACATCTGTAGTTGTCCACGAGGCAAAATTCATGCCTTCAAAGGTTGATACTCTTACTCCCTCCGAGATTAACACAAACTCTGGCAAAGCTTCAATCTCATATGCTGTACTTATATCTCTTTCTGTAACTGCATCAATAGCAATAAAAATTACTTGTCCATCCAGATATTGAGCTAGGTCCTCGACACCCGCTGTGACACCATGAACATCGGACGCAAGAGAAGTGTAGAAATACAGGCAAATCTTTATATCCTGCAAAGTAACTATTCCATTAAGGTCAGTTACTTCACGATAAATGATTCCCTTCTCCTCTTCACCTTCAATCGACTCGCATACAAAAGCAGAAATAGAACTATCATAAGCCTCATCGCCCAGATACTGATAGTAACTTGGCGTAGAAACAGCTGTAGCATCAGCATCTGATGTAGAACAACTACAAGTAGATGCCAATGCCACAATAATCAACATAATAGATACAATGCGCTTAAAAAACGAATGTCTCATCATAGAATTAAATGCCAATAAGCTCTTCAATTCCCTTAACAGTTCCATCAAGAACTCCTGAAGGAATCTTCTCAATATGACCATCATCGACGAGGTCAGTATTGGAAGGATTCAAAGGAATAGTATCAAACAAAGGTGCTCCTACCTCGTCTGCTGCTTTCTTTACACTACCCTGCTTACCAAATAAAGGAATCAACTTGTCACAATCAGGGCACTTAACATAGCTCATATTCTCAACAAAACCAAGAATCTTAACGTTCATCATCAAAGCCATGTTACGAGCTTTGTTTACAATCATAGAAACAAGATCCTGAGCTGTAGAAACTAGAATAATACCGTCTACAGGAATTGATTGGAATACAGTTAGTGGAACGTCGCCAGTGCCCGGAGGCATGTCTATAAGAAGAACATCTAGAGTTCCCCAGTTAACGTCCGTCCAGAATTGCTTAACTAGGCCCCCTATTACAGGACCTCTCCAAACTACTGGAGCTTCTTCGTTCTCCATTAGAAGATTTAGACTTACTACCTTGATACCGGAATGAGATACAGCCGGAATAATAAGTTTATCCTGATCTGCTGTAAGATTGCCCTTCAAGCCAAAAGCCTTTGGAATAGATGGACCTGTTACGTCGGCATCAAGAACACCTACACTATATCCGTCACGTGCTAATCTTGCAGCTAGAACAGAAGTTACAAAAGACTTACCTACTCCGCCTTTGCCGCTACAAACACCAATTACCTTTTTGATAGAAGATTTATCATTAAGCTTCTCAAAAGTGATCTCCGGCTCCTTGTGCTCTCCATTAGCTGAAGGACATGAGGCTTGCGATGTGCAAGATGCCTTTGATTGACACGAATCACATGATGACATATGCTACCTCCCTAATAAACTAAATGCATTATAGCGCATGAGTAAGGATTTCGCAAAAAGTCTATTTACCTTGTTTGTAATAATAAGCATTTCCTTTCGAAAAGACCCAGACAGGCAAAACGAACACCTCGCGTAAAGAGAAAAGCAGAAGTGAATACAAAAAGCTATCTACGAAGAATGGCAGAGTCTTCATTGTCTCTTCACTTACAGCTGATGCAGTAATAATGCCGTAAACCGCTAAACCCTCATTAATAACCGGAATGTCTAATATGCAATAAATCGTTATGGTTAAGAAATTAAATAATAGGCCAATAACCCATATAGCGGGATGTTCTTTACGAAGGAGATAGACTGCATAGGAATGCGACAAAATAAGAAGCGATCCAATTATGGAAATAAGAATCCACCTATTGAGCAAAGGCTCAATAAGAGGTGCAAGAACGAAAGATATAATTTGCGAGAAAATCTCAACAAGTATAACAATAAGCACCATTGAAGATTTCTTCATCGTCTTCCCTCCAGTTTAGAATGCGATTAGCTTAGCCTCACCCTTATCAACAATAATGTAGGAAGGAACAGAACCTCCCTTGGGGATTGATGGAGAACCCGGATTCATATATCTATAATCATTATACAACGCATCACATGCAATGTGTGTATGTCCTGTCATAAGTATCGAACCAATCGGAAGACACTGAGGCGGTCTTTCGGGCGAGTAGTGATGTCCATGCGTGGCAAAAATCGTTAAATCGTCAACTACAACATAAATATAATCAGCCATAATTGGGAAGTCCAACATCATTTGGTCGACCTCAGTATCGCAATTGCCACGAACACATAGAATTCTATCCTTATACTCGTTTAGACGTCTTGCTACTTCCTTAGGATTGTAATCACCAGGAAGGCTATTGCGTGGACCGTGATATAGAATATCTCCAAGAATTAGAAGCTTGTCGGCCTTCTCTTCGAAAAACCTATTAAGAGAAGACTCACACGCGCTAAGTGAGCCGTGAATGTCAGATACAACCATTAATCGCATTATGTATTCCCTTTCCTATCTGTAGAGTCTTCAGTTATGTCATCACTATCCAGTATGGTATCGCTAGGTGTTCTTGACAAAGACCTAACCACTCTCTCATATGTGGCATCTTTAATGTTCAGAATCAATCGATAAGCTATTTTGCTTGCATCAGAACCATTAACAGCAATAGATTTTACTAGTCGCTTCTCAGACTTCTTCACCGTGGACAGAACACTCCTTAGCTTCTCATTAGCAGCATCTCTTCCTCTTGCAACTGAAGCTTTCTCCGTCTGAATGTATGTACTAAAGACTTTCAGCTCTTCCTCACGATTCTTCTTTGCTAGCTCCCTCTCCTCATTCCTGTGCCTAGCAGTCATCTCCTTAAGTTGCATATACGATTCTCTAGTTGGCGCTGTAACAGAAGAAATCATCTCAACCCCACCATAAATCTTGTTCCCGATTGAATCCGACACAGAACGAATTTCATCAGAAATATTCATTATAATAGCTATTTTTCTCTTAACGTTATTAATTGATGCAACAGTCGCGATGATGTCCGCTATTAGGATAACCGAGAGAACACCAACGATTACCGTTTGAATTGAGTCAGGTATTAAGTTCAGAAGCCGCATAACCGCAGGTTGAATTACTCGAAGTCCAAGAGTACACGCGATTCCCCAATATATTGAGAAACGCAAACAGATAAAGCCTTTAAGATTGAATTTGAATTGTGAATAATCCCACCATCTTAATTGGAACACCTTGTATAGAACGATACCCGCGATAAGCTCAACAAGTGTCGTTATCGCCATAGAACCAAAAAACAGCATTGTGAAATTATTCAAAAAAGGTGTGAGAATAATAATTACGCCATAGAAACCAATTCCATACACCGGACAAATCGGTCCATTGAGAAAACCTCGATTGATAAATTTGCCATCACTAATACCGTAGTAGACTACTTCAATAACCCACCCCATGAATCCATAGATAAAAAACATCGAAATAGAATCAAGAACACCAGGCATTTCTCACCTCTGCTTAACGGACTTCATTACTCTGTATCCACTATCTACCGCAACAGTCTCACAATTTCCAAATAGCTCCTCAAGCTTTTTTTGTGTGGAAGGCGCGCCTTGCTTCCTCTGCAATACAACATAAATTACCGAATCTTCATGCATGCTCTCAAATGCTTGATCGTAGAATTCAAAAACCTTTGCTTTACCTGCTCTTACAGGAGGATTCGTAATTACAATATCAAAGCCTTCGCCCTTTTCCTCCTCATCAATAGCAGAAAGAACATCGCTTTGCTTAACTATATCAATATTGACACCATTAAGCTTCGCATTCTCTTTCGCTAATCCAATAGCACGAGCGTTGATATCAACCTGTACTACCTTCGCTTTCTTAAATATTGCCTTCATCACAATGCCTACAACACCATAACCACAACCTAGGTCCATTATCGAGAACGCCTTGTAGGCATTGTCTTTAATATCTCTAACTGACTCAGTAATAAGCAAATTCGTTCCAAAATCAATATCGTTTCGACTAAAGACATCTGTATCCGATATGAACGAGAAATTGATTCCATTGAAGCGATATTCTATCGATTTCTTGTTTGATTCAATACTCGGATTAGTGTCGTAATAATGTGCCATAATTATTCTCTACCTTTGTATTATTTCTTATCTTGCTTGCTATCAATTCTCTCGAGAAATCCTTGGAGTTTTGTCTTCCTAATAACAGTAAGAAGTGGTAAGCCAAGCACAATAAGCAATACGGCTTCGCTTGCAGCTACTGATGCCATACTAATTAGAACCACCATATAGGTAATCTCACCCTCGGCCAACAGAAATGCTAAATATCCTCCGACAATAACTCCATTCACTAATATTGGTGGAATAATGCCAAGCCACTTATGTTTACTTCTGCGTGCTATTACGCGCGTCAGAAAAGCCGCGATTAATGTTGCAAGACTTCCGAAAATAATATCAATAGGACCAAGCGCCGACGGATTAAGCAAGTTAGCAATTAGGCAACCTATGGTAACTCCAGGAATTGCCGCACCCGTAAATATTGGAAGGATAGCTAGAATTTCAGCTAATCTGAATTGAATTGGTCCATATGCGAATTGCGCGAAAGGCAAAGTTAATACTACATATAAGGCCGCGACTACGCCAGAAAAAATAATCCCGCGCGTTCTGGCTAGATTTCGTTTGCCTATTGTCTCTTGCCCGTTCTTCTTAGTTGTCATCGTTTTCTCTTTCTTTTCTTTATTAATCAGAACTATTATATACAATTTATGAGTATCTTTGCGAAAAAGAATTGCACTTTGATATTTAAACGAATAGAATCATTCCATATTTGGAGGACATATGTCAAAGCAAACAAGAATCACATCTAAAACTAAAGGCATCATTTATTTACTAATCTCAGCATTTGCATTCGCTTGCATGAGTCTATTTATCAGCCTCGCTGGCGATCTTCCCGTCTTCCAAAAAGCATTCTTTCGTAATGTTGTAGCTGCAATATTATCCTTTATTCTTATCCTTCGTTCAAGCGAGAAATTTCAAATCAAAAAAGGAAGCTTGCCCTTACTTTTCCTAAGAGCATCATTTGGTACAGTTGGTGTTATCGCGAACTTTTTTGCTATTAGCAATATTAACATCGCTGACGCTTTGATCTTAAATAAGCTCTCACCTTTTTGTGCCGTCATCGCTTCAATATTCATTCTTAAGGAAGTTGCAAACAAACGTCAGAATGCAGCAATAGTAATTGCCTTTATTGGAGCACTTTTTGTAATCAAGCCTTCTTTTGGCATATTCTCTTTATCCTCATCTGGTACCATTTTCCCTTCGTTTATTGGACTTCTTGGAGGAGTAGCGGCAGGAATTGCATATACCTTCATGCGTAAACTAAGTTTGCAGGGAGAACGCTCAATAATTATTGTTACTTTCTTCTCGTTCTTCAGTTGTATTGTTCTTCTTCCATTTGTGATTTTTACTTACAAACCGATGACTGGTCTCCAGTGGCTATTTCTTCTTGGAGCTGGACTTTGCGCTTGCGTTGGTCAGTTAACAATAACGGCCGCATATGCCGCTTGTCCCGCAAAAGAGATATCTGTTTATGATTACACGACGGTAATTTTTGCGGCTCTTCTTGGCATGTTTTTCTTAAGTCAGTATCCTGATATTTATAGCATCATAGGTTATTGCATCATTATTGGAGCTTCGATATATTCGTACACTCTCAACCGAAAGAAAGAAAACAGCGTAAAAAGTAATACGGTATAACCAAAAAGCTTGGTCATACCGTATTTAAGCAATGCTAATAGCATCATTCTTCAATTATTCTCTTCTTTTCGAAAAGAACAAATCACACATCCAACTTCAAGTCGCCAAATTTGATCCAACCCATTTTTCTCATAAACTCAGAAATAACGAGTGAGATTCCAGCTGGAAGAAGGAAATACATAACAAATATCTCGGCAATTACAATCCAAACGTTTGTGGTAGCCTGCATCGTTGTAAAAGCTAGGATAGGACCAACTAGTCCAGATGTTCCCATGCCTGATCCAACTGCTGTGCTCTCCATCCCAAGTAGGATTGTAGATATAGGTCCAAGAATTGCCGATGCTACTGTCGCTGGAATCCAAATTCGCGGATTACGAATTATGTTTGGCATTTGAAGCATAGAAGTTCCAAGACCTTGAGCTAGAAGTCCGCCAACTTTGTTTTCGCGATAAGAAATAACCGCAAATCCTACCATTTGGCAACAGCAACCAACTGTTGCTGCACCTGCAGCGATTCCGCCAAGTCCCAAAGCTACACCGATTGCAGCAGATGAAATAGGTAGCGTTAAGAATATTCCCATAAGAACAGAAACAATAATTCCCATAGCAAAAGGCTGCTGTTCTGTAGCCCAGTTAACAATGGAACCAAGCCATGTCATAAATGACGATACATAAGGTCCAACAAAAATGCCAACTGCTCCACCAGTAATGATAGTGCAAAGCGGAGTTACAAGAATATCAACCTTTGTTTTACCTGCAACTAAATGTCCGATGTAAATGCCAATAAGAGTAGCAATAAAAGCACCCATTGGCTCACCAGGAGTCGGAAGCAAGACGTTCTTATCTTGCATTAGCGATAGTGAATCGAACACCTTCGCATAGGAGCCAATCATGCCGCACACTGCAGCCGAAATAATAACAAGAGGCTTCTCTTGGAACTTAATCGCGACGCCGAGTCCGATACCTGCGCCCATTAGGCATTGAGCCATTTTGCCAACTAGAACAATAAGAGTTCCAACAGTTCCAGGAATATAGGAACCAACTTGAGCTACTATCGTTCCGATGATAAGTGTACAGAAAAGACCAAGTGCCATTCCTGAGAAACCATCAATGAAAATCTTATTAAGAAAAGCCTTAAACTTTGCCTTATAATCCTTTTTCTCCATATTCTTCTCCTTAGTGAAACTTTTGCTGTTTCAATTCTGAAAAAGTATATCAAACTTCCTGCATGATTACACTTGGCAGACTTCCTTTTATCGAAAAAATCATTTCTGAGATGGGATACCAGCAAAAAATAGCAAATCGCTATCTCCAGTGTTAATCAAACTATGACTGTGACCATTTTGACAGTAGAAGCATTGACCTGGAACGACCTTCGTATCAGCCTCATCATCGGATTTCATAAGACCTTCACCAGATAAGATATACATTATTTCACAATTGCCTTCGTGCTTATGATAGCCAATAGAAGCACCTGGTTCGAGTCTTCCGATTAGCATCTTATTATCGTTATCTATATCTACAAAAGCTTTCTGGCTGAAGCTCTTCGTGCCTCCCTTAAATCCAATGAAGCTTTCTTCTTGCATTCCATTCAAATCTACTAACATAAAAAATCTCCTTCTCATATTTCAAAATACTAATTGGCTCTTATTACTATCTCACTTAATGGAACAGAAAGTTGTCGAGTATCTGTCGATCCATAATCAGCAGGCGACCACGTAGTCGTTACAATAGTTAGTTCTATCATCTCGCCGTCTAATTGCTCTGTTATCTCATATGGAACACTAACAAGCGTATCATCTACATAAAGAGTAGTTGAATAAACTACCTCACCATTTATCAGAACATCAAAAGGAACTCCTTGATCAATATCACCTCTTGAAGCAAGTACATCCATATAAAAATCGATAGTTACTTCCGTGTTCTCCTCAACCACCGGTAGCTGAAGTTCTATAGGATTGCTTTCGAAGTTTCCCCAAACATAACCAGCCTCAGCAACAGGAAAAGCATTTGAATGTTCCACAAAATATGATGTTGTTAATTTTATCTCATCTCCAGACTCGAAAAGATTATTATGTACAGCAACTATTACCTTAGCATTCTGACTCTCATAACTAGCTACAGACTCATCTCTGATGAATCTATTATTCGAAATGGATCTTATAAAATTGTCTTCATCGTAATGAGTATCAATGTATCCGGATATCTGCTGAAACAAATCATTCTCGTAAAAATCCTCAACTTTACTAATTGAGCTTATGTAATCGGCCGTGTCGGTATCAGTGGATAGACAAATAAAAACAATCTCCGGAATATCACAATCGTAGTAAGGAAAGTAGGTTATCCCATCTCTTACTTCAACATTTTCTCGCCCTACCCATATTGGAATAGTAGCCTCATACGATACTAAGTCTACTACAAGAAGCGCTTCGTCAGATATGCTATCCCTTGCGTCGTCTATTGTGTCCCATCTATACGAATACTCACATATCAAGGCTAGTCTCGCACTAAGAGCAACGATTACAAGCACTCCTGCACATAGTACAAACTTTGTCCATTTTCGCTTATCAAAAACAACTCCGGCTAGGAGCGCAACTGAAAACATAAAAGGGGCAAGCTCAACTAGATTATCAAATCTTGTAACCGTCTTCGTCTCCGAGAAAGTAAAGAGCAAAATTCCACACATAAAGAACACAACTGGAATTAGGCTGTTCTTGTGATCTGAAACTTCACTATTCTTGAAAATAAGAAAAAACGCTATAAGTGGAATAATCACAAACCCACACGCTATTGAGCATGAGATTAAGTCAGTATTCTGAATAGAAACAAAGTTATTTAGAATGTCGAATGAAATGAAGCTTTTTACAAGAACTATAATAAATGCCGATGCCGATACAATCCGGGATAAAGAAAAGATGCTCTTCTTCGTAACTAATTCACTTACATTCTGAAATAACGGTTTTATTAATAACAATATGCTCACAAGTAAACAAAGAACTGGAATAACTAATACTCCCAGTTGGCGAAATAAGGCCTCATTAGACAAGTTTATTTCCCACCAAGTGCTAACCAAATATACAGGATTCTCGCTACTATAAAAAAACATGCACAGACCTGTTAGAAGAGATGCAAATACGCTGGCAATATTCACTCTGCAGTTCGCATGATGAATAGCAATATATAGAATTACAAACACAAACAAAGGTAAAAATAAAACAGCCTTAAGCGTCTGAAGAATTGCAAGAGAGTATGCGATTGACATAAGTATTGTCTTACCGAATATCCCCGTTTTTCGATCACCAGTTCCTTCCGCATCCACATCCATACTGCAAATAGCGAGATATGCGATGAGAACGACAAATAAAATACAGAAAACTGCCGGATTAGGATTCTTGACCGTCCAAAGAATGATTGGATTCAACGAGAAACACGCTATAGCTATTCTGCTCCCCCATTTGCTAAGTCCTAACCGCTCGCACATTCCAAGTACAAGAAGTCCAGCAACAACTAGACTCACCTGTCCAATTATTAACATTCCAGAAAGGCCAAAAACTGTGGCGCTCAAGGCGTACTCAGCACTAACTATAGGAGATCCGCTTGAAACCACAGCGTTACTGCCCTCGTACTCGTTCTCGCCAAATATCAGCTCGCTATTAAGCGGAGAAAAACAAGTAGATTGTGCAACGTCCCCTCGCATATTAGTTATAGGAGCGCCAGTATTACCATTTAGGAAGCTTATTGCTCCAACCTGATAGCTTCCATTCTCAGAAAGGCCCCCAACATATTGAGTTGAAATTATCGTGCAACAAAGTCCCAGAGCAATTATCACTAGTGCGACAATATCCATCTTGAAGCTAAGCTTTCTATTTTTAATATCTCTAATGATTCTTTTTATCGAAAATAGCTTACTTATCTTCCCTAGAACAACCGCCCTAAAGATTACAAATATCAAACAAAAAACAACCGAAATCACTGACGCTAGTAAAACATCAAAGAAATTAAAGACTAGAAGGATAGCACTCACTATGCCATAAATGCACAGATAGTAAGCAATGCTTTTCGCAAAACACAAGTAAAACTTCTCTTCGTTAAGTGTGGTCTCGAATATGAGAAGCATCGCTCCCACAACAAAGGCCAAAATCGTCAATAATGATTCCATCAAAACTTAACCTCAAAACTACTGTAATAAATCTCCACCATTCTTGAGCCTCGTCCAAGCAAAAGGCAAGAGCTCACTAATATCCGTCTTAAAAATCTTATTATCCTGCCCAGCAAGAATCACTTTAATATCTGGACAATACTCCATCATCATTTGTCTGCAATTTCCGCAAGGCGCGAAAAGCCCAGCTGGCCCTTCAGGATGAACGGCTACTATCGTATCAAATTCATGACATCCTTCGCTAATCGCCTTACCAATAGTAATAAATTCCGCGCAAGATCCATGAATACAATCACAATTTACGCCTTCGAAGGTTCTACCATCTTTAGTTCTAACACATGAGCCAACAGTATGATAGTAATTCCCTTCAACTTTGGCCTTGTCTAAAGTTGCATACGCTTTCTTTATTAGCTCCATATCTTCATTAGTTACTTCGTAAGTTCTCATAGCGCGTCTCCCCTTTCCAAACTAACAACATAGCCAGCTTCTTCTACTTCTCTAATAATATTATCAATTATCTCAGCTGCCTCAATTCCGGTCGAAACCTTGCCATCGTACAATTCATACTTCGATCGTAGTTGCACTGGAGAAAGATTTGGCATTATTACATTTGCTCCTGCTTTAAGTCCTTTATATCTTCCCGCCTTTGACAGAGTAACAAGACTAGTTGTTGCAGGTATTAGCGCCTTTGGGAAAAGCAATCTTAATATACTGATTAACCTTACTGTCTTATCAACTGAACCTGCCTTCTCTTTGCCAAAAGGGGTCTCATGATGTGGTACAAAGGGTCCAATTCCAATCATCTCCGGCTTAATTTCCAGCATTAGTTTTATATCTTCAACCAAATCTTTGGTTGTTTGGTATGGTGGACAAACCATGAAGCCCATCCCCGTTTGGAAACCTAATTCCTTCAGATCACGAATACATCTAAGCCTATCGTCAAAACTCATGCTACTAGGGTGAAGCTTCGAATAAAGCTCTTTACTCGCACATTCTTCCCTAAGCAAGTATCTATCAGCTCCTGCCCTCTTCAATTTAGCGTAGCTCTCGCGGCTTCTTTGACCAAGAGAGAGAGTAATAGCGGCATCTTGATACTTTGCCTTAATCTCCATAATGAGCTTAACTAATATCTCATCCGAGTAAAGGAAATTCTCCCCGCCTTGAAGCACAAAAGTCCTAAGTCCGAGATTATATCCGACTTCGCAGCATTCCATAATTTGCTCTGGCTTCAGGCTATACCTGGAAACATTAGAATTCGAGGCACGAATCCCGCAATAGTAGCAATCGTTTTGGCACACATTCGAGACTTCAATTAATCCTCGTAAGTAAACCTTCTTACCATAATTGGCTTGCCTAATCTGGTCAGCCTTGGCCGCAAGCTCTAGCTCTAGTTGTGGATCGTCCATGTCGATAATTCGCAAGAGATCTTCATCACTTGGCATTCTATTTTCGAAAAGACTCTTCAAAGCCTTATGCAAATCCATATTAATCCGTCTTTCTTCATTTTATACACTTATTATACTGATAACTGTTCCAAAAAACAGTTAGTACAACAAGCAATAATTACTTTGAAGAAATCCATCTTCTATATTTCAGGGACAATGTAGTTTCTTTTAATAAGTTCTTTCTCGATACGATCAAGAACGGCCTCGCTGTCAGCCCGAACGGTATGATAATGATATCCTCCCGTTATATGCATAAGCTCGGAAGACTGTCCCGTTCTGACTCCCTCCAAAAACTGCTTGATTTGGAGTTGAGAAAAGATGTTGAGAGTAGCTTCAATTTTGCCGTACACCTTATGCCATACGAAAACGTCAACTACAGTGCCACCGAGATCAACGATACAAGATAATTCGTCCTCGGTTTCTTCCGTCGTATGACGGAGCTTAAACACTCTCTCAGAGAGTGGAGATTTCTGCATAACGTAACCTTGGCTCGTAGAAAGTATTTCGTATCCCGTTCCTTTAAGCACAGTAATATCCTGCACAATTATCTGACGGGAAATACCAAATTGCTTCGCAAGCTCTCCGCCCGAAATCGGTTCTTTGGTACTCAAGAGGAGATTAACAATCGCTTTTCTTCTTTCGGCTACCTTCATCGATTTCTCCTTATATTGAGTGTATTGCGTGCAAATTCTTCAAAGAAAGATCCAGAATCGGCGAAGAGTGAGTAAGAGCGCCGCTTGAAATATAATCTACTCCTATATCCACAAGCTTCGTTACGTTTTCTCTCGTAACATTACCGCTACATTCCGTTTCTGCCTTGCCCGCACAAAGACTAACTGCCTTCTTCATATCTTCCACGCTCATGTTGTCCAGCATAACAATATCCGCACCGGCCTCAAGTGCTTCCATAAGCATATCGAGGTTCTCTACTTCAATCTCTATCTTACGTACAAAAGGAGCGTATTCCTTTGCCATTCTAACCGCTTCCTTAACACCGCCTGCTGCTCCAATATGGTTATCCTTCAAGAGAATACCGTCGCTGAGATTGTATCTGTGGTTATATCCGCCGCCAACCTTAACAGAATACTTCTCGAAAATTCGCATGTTTGGCGTTGTCTTTCTCGTGTCTAGAAGCTTTGTTTTTGTTCCCTTAAGCAAATCAGCAATCTCTCTAGTATAGGTTGCGATTCCGCTCATTCTCTGCAAAAAGTTGAGCGCTGTTCTTTCACCCGAAAGAAGCACACGAATATCTCCACGAACAAGACCGATTTTATCGCCATTTTTGACACTATCTCCATCCTTACAGTAGAAAACTACTTCGGTATTATCGTCAAGAATCTCGAAAACTCTCTTGAATACGTCAAGACCAGCTATTACACCATCCTGTTTGCAGATGATGTCCACCTCACCAGCCTGATAGACAGGCATTACGGAATTCGTGGTTATATCCTCACTTGTAATATCTTCTCTGAGAGCCATCAAAATCAACTCATCAGCGTTCATTCTCATCGTTATATTATTCATGGCTATTTCTCTCTTTCTCAATCGCCTCAATAATGGCATTCTTGTATTCTTCCTTATAATTCTTGTATTGAGCTTCGTCAATGATTATATCCTTTTCGCTCGTAATTTTGGAGTAATCCTCGATGATTCGGTTAGCGGCGCGCTTCGCAAACACAAGACTTTCGAGAAGGGAATTACTTGCCAATCGATTTTTTCCGTGAACACCGTTACAAGCAGTTTCTCCAGCCGCGTACAAACGCGACATTGAGGTCTTGCTGTATCTATCTACGTCGATGCCACCCATAAAGTAATGCTGTGAAGGAACGACAGGGATAGGCTCTTTTGTAATGTCATAGCCCTCGTCAAGACAACGCTGATATATGTTTGGAAAATGTGTCTTAATCTCTTCTTCTGGAATAGGTGCAAGAGATAGCCAAACGTGCTTGCTTCCTTCTTTCGCCATCTCTGAATGGATTGCTTTGACGACGTCGTCACGAGGCAAAAGCTCATTGACAAAGCGTTGTCCTTTTGCGTTTAACAGAATAGCACCCTCGCCTCTGACCGATTCAGAAATCAGGAACTCTCTTCCTTCCTTCTCTGTGTAAAGCGTGGTGGGATGAATTTGAATATAGTCGATATGCTGAAGTTTGATATCGTATTTCAGAGCAAGAGCAATTGCATCTCCCGTCAGGTGCTTATAATTTGTAGAGTGTTCAAAGATTCCACCGATGCCACCCGTGGCAATAACAGTGTAATCAGCTTGAATTGCCGAGAAAACTTCATTCTCATCATGCCCGATAATTCCGTGACATTCGTTATCCTCAACAATCAAATCCACCATAGTGTAATTCTCAATTATAGTGATGTTTTCTCTATTTCTTGCCGTCTCAAGAAGACGAGAGGTGATTTCCTTGCCTGTTTCATCCTCGTGAAAAAGGATACGCGGCTTGGAATGTGCACCTTCTCTCGTGTAAATAAACTCTTCACCGTTTATCTCAAAATTGACACCGTAGGATACCAGGTCGCCAATAATTTCTTGCGAGGCTTGGATCATAATGTGGACAGAATCAGGATTATTCTCATAGTGACCTGCCTTCATTGTATCCTCATAGAAGGAATCATAATCCTGCTTATCCCGCAGCACGCAAATGCCGCCCTGTGCGAGATAGGAATCGCTTCTACGTGCTTTGTTTTTTGTTGCAATAATTACTTGCTTTTCTTTAGGCAGATTAAGTGCACAATATAGACCAGCAACTCCACTACCAACTATTAAAATATCCGTCTTCATTTAATCACTTCCCAAGTTCCAACATTTTTTCGAGCGGAGCAAGAGCCGATTCCCTCATCTCCTTACTTAGAACGACCTCGTTTTCTTCTGTTTGCAATACATGAAGAACTTTCTCAAGAGTGTTGAGCTTCATATTTGAGCAGGAAGGACGAGTTTTAGTAAAATAGAATTTCTTGTTTGGACTGTCGCTACGAAGCTTGAATTCTACCCCATCCTCAGTGCAAATAATAAACTCGTCAGAAGTGCTTGTCTTCGCATAAGAGATGATTCCAGAAGTACTGCCAATGTAGTCAGCTATAGCTAATACGTCTGCTTCACATTCCGGATGAGCAAGAACAAGTGCATTCGGGTGATTTGCTTTCTCTTCCATTACCTCTGAAGCATAAATCGCCGCATGTATGGGGCAACAACCGTCGTTCAGTATTATGTTCTTCTCGGGAACATTGTCAGCAATGAACTTACCGAGGTTTTTATCAGGTATAAAGAAAATATTGTTGTTAGGTAAAGATTTAACAATAGAAATTGCATTGGAGGATGTCACGCAGACATCGCTACTTGCCTTCAATTGAGCAGTAGAATTGATATAGCAAACTACAGCCAGATCATCGTACTTGTTTCTCATGTCTTCAATCTCTCGCAAAGAAACCATGTGTGCCATAGGGCAGTCTGCCGTAAGATCCGGCATCAGAATCTTTTTCTCGGGATTTAGAATTTTTGCGCTTTCGCCCATAAAACGGACTCCGCAGAAAACGATAGTATCCGCCTCGCAACTTTTTGCGATTTTTGCAAGGTAATAAGAATCTCCTATGTAATCTGCAATATCTTGCACCTCGTCTGGAACGTAGTAATGCGCTAGAATGACAACATTCTTTTCCTCTTTTAACTTTAGAATTTCTTTAATAATTTGAGTATTCATATTTCCCTCGTTTTAATTTCTTATAGACTCTGTTTTTATATCACTGCGTTTGTCACGTGTCAAGTTTGCTGTAAAGTTTTTGGAATCTTTATCTTAAGCTTTGGACTTGAGTTAAAAGGGGCGGAATGTGTCATGTACTAAACCAGATTTACTCGTCGAAATCTTTTTCTTAGTAGTTTTATGAATTTCTTTAAGTAATAACCTTTCCAAAAATGTAACATAGTTCAACATGCACAAAATACTTCAAAAATAAACATACATTTATCCGTATTTTTTGTTTACAAAAGCGAATTCATTTAATATACTATTTAGCAATTTGAGTACAAATAAATGAGAGAGAAAAGCATAAGGAGGAAGCATATGCCAAAGAAGAATGATATCAATAAGATCCTTATTATCGGTTCGGGTCCAATCATTATCGGCCAAGCATGCGAGTTCGACTATTCAGGTACACAAGCTTGTAAAGCCCTTAGGAACCTCGGTTATAAGATTGTTCTTGTTAATTCCAATCCGGCGACAATAATGACAGACCCTGATGTTGCTGACATTACTTACATAGAACCGCTAAATGTCAAGAGACTGACTCAGATTATTGAGAAAGAACGTCCTGACGCACTTCTTCCAAATTTAGGTGGCCAATCGGGTCTTAACCTTTGTTCAGAGCTTTCCTCCGCTGGTGTACTAGAAAAGTACAACGTTAAAGTTATTGGTGTTCAAGTAGACGCTATCGAGCGTGGTGAAGATAGAATAGAATTTAAAAACACAATGGACAGTCTCGGAATAGAGATGGCAAGAAGTAAAGTTGCATACTCTGTTGATGAGGCTGTTTCTATAGCTGAGGAACTAAAGTACCCTGTAGTTCTTCGTCCAGCATACACAATGGGTGGCGCTGGCGGCGGTATGGTATATAACGTTGACGAGCTCAAGGTAGTATGCGAGAGAGGCCTTCAGGCAAGTATCGTAGGGCAGGTTCTAGTAGAAGAGTGTATTTCCGGATGGGAAGAGCTTGAGCTAGAGGTTGTTCGTGATTCAAAGGACAACGTAATCACAGTCTGCTTCATTGAGAACATTGACCCACTTGGAGTACATACCGGCGATTCATTCTGCTCAGCGCCAATGCTTACTATTTCTGAGGATGTTCAGAAAGTATTGCAAGATTACTCATATAAGATTATTAAGGCTATTGAGGTTATCGGTGGTTGTAATTGCCAATTTGCTCACGACCCTAAGACAGGAAGAATCGTAGTAATCGAGATTAACCCTCGTACATCCCGTTCCTCTGCTCTTGCTTCTAAGGCAACTGGCTTCCCTATCGCTCTTGTATCAGCAATGCTCGCTTGTGGACTAACACTCGATGAGATTCCATGCGGCAAGTACGGAACACTAGATAAGTATGTGCCAGATGGAGAATATGTTGTAATTAAGTTTGCTCGTTGGGCTTTCGAAAAGTTCAAAGGCTCTGAGGATAAGCTTGGCACACAAATGCGTGCTGTTGGTGAAGTAATGTCAATCGGTAAGACATACAAGGAAGCTTTCCAAAAATCTATTCGTTCTCTCGAAAATGGTCGCTATGGTCTTGGATTTGCATCGAATCTTCATGATTTATCCAAGGAGGAGCTACTTCAGAAGTTGAACTTCCCTTCTAGTGAACGTCAATTCATTATGTATGAAGCTCTTCGTAAGGGCGCTACTGTTGAAGAGCTATACCAAATTACAAAAATTAAACACTACTTCATTGAGCAAATGCTTGAATTAGTAAACGAAGAAGAAGCTCTTATGAAAAACAAGGGTGTTGTTCCTTCTGAAGAAGTTCTTCGTCAAGCAAAACTAGATGGATTTGCAGACAGATATCTTTCTAAGATTCTAGAAGTATCGGAATCAGATATTCGTAACGCTCGCCTTGAGTATGGAATTACAGAGTCATGGGAAGGCGTTCACGTAAGCGGAACGAAGGATGCTGCATACTACTACTCAACATATCATTTGTCTGAGGATAAGAGCCCTTCATCAGATAAGCCAAAAATCATGATTCTTGGTGGTGGTCCTAATAGAATCGGTCAAGGTATCGAATTCGACTACTGCTGCGTTCATGCTTCTCTTGCTCTAAGAAAGTTAGGCTTCGAGTCAATCATTGTAAACTGTAACCCGGAAACTGTATCTACTGACTATGACACTTCAGATAAACTCTACTTTGAGCCTCTTACACTTGAAGATGTTCTAAGCATTCATGCTAAGGAAAAGCCTCTTGGAGTAATAGCTCAATTTGGTGGACAAACACCTCTTAACCTTGCAGCTGATCTTAAGAAGAATGGCGTAAAAATTCTAGGTACAACACCAGAGACAATTGACCTAGCTGAGGACCGCGATCACTTCCGCGCTATGATGGATAAGCTTGAGATTCCAATGCCTGAGTCAGGTATGGCAGTTTCAGTAGATGATGCTCTTTCTATTGCAAATAGAATTGGCTACCCTGTAATGGTTCGTCCTTCTTATGTTCTTGGTGGACGTGGAATGGAAGTTGTTCATGACGATGAGATGATGAAGGTTTATATGTCCGCAGCTGTTGGCGTAACTCCGGATCGTCCAATCCTTATCGACAGATTCTTACATCACGCTACAGAGTGTGAGGCTGATGCAATATCAGATGGTATTAATTGCTTCGTTCCTACTGTAATGGAACATATTGAGCTAGCTGGTGTTCACTCTGGCGACTCAGCATGTATCCTTCCATCAAAGAATCTAACCGATAAGCAAGTTGCTACAATCAAGGATTATACAAAGAGAATTGCGATTGAAATGAACGTTGTCGGCCTTATGAATATGCAATATGCTATCGAAGATGACAAGGTATATGTACTTGAGGCTAATCCTCGTGCTTCAAGAACGGTTCCTCTAGTTTCTAAGGTATGCTGCATCAATATGGTTAAGATTGCGACTGAAATCATGACTTCTCCATTGACTGGCAATCCTTCTCCAGTTCCTTCCCTTAAGGACAACATCATTAAGCATTATGGTGTTAAGGAGGCTGTATTCCCATTCAACATGTTCCAAGAGGTTGACCCAGTTCTTGGACCTGAGATGCGTTCTACTGGTGAGGTTCTTGGTATTTCCGAGTCTTTTGGCGAGGCTTACTACAAGGCACAAGAAGCTACTCAAACAAAGCTTCCTTCTGAAGGTACAGTTCTTCTTTCCGTTTGTGATAGAGATAAGGAAGAGCTTCTCGATATCGCTAAGTCTTTTGAGAAACTAGACTTCAATATCCTTGCTACAGGTAAGTCTTATGAGATGATTACTGAGGCTGGCATTAAGGCAGAGCGAGTAAATAAGCTTTATGAGGGCAGACCTAATATTACAGACAAGATTGTTAATGGCGATATTTCTCTTATCATTAACACACCTGCTGGAAAAACTTCTGCTCATAATGATAGTTATATTCGAAAAGAAGCTATCCGCCACAGAATTCCTTATATCACCACTATGGCTGCCGCAAAGGCAAGTGTTGAAGGCATTATGGCAATAAAGAGTTCGAACCAGTTCGGTGTTAAGAGTCTTCAAGACCATCATGAAGAGATCGAATTCACCTGATTCTTGTTACACTACAAACTAATTAGGGCGGCAGATTAACCTGTCGCCCTTTTTGCTTGTCTTATACTCTTTTCTTTTCGAGAGACTTGACTGATTTATTTAATCCTAGAATAATTGCGCTTATGCAAAGAAACATACCAGCGACTATTATCAAGAACCCTGTACCTCGTCCTTGTCCAGTTCCAATTATTTTGCCTATAGAAGACGCTAGTAAACCATTCTTAACCAACAGCGGTGTAAAGACTTTGTCAGCAAGAACTCCCGAAATAGCATAAGAAATAACATATCCAATTTGAGATATCATTCCAATTAGTCCCCATGCTCTTCCTTGAAATTCATTATCTATGTTCGATCGTATTAGCACATCTAAACATGTATTTCCAAAAGGAAGCATCGCGAAAAACAAGAATCCTGCAATGCAAATAATGTAGACATTTTCTCGAAATCCAAATAGCATCATAAATATTCCCGCACAAAACAAGGATGCTGACAGGATCCTAACAAGTTTGCTCTTAAGCGATAAGAAACCAATTGCTACGCTAGCTACTAGCATTCCGCTAGCTGATATAGTTTCAACGGCGCCCAGAACTCCACTCGTAGTAAATCCAAGCATCATAGGTGTTGATAGTACTTGTATGAAACCAATAAAAAGAGTAATTACAGATGTGATGACTACTAGAGTCATTACACCTTTTCGAGCATTAAGTGCCTTCCAGCCTATCTTAAATTCCCGTAAAAATGACTCCCTCTTCTGCTCTACCTTTGAGGCTAAATTGCTTCTTACTATTAATGTCGCAACGACAGTAACAAAGAAAGTGCATATGTCAATTATCAGCAACAGCTTGATGTCATAGTAAACAAGTAAAGCTCCTGCAATGGCGGGAGATATCAAATATCTCGCTGAACCAGCTGCTTGGACTAACCCACTTGCTTTCGAGTACTCATCCT
>JAAYFK010000048.1 GCA_012728275.1 Clostridiaceae bacterium | reverse complement strand
CTCAATAGAGGCTTATATAGATTTCTATAACAACCACCGTATTCATTCAGCTCTGGGATATTTAACCCCGGCTGAATATTACCAGCAGAGTATTCTACAAAATGTTGCCTAACTGTGTTGACAAAATAGGGGGCAGTACAGAATACTTTCTGATGAACGAAGGTTAAACCGAAATATATCTGCTGTATTTATCGAAAGCAAATACTATAAGGAATTGGAGTTTAACCTCAAAGGATATCGGAATTGTTCAGTTTGGGCAGGTACATTCGAAGACAATCTTAGCAAGGTTTTGGAAATGAGTTCTTCCAATAATGTCTTTGTATATGTTGACCCGTACGGAATTAAAAGCCTTGATTTTAAAAGATTTGTTAGCATAAAGAAAAAGAATTTTAATACACTGGAGATGCTGGTAAACTTCAACTCGATTGGATTCCTTAGGGAAGGTTTTAGGCTTCTAAAATGTCAACACTTGTTAGACAACTTGATAGCTGACAGCGATTACGAAATTGATGAGGCTAATAGCATTTCCAAAATGGATAGAATTGCGAATGGGGATTATTGGCAACAAATCATTAAGGATGTTCTAGATCGCAAAATAACCATGATGCAGGCCGAGGAGAGGTTTTCTAGAGAGTACTTGAAGCAGATCGAATCTCTTTTTAAATACGTAGTAAATATTCCGATAAAGCAAAAGACGCGTCATCTACCCAAGTATAGACTTATTTTTGGCACCGATAGCCCTGATGGTCTTATATTAATGGCAGATAATATGCATAAAAAGTGGAAGCAAATAGTGGAAAATGAAAGAGCCGGTCAAGCGGTTCTGTTTGACTATGATTACCCAGATCCTACAATTGATGGAGAAATCGATTTGGAACACGAAATTTTGACGATTCTTAATTCTACAAAGCGCGAAGTATTACTTCAAGGTTTACTTGTGCGGCTTGTTCAGAAGTATGGAATTGCGTTTTCAGAAAGGCATTATATTAACACAGTAGGCGGCATGGAAAAAAAGAATCTGATTAAAATTCGCCGTGATCCAGAAAAGACGCCTACTGGAAAAGTATCACGGTCGATGAATTATAATCACATTAAAATATGGGTGAGTATATGAGAAGTCCAGTAGAACCTACATACATTACAAGAAAATCGTTATTGTATAAGACTGAAGTCGAATACGGTGACTATTGTATTAATCACGTATTAGGGTGTTCCCATGGATGCCTGTACCCATGTTACGCAATGATGATGGCCAAAAGGTTTGGACGCGTGAGATCCTATGAGGACTGGTTACGGCCAAAGATAGTTGAAAACTCTGTTGAGTTACTTTGTAAAGAGATTCATCTCTTAAGAAATAAGATAAGGTCAGTGCATTTCTGCTTTACTACCGACCCATTTATGTACCAGGTCCCTGAGATAAGTCAACTGACACTAGAACTGATACGAATTCTTAATGATGAGGGGATTAAGTGTTCAGCTCTTTCCAAAGGATGCTTGCCAATTGAATTGGCTGACCTATACAAGGACAACGAGGTAGGGATTACCCTAATTTCTCTCAATGAAGAATTCCGAAGCAAATATGAACCCTTCGCAGCTCCGTATAAGGAACGTATAGAGTGCCTGCGAAGATTGAGTAATCGGGGTGTTAAGACTTGGGTTAGCATTGAGCCATATCCTACACCCAACATTTTGGTGCAGGATTTTGATGCGATTTTGGAGTCAATTTCCTTTACAGACAAGATCGTGTTTGGGAAGCTGAATTACAATCCGTTGGTGTCCAAGTATCCAGGTTACAAACAGTTTTATAATGAATTAAGCAACCGGGTAATAGCATTCTGTGAGAAAAACAATATTGAGTACCATATTAAAAGGGGCACGATCTCGGAGCTTGATTGCAGCATATCCTGAAAAAAGATAAAACAGCGTCGTTACGACTCGTGAATTGTAATAGTCCGGTGTGATTTGAACAGCAAAGAAGCACCGCCCGCCACAATTGTTTAATTTCAGTCCAGGCAGGGGGATTTTAACGTGTTTAAAAACAAACTGAAGAAGGCTCTCTATGAGGG
>JAAYFK010000047.1 GCA_012728275.1 Clostridiaceae bacterium | reverse complement strand
TTTGAGTGAGGCGTTTCTTTTTATCTACTCTTTATGTCAATATAGGGAACTCTATCTTGTACACACTTATATGCAGGTCTTATTATCCTGCCACCGCTAGTTAGCTCCTCAATTCTATGAGCTGACCAGCCTGTAATTCTAGAAATCGCAAATAGTGGCGTGTAGAGCTCCATAGGTAAGTCAAGCATGCTATAAACAAATCCGCTGTAGAAATCAATGTTTGCAGAAACACCCTTGTAGATTCTTCTTTCCTTAGCAATTAGCTCAGCAGAGAGCTTTTCTACCCTCGTATAGAAATTGTACTCGTTAGATCTATGTTTCTCAGCAGAAAGTTCCTCCACATACTTCTTGAAAATAATAGCTCGTGGGTCAGATATTGAATAAACCGCATGACCCATTCCATAAATAACCCCAGCCTTATCGAAAGCTTCTTTGTGAAGAATCTTCTGAAGATATTTAGATATTTCTTCGTCGTCCTTCCAATCTGAAACATTCTTCTTAATTTCATTCATCATCTTTACTACCATAATATTAGCCCCACCATGCTTTGGTCCCTTAAGGGAGCTTAGCGCAGCAACAACAGATGCATAAGTATCTGTTCCAGAACTTGTAACTACGTGAGTAGTAAATGTAGAATTATTTCCTCCACCATGCTCAGCATGAAGTACAAGAGCAGTATCTAAGGTGCTAGCCTCTAACTGCGTATACTTATTATCAGGTCTTAGCATGTGAAGAATGTTCTCTGCAGTTGATTTTCCTGGAAGAGGATGGTGAATAAAGAAGCTTCCCTTATCAATGTAGTATGACTTAGCGCGGTAACTATAAACTGCAAGCATAGGGAAGAGAGCTATTAATTCTAGAGATTGTCTAAGAACATTTGGAATCGACAAATCATTAGCGTTGCTATCATATGCATACAAATTCAGAATTGCTCTCGCTAGATTATTCATTAAGTCATCTGAAGGCTTCTTCATAATAACATCACGAACAAAATTCTTAGGCAAATTTCTATATCCTGACAAAATCTTCTCAAAATCAGCTAATTCAGTTTTGTTTGGAAGCTTTCCGAAAAGAAGAAGATAAGTAGTCTCCTCGAAACCAAAGCGGTTGTCATTTGTAAAACCGTTTACCAAATCAATAACGTTAATTCCACGATAGTACAACTCTCCTTCGCAAGGAACAGAGACTCCATCTACCATTTTGGATGATACAATTTCTGATATCTCAGTAAGTCCAGTCAAAACGCCCTTACCGTTGATATCTCTAAGTCCGCGATTAACATTTAGTTGGGTGTAAAGCTCCGGATCTATTCTTGCCTCCATACAATTTTGCGAAAGCTTCTCAATCTCAGGAGTTATTCTAGAAAAACTATTTACAGCTGCCATACGCATTACCTCATTCCAAATTTGATTTTACTATTTTCAACGAATAGTTATTTTATTATACAATAAAGCGCCGCTAACGTTGTAAGAATATTGATGTTATTCGATAAAAATAAATAAATCCTGATTAAAGTTAAGAAGGATTCTTATCTTTCGCTCTAATTCTGCATTCCTCATATTGCTTGCATCCTGAACATGAAGAACAATTAGAACATGTCCCATTTTTTGCCTTGCGGCGTCGAAATAGAAGAAAGATAACTACTATTACAGCTATAGCTATAATTGCGATTAGAATGTAGTCTATTGTATTCATATTAATCTCCTATGATACTCCGAAAAGAAGTCCAATCATTCTTATTATAAATGCTGCTATCCAGGCGATAGTGCATTGCCAAACAACCATAGCCAATGCCCATTTTGTGCCCATCTCTTTTCGAATAGAAGCAACTGCAGCAACACAAGGCATATATAGCAAGCTAAATACTAGTAAGCTAAGAGAAGCTAGAGGCGTAATGAAGGAAGTAGTCGAACCTCCGAAAAGAACTTCAAGTGTAGAAACGACGCTCTCTTTTGCAATGATTCCACTTATTAACGAAGTGCATATTCTCCAGTCTCCTAGACCCAATGGTTGGAATAATGGTACAAGCAGACCGCTGACCAACGCAAGCATACTGTCCTTCGAGTCTGATACTAGGTTCAACTTGATATCAAAGCTTTGTAGTAACCAAATAATTATGGTTGCCAAGAAAATAACCGTGAAAGCCTTCCTTATGAATTCCTTTGACTTATCCCACAACAGACGAATTACGTTCTTGACACTTGGAAGTCGATAGTTTGGAAGTTCCATGACGAAAGGTACTGCTTCGCCCTTAAAAAGAGTCTTTTTAAATAGTAAAGCAAAAAGAACCGCAAAAACTATTCCGATAAAATAAATAGCCGATAAAACTAGCCATCCATACTTTGCGAAAAAAACACTAATGAAAAAAGTATAGATAGGAAGCTTTGCAGAGCAACTCATGAATGGAGTAAGAAGAATTGTCATTTTTCGATCTCTTTCGCTAGGTAGAGTTCTAGTTGACATAACAGCTGGTACAGTACATCCAAATCCAATTATCAATGGCACTATGCTTCTACCAGATAAGCCAATCTTACGAAGCAACTTATCCATTACAAAGGCAACTCGAGCAATATATCCACTATCTTCCATAATTGATAGAAAGAAGAAAAGAGTTACGATTATTGGGAGAAAACTAAGTACACTTCCAACACCATTAAATATTCCATCAATTATTAGCGAGTGAATGACGCTATTAACGTTCGCTTGAGAAAGAGCATTATCCACAAGGGAAGAGAAGCTATCAATTCCCGTTTGAAGGAGTGATTGAAGCCAAGCGCCAATAACATTAAATGTAAGAAAGAAAACTAAAACCATAATACTTATAAAGCATGGAATAGCTGTATACTTTCCGGTTAGAATTCGATCAATTCTTTCACTTCTTGAGCGCTCTTTATTTTGCTTAGGTTTTACTACTGTTTGCTTACACAATTTATCGACATAAGCAAACCTCATGTCAGCAATAGCTGCACTACGATCTAGGCCACGTTCCTTTTCCATTTGAAGAACAATATGCTCTAGCATGTCGGTCTCGTTGACATCGAGATCAAGTTGCTTAAGTATAAGAGGGTCGCCTTCGATAGCTTTTGTGGTAGCAAAGCGAACTGGTAAGCCGGCCCTTTCAGCATGATCTTCTATAAGATGTTCAACAGCGTGTATACAACGGTGAACGGCACCATTATGATCATTCTTATCGCAAAAATCCTGCAATACTGGTTTCTCTTGATACTTAGCTATGTGCTCGGCATGAGATATTAATTCATTGACGCCTTCGTTTCTGGCAGCTGATATCGGAATTACAGGTACTCCAAGGAACATCTCCATTTGGTTGACGTCAACCGTTCCGCCATTACTGCTTAATTCATCCATCATATTTAGAACAACAACCATTGGAATATTCATTTCAAGTAGTTGCATGGTTAAGTATAGGTTACGCTGGATGTTTGTAACATCAATTATATTGATTATCGCTTTTGGTTTCTCATTAAGAACAAAATTTCGAGAAACAATCTCTTCGTTACTATAGGGAGACATTGAATATATCCCAGGTAAATCTGTTACCAAAGAGTTAGCAAAGCCTCTGATTTGTCCGTCTTTACGATCTACGGTTACACCGGGAAAATTTCCAACATGTTGATTCGAGCCAGTTAATACATTAAATAGGGTAGTCTTACCACAATTTTGATTACCAACAAGTGCAAAAGAAAGCGTGGTTCCCTCAGGTAAAGGGTGTTCATGCTTCTTACTATGGAACTTACCTGACTCTCCAAGACCAGGATGGGGTAAAGAGGAGGTACGTTCGATGCCTATATTTTCTCTCGTAATACAATCAATTTGCTCAACTTCAATTTGATTAGCGTCAGCAATTCTTATTGTTAGTGAGTAACCATTGACTTCTAACTCGATAGGATCACCCATTGGTGCAAGCTTAATAATTGATACTTCACAACCAGGTATTAAACCCATATCCAATAAATGCTGTCTTAAAGACTCTTCACCTCCGACAGAGATGATTCTTGCACTACCACCAATTATTAATTCGTTTAATTTCATAGTGATCTCCAATCTGTATAAGTTTAAGTTAGCATATGCTAACTGAAAAATCAATAAAAACCGAACTCAAATATCGAATTCGGTAGTTAATTTGGTGCCGGAAGCGGGACTTGAACCCGCACGGTGTTGCCACCACAGGATTTTGAGTCCAGCACGTCTGCCAATTCCATCATTCCGGCGCTCGACTCATAAGACTTAATGATTATATGCAAGTGAATGATTTTTGTCAATT
>JAAYFK010000046.1 GCA_012728275.1 Clostridiaceae bacterium | reverse complement strand
TACATAACCCGTCTTTTGTTAAATCGAAGTAAAATACCGCGGCTCGTTATGAGCCGCGGTATTTCTCGTTACCTTACGCTATTTCGTTCCAGTTTGTTATTTCACCAATGTAGATGCCGCACACCTGCTCGCTCGTCATAGCGCTTACGGGGTTTTCGAGGTTTACTATTACCGCTATGCCGTCCATTGCTATGACCGTTCCTGTAACGCCAGCGCCGATTTCGGAATCCTTAAGCTCGCGCGACGCCATACCAATGTCGCTTATGCCGTCTACGACGCTGTTCACGCCCGTGGTTGAGTCGGAGGTCTGAAGCTCGATTTCAGCATCGGGATAGATTGCCTTGTACGCTTCAATCAGCTTTTCCATTACAGGCGACACCGACGAGGAGCCAGCCACAACTATCTTTTCTGTTGCGCCCGTTCCTTCATACGCCGCCGCGTCCGAAACCGCGATATATCCCTTTTCTTCAATTACCGCCTGTCCGTCGGAGGAAAGAATGAAGCTTATAAAATCCTTAGCGGAGTCGCTCAGCGCCGCGCCCGTTACTATATTAAATGGACGCGAGATTGCGTAGCTGCCGTTTTTAATATTTTCCACCGTCGCCGCCGCGCCGTCAATTTCAAGTGCCTTAACGGTGTCGTTCATTGAACCGAGCGAGACATACCCTATCGCGGCGTCGTTCTGGGCTACGCTTTGAAGCATTACGCCCGTGGAGTTCGTCTGGTCGGCGGTATCAATGGTTCTGTCAACCTTGTTGCCCTCCGCGTCCTTTTCTTCAATGCCCAAAAGCTCTACAAACGCGCCCCTTGTGCCCGAGCCCTCCTCGCGGGAGATAACGGTGATTTCTTTTGAAGCGTTGCCTTCTTCTCCTTCGGCTCCGCCGCCGTTTGCCGTGCAGCCCGCCATGGCGGCGACCGCGAAAATCGTAAGACATATTGTTCCTATAAACTTTTTCATTTTTAACTCCTTTTTGTCGTTAATGTTTTGTTCTTACAGCTACATCGTACAAAAGGAGTGTAAAAGCCAAAAGCGCGGTTGTGTTAAATCTGTGTTAATCCGAAAACTATTATAAACAATTTAAAAACAGCAAAATAAAAAGCACCCCGCTTTCGCAAGGTGCGATTGGAGGCGCCACCCAGACTTGAACTGGGGGTAAAGGTTTTGCAGACCTCTGCCTTACCACTTGGCTATGGTGCCATACCTAACGCGCATAATTAACAGCGCTCAAATATTATGCAAAAGGAATATCCTTTTGTCAAGCTATATCATTCAATTCCAGATAACTTGTCGGGCAAATTGTCCCACAGTTCGTTAAGGTTATCGAAGCGCGCGAATTTGCCAAGTACACCTCTATCGTGCGACGCATAAACGAAAGGGATATCGCATTCACCCATTTCAGGATGCACAGCAAAAGCCAATTTCTCTTCCCCTATGACAAACTGCGAGTCAATAATTTCAGTCTCGTTTGATCCGTCGCTATTGCCACGAGCATCAATTCTGAACCATCCACCCGCATATTCTAAGTAAACGTAATTCAACGCGTGAAGAATCAAAGAAGTATTCATCGTACCATCTAGGCGCAAGTATTGGTATCCAATACCAGCGGGAATTCCACATTGACGTAGCAAAGCACAAAGCAAATTAGCCTTTGCAAAACATATTCCTTCTTTCTGACTAAGTACATCAGAAGCCTTGAACGTCACTTTGTTGGACTTCACGTCGTGTGAGTGCTTAATCTCATCTCTAACTAGAAGAAAACACTGTCTTGCAGTCTCCGCCTCTGGGTCTGGAAAAGCATCTTTATCCGTAGCTATGCTATTTAGCGCTCTCTCCATACAATATTGAGCGATAATACCAATCTTGGGATTTGACATGTCGATAAACTCGCTTCCAATCAAATACTGTGTTATGTCTTTGCGCTGTATCCATTCCATTGCTGATTCCCCCAAAATAAAAATTACAAATTACATACCTAATCTATACTTGAAATCCTGATAACCAAACGACTTCAAGGTCGTAAGTTTACCATCTTCTTCAATTAAACAAATATCTGGCAACTTCATTCCATTAAAAGTATTGTTCTTGCACATCGAATAAATGGCCATATCTTCAAATGCTAATCTCTGACCTATCTTTAGCTCGTTCTCGAAAAAGTATCTCCCAACAACATCACCAGCCAAGCAGGTAGGACCAGCCAAAATGTATCCGTACGCCCCATTATCTGTGCTAGCTTTATATAAAGGCGGCTGATAAGGCATTTCAATAACATCGGGAGCATGGCACGCTGCTGACATATCGAGGATTGCAATCTTATCATCAGCATTTTGAACGATATCAAGGACCGAGGTTACGAGATAACCGGCATCAAGGGCAACTGCTTCACCTGGCTCAAGATAAACCGTCAGTCCAAAAGCCGTTGTAAGTTGGTTAATGACTCCTTCGAGTTTGGAAATGTTATAGTTCTTTTTCGTGATGTGGTGGCCACCGCCAAGATTTATCCACTTAAGCCCCTTTAGAACATCTCCAAAAGTCCTAATTACAGCCTCAACAGTCGTCTCCAAATCTTCAGAACCTTGCTCGCACAAAGTATGAAAATGAATTCCGTCAAGGATATTAATCAGCTCCGGCGACATGAGTTCATCCCATTGCTGTCTAGTGGTACCAAGCCTAGAGCCGCGCGCACAAGGATCATATATCTCATGTCCTTCTTGAGTGCTACACTCAGGATTTATTCTAAGTCCTACAGATAAGCCCTGAGCTTTAGCCCTTGAGCCGTATCGAGCTAATTGAGACGGCGAATTGAACACAATATGGTCTGCATTTTCGAAGATTTCCTCAATCTCATCATCTCGAAAAGCAGCGCTAAACACATGACACTCCTTATTAGGCATACACTCGTGTCCAAGCTTAGCTTCATAGAGACCGCTTGCCTCTGTTCCGCACAAGTACTCAGCAATCAAAGGATATGTGTCATAAGCGCTGAAGGCCTTCTGAGCAAGAAGAATCCGGCAGCCAGTTCTTTCTTGAACGCCTGCTAGAATCTCACAGTTACTGCGAAGCTTCGCCTTATCAATTGCATAGTAAGGCGTTATATGCTCTTCCATAAAACGATTAATCAATACTACTACCGTTCCTTCTTATTCAACAAGAATTGGATTCGTGCTAATTGTCTTAGGTAGTCCGTACTTATCCAACGCCTCAATGAATGGGTCTGGATCAAACTCCTCAACGGTATGCACGCCAGGCGTAGTCCACTTGCCAGTAAGCATCATCAAAGCGCCACACATAGCAGGAACTCCTGTTGTATAACTGATAGCTTGAGAACCAACTTCTCTATAACTTTCTTCGTGATCACAAACATTATAGATGTACCAAGTTTTGTCCTTGCCATCCTTCTTTCCAGTGAAAATACATCCAATATTTGTCTTTCCCTTTGTCTTAGGGCCAAGACTTGCTGGATCTGGAAGAAGAGTCTTAAGGAACTGAATAGGTACTATCTCTTTACCCTCAAACATAACTGGTGTTGTTGAAAGCATTCCAACATTTTCGAGACAACGCATATGGTCAAGATAGCTTTGTCCAAATGTCATAAAGAAACGAATTCTCTTACACTCAGGTATATTCTTTGCCAAAGACTCTATCTCTTCATGGTGAAGAAGATACATATCCTTCTTGCCAACCATGTCAAAATCATATTCGCGCTTGATAGACATAGCAGGAATTTCTATCCATTTTCCATTCTCCCAATAGCTTCCAGGTGCGGAAACCTCACGAAGGTTAATCTCAGGGTTAAAGTTCGTAGCAAAAGCGCATCCATTGTCTCCACCGTTACAATCAAGAATGTCGATAGTATCAATAGAATCAAACTCATGCTTCTTAGCATAAGCGCAATAGCTTTGCGTAACTCCCGGATCAAAACCAGAACCTAGGAGCGCTGTAAGTCCTTTTTCCTCGAACTTTTTTGCATAGTTCCATTGCCATGAATAGTCGAAGTAAGCACTAAATCCAAGTTCCTTACATCTCTTCTCATAAATCGCTCGCCATGCTGGGTCGTTTGTATTCTCCGGCTCGTAATTCGCCGTATCCATATAGTTAACGCCACACTCAAGACAAGCATCCATAATGGATAAATCCTGATAAGGAAGCGCAATATTCATAACTAAATCAGGTCCATAGCTTTTAATAAGGCTAACTAGTTCGTCAACATTATCAGCGTCAACAGAGGCCGTCGTAATCTTCGTCTTAGTCTTAGGAGCAAGCTTAGCAGCTAATGCGTCGCACTTCGACTTTGTTCTGCTAGCAATCATTATCTCCTCAAACACTTCACTAACCTGACAACACTTACTTATTGCAACAGTTGCTACTCCACCACATCCAATAATCAATACTCTACTCATTTGCTACCCCCTTTATCGATTTATGCTCAAAGCAATCAAAATCTCTCGTATCAGTTTACACGTGAGCGCTGTAGACGCTCCCGACGTATCAAGCATAGGCGATAACTCATTTACATCTACGCCCACGATTCTGGCACCGCTTCCAATCAAACCAATCACAGCCTCATACAATGCCATGAAGGATATCCCTCCAGCTTCAGGAGTGCCCGTTCCAGGGAGCACGCTGGAGTCTAAGCAATCCAAGTCAATTGTTAGGTAGACAGGCGCATTTGACACCGCCAAGGCCTTACCAAGGTCCTCTATGCCCTCTGTTGTAAATTTATGCATGTGAGTGTGGCTTTTCGCGAAAAGGAATTCCTCCCTTTCTCCACTACGTATGCAGAATTGATGTATTCTCATATCTCCAAGGAAATCATGACAACGTCTCATAACGCACGCATGACTTAACTTCGTTCCCAGATAGTCGTCCCTCAAATCCGCATGCGCGTCAAACTGAACAACGTGCATATCCGGGTACTTCTCATACAAGGCGTTCACTGCGCCAAGAGTTACAAGATGCTCGCCACCAACCATAAATGGGATCTTGTTATCAGAGACTATTGTCCGAACATTATCCATAATGCTATTTACAACGGGAAGTGGATCTCCAAAAGGAAGCTCTAAGTCTCCCTCGTCAAAGACCTTACAACAACTATCCGTCAAATCAGCATCTTGATATGGGCTATAAGTCTCTATTCCAAAGCTCTCATGTCTTACCGCAGAAGGTCCAAATCTAGAGCCCGGGCGATATGAAGTTGTCGAATCAAAAGGCGCACCAAAAAGCACAATCCCAGCTTCATCATATTGAGAATCACATCCAATAAAGCTCTCAACGTTCTTTTGCATACTCATTACTCAACCTCCTCGAGCATCTCCTCCAAGAAGGCTGGTAGATAGAAAGCACCAACATGAAGCCTCGAAGTATAGTACCTCGTCTTCAAATTCAAAGAAGCCCAACGCTTAGAGTCAACATCATCAACTGGATGATACTTCTTACTGGCAAATCCAAATAACCAATATCCAGCTGCATACGTTGGAATATGTGCTTGATATACTCTACATATTGGGAAAGTGCTTGCGATTCTCTTATGGCTTCTTTGCATAGCTACAGCATCCTCTTGATAGAAAGGGCTACCTTGCTGATTCACCATAATGCCGTCTTCCTTCAAAGCCTTATAGCAATTGCCATAGAATTCCTTCGTGAATAGTCCCTCCGAAGGACCAAACGGGTCATTCGAATCGACGATTATTAGATCATATTTATTCTCAAATTTACGAATGTATTTCAGAGCATTGCCATAATTGATATGAACTCTCTTGTCATCAAGCTTACTGGCATTCTCAGGAAGATATTGTCTACAAGCCTCAGCAACCATCTCGTCCATCTCAACTAAATCGATGCTTTGAATTTGGTCATAACGAGTAAGTTCCTTAACTACTCCACCATCACCAATTCCAAATACCAAAACATTCTCTATTTTTGGATGAACGGCCATAGGAACATGCGTTATCATCTCATCGTAAATGAACTCGTCTCTCTCTGTAAGCATTATGTTGCCATCAAGAACAAGAACTCGTCCGAACTCGGGCGTTTCCAAAACGTCAATTGATTGATAGTCACTCTTTTGCGAATATAGCTGCTTATCTACACGCAAGCTTAGCTTCACATCGGGTGTGTGCATTTCACTAAACCATAAATCCATTACTTTCTTATCTCCTATCTTCGAAAAGTCACGTTAAATCACCACATTCAAATTGTTAATGTGAGGATCTGTTGGTCCAGTCATGCTGCACCCCTTCTCCTTAGCATATCCTATGTATTGCAATATTTCATCCGTTACCTTCTCTCCTGGAGCTAGGACTGGGATTCCCGGTGGATAACACATAACAAACTCAGCACATACTCTTCCGAGCGTTTGCTCAAGAGGCAGACTCACTTTCTTCGAATAGAAGGCATTCTGTGGGCTAAGAACTACATCCGGTTCGATATATTCTTGCGAAAGCATTCCCGTAGGGTCCTTCTTAAATAGTCTTCGTATCTCAGCTAAGGCACTAACTAGTCTTTCTAAGTCCTGAACCCTATCGCCAATAGACAAGTATGCCAAAATGTTTCCCAAGTCTCCAAATTCAATCTGAATATCGTAATCATCGCGAAGGATGTCATAAACTTCGATTCCCGCTAATCCCAAATCGAGTGTATGCACACTAAGCTTTGTTGGGTCAAAATCGAATACCGAGTCACCATTTATTAGTTCCTTGCCAAAAGCATAGTACCCGCCGATTTGGTTGATCTCTTCTCTAGCATAATTAGCCATTTCGCATACTTGCTCGAAAATTCTTTTTCCCCTTAAGGCCAAGTTACGTCTGCTTATATCAAGACTAGACATCAATAAATAACTAGCTGATGTAGTCTGAGTAAGGTTAATTATCTGTCTTATATAACCTTCGTTTACATTAGGTCCAGCAAGCAAGAAGCTTGATTGGGTTAAAGAACCGCCACTCTTATGCATCGAGACTGAGGACATATCGGCGCCAGCTGCCATCGCAGATACTGGTAGATTCTCTCCAAAATAAAAATGTGTTCCATGAGCTTCATCTGCCAAGCAAAGCATTCCTGCTTCATGCGCCATATCAACAATAGCTCTTAAATCTGAGCATACTCCGTAGTATGTAGGATTGTTGACAAATACCGCCACAGCATTGGGATGCTCTTCAATTGCTTTTCGAACCTTCTCCCTTTGCATACCAAGGGAAATACCTATCCTCTTATCAACATCGGGGTTAACATATACTGGTATCGCGCCGCAAAGAACTAGCGCGTTGATAACACTTCTGTGCACGTTTCTAGGAAGAATAATCTCATCACCTTGCTTGCAAACAGCGAGAACCATGCTCTGAACAGCACTCGTCGTACCGCCAACCATTAAGAATGCATGCTCCGCTCCAAAAGCGTCAGCCGCCAAATCCTCTGCCTCATGAATAACTGATATAGGATGGCACAAATTGTCCAAGGGCTTCATACTATTAACGTCAATTCCTACGCACTGCTGCCCAAGGAACCTCGTTAGTTCCGGATTTCCGCGTCCGCGCTTATGACCAGGCACATCAAAAGGAACGACCCTCATATTTCGGAAAGTCTCCAAAGCCTCATAAATCGGCGCATTGCTCTGATCTAATTCAAAACCTGGCATTCACTCACCTTCATCATTAAGTGCTTGAGACGTATTATTTTCTTGCAAACAAAAAGCAAGAACTTCGCGTCAAATCGCTGTCCTTGCTACTACTAACAAAAAAAGATAATTGTCAAATAAACAATTATGCTTATTCTTGAAAAGCAATGTGTCAGAGTCTAAATAGCAATTCTGCATTTCCCACTCTTATTGACCATTTCACAAGTTTAGCGCCAATGCACTCTTCGGTTTATAAGAAACCAACTTATAAAATTTGAGCTCTTAACTCTCAAAATATCACTCGCGCAATATCTTGCAATCAATAACGATACTAACCAAAAGCTAATATCAATCGGCGGTGGACCCGGCTGTCCGTATGGCCTCAACCTTCTTCAAGGTGGTCCCAAAATTGCTTCGAAAAGACTCTAATCAATGCATCTTTTCAAACACTTGATATTAATACCATCTTTCACCTCAAAAGTCAATATTCTGAGACTCCGGAGCGCACTTCAAAACCTTGAATTTTTTGGCAAAATAATACACCTAACAAAAATATCGTTAAGTGTAAAAATGGTGACCCGTACGAGAATCGAACTCATGTCTCCGCCGTGAAAGGGCGACGTCTTGACCGCTTGACCAACGGGCCTTATATGGTAGCGGCAATGGGATTCGAACCTACGACCTGCCGGGTATGAACCGGACGCTCTGACCAACTGAGCTATGCCGCCATATACGCGTCATTCAAGTGACGCTTAATGATTTTAGCAACGAAGTCCTAATATGTCAAGAAAAAGAATTGTCCGAATTCAAATCTTCATAAAACAAAGATACCGACCTCCTCGTAAGGAAGTCGGTATTCGATGTTGCATGAATCAAACGATTGTCCAAAGACAATTACTTAATCTCAATCTCAGCGCCTGCTTCAGAAAGCTTCTTAGCAAGAGCATCAGCCTCATCCTTAGAAACATTCTCCTTAACAGCCTTAGGAGCAGCCTCAACAAGCTCCTTAGCTTCCTTAAGTCCAAGTCCGCAAGCATCCTTAACAGCCTTGATAACGTTCATCTTTGACTCGCCGAAGCTCTTTAGAACTACGGAGAACTCTGTCTGCTCTTCTTCAACTACTGCGCCAGCACCTGCTGCTGGAGCTGCTACTGCAATTGCAGCAGATACGCCGAATTCATCTTCAATAGCCTTTTCAAGATCGAAAAGCTCTGTTACTGACAATGTCTTGATGTCTTCAAGAATCTTAGTGATTTTTTCACTTGCCATGATTAATTTCCTCCATTAATAAAATAAGTTAAATTGTTCTTCTTAATTAGCCTTCAACAGGTGCTGCTTCTACTGGAGCTTCAGCTTCTGCTACAGGTGCCTCTTCTGCAACTGGTGCTACATCCTCTGTTGCTGCTTCTGGAGCACTAGCTCCGTCCTTCTCAGCTACAGCCTTGATGAGCATTGCAAGCTTTGTAATAGGGTAAAGCAAACCATAAACGACCTGACTGTAAAGAACTTCCTTTGATGGAATCTTTGCAAGAGTCTCAATCTCGCTCTTGGATGCAGCCTTACCTTCGATGATACCGCCCTTAATCTCAAGAACAGCAATCTTCTCAGCATAGTTAGCTAGTACCTTTGCTGGTGCGATGATGTCATCAGAGTAAGCAACAGCTGTTGGCCCAACTAACATGTCATCAAGTCCCTCGATTCCGAGCTCCTTGAAAACAAGACGCAAAGTTGTATTCTTAACTACCTTATAAGTAACATTATTCTTACGTATTTCACTTCTCATTTCTGTGTCTTGCAAAACAGTAAAACCACGAGCAGCAACAAATACGAAAGAAGCTGAATCCTTACAAGATGCAACAAGATCTGCTACAACCTGCTTCTTAGCGGCCAAAATCTTCTCACTTGGCATATCGGTATTCCTCCTTGTTAGAATATTAAAACCCCTCATGTCAAAGACAAAAGGGGTTTAAGCATCATAAAATAATATCTAATCTGCTCTCGCACCTCGGTAGGGAGTTCGTTAGAACAATTAAAACCTACTGTCTTTGGTTTGAAGAATATTAACTTGTTAATGTGACAATAAACTAGTATCGAATTAAGCGAACTTAGCTCCGTTAAGTCTAATGCCAGGGCCCATCGTAGCAGAAATGGAAGCACTCTTAATGTACTGTCCCTTTGCAGCAGATGGCTTTGCCTTGATGATAGCCTTCATAATTGTATCAAGATTCTCTTCAAGCTTCTCTTGACCAAATGAAACCTTACCAATTGGGCAGTGAATGATGTTTGTCTTATCAAGACGGTACTCAATCTTACCAGCCTTAATCTCGTTAATTGCCTTTGTTACGTCCATAGATACTGTGCCGGACTTAGGGTTTGGCATAAGTCCCTTAGGACCAAGAACCTTACCTAGACGACCAACAACACCCATCATATCTGGAGTTGCGATAACAACATCAAAGTCAAACCAATTCTCACTTGTGATCTTTGTTACCATATCTTCAGCTCCTACGTACTCAGCACCAGCCGCTAGAGCCTCATCAGCCTTAGGACCCTTTGCGAATACGAGAACCTTCTTTGTACGACCTGTTCCATGAGGAAGAACAACTGCGCCTCTAACCTGCTGCTCAGCATGACGTGAATCTACGCCAAGACGAACATGTAGTTCAACTGTCTCATCAAACTTTGCTTTACCTGTCTCCTGCACAAGACGAACTGCCTCGGAAGGATCGTAGGCTACGGAATTATCTACGAGCTTTGAAAGCTCTGTATACTTCTTGCCCTTTTTCATAATATCCTCCTATATCAGTTGTCTTCTACAACGATACCCATACTTCTTGCTGTTCCTGCTACCATACGAGCACAGGACTCAACACTTGAAGCGTTTGTATCTTGCATCTTAACTTCTGCGATCTTCTTACACTCTGAGAAAGAAATCTTTGCAACCTTTGCTGAGTTTGGCTTTCCTGAACCCTTCTCGATTGTGCAAGCCTTCTTAAGCAATACTGGAACCGGTGGAGTCTTTGTAATGAAAGAGAAAGTGCGGTCTGCAAAAACAGTAATTACTACTGGAATGATTAGACCTACATCCTTTGCTGTTCTATCATTGAACTCTTTAACGAACTGCTGAATGTTTACAGCATGCTGTCCAAGAGCTGGTCCTACCGGTGGCGCTGGTGTTGCTTTGCCTGCAGGTATTTGTAACTTAATGTAACCTGTGACTTTCTTAGCCATATTGGCCACCTCCCAATTAATCTTACGCTCATCTTATCCAATGAAACGTTATTCCTAAGGACTTGTATTCCAAGTCCGGATAAGCAAAAAATTAGATTTTCTGAACTTGTGTGAAGTCAAGTTTAACTGGTGTCTCTCTACCAAACATAGAGATGTTTACCTTAACTTGCTGCTTCTCGTAGTTCATTTCTTCAACGACACATACGCTATCCGCAAATGGTCCGCTGATTACTCTTACTGTAGAACCGATGTCATAATCAACATCTGGAACCCAGTTAGTTGCAAGTCCCATTGCTGCTAAGTCACTCTCAGTTAGTGGGAGTGGTCTATTAGCATTAGGGCCTACGAAACCTGTAACTCCACGAGTATTTCTGATGATATACCAGATCTCCTCGTTATAGATGAGCTTGGCGAAGACATAGCCAGGGAACTTTTTGCGCTTTACAACCTTGCGCTTACCGTCCTTAACTTCAACGGTCTCCTCAACAGGAACAGAAATCTCCTGAATCATCTCCTGGAGTCCTCTATTCTCGACAAGCTTCTCAAGAGTCTTCATAACTTTGTTTTCATAGCCTGAATACGTATGAATAACGTACCACTTGGCTTCCATACCTTCTGACATTAGTAAGCTCCTCTTTGTACGCTCGTTAGTAGATAGTATCAAATACTACAAATTAACCAGCTGTTGAACTAGTCTCTTCGCTTGTAGTTGTAGTAGCTTCTGTCTCAGTAGCATCTTCTGATGCCTCTGTCTCAGAATCTGACTCAGCAGCTGTGGTCTCCGTTGCAGCAGTAGGAACCGCTGTTGTAGCAACCGTTGTCTGCTCTACTTGCTTATAGAATTCAACCTTCTCAAGAATCCACTTCGAGCCATTTCCGACAAAAGTTAGAAAAATGGCAAAGAAAACAATAACAACCAACACTACAGCTGATGTCTGCTTTAGCTTCTCCTTGGAGGGCCATACAGCCTTCTTCATCTCGAGGCGAACGTCTCTGAACTTCTGAGCTATGCGCTTAAAGATATTCTTCTTCTTCTCAGCCATTTCATTACCTCTTCTGTAACGCTAATTACTTCGTTTCTTTGTGAACTGTATGCTTATGACAGAAAGGACAAAACTTCTTGATCTCAAGTCTCTCAGTGTTGTTCTTCTTGTTCTTATAAGTCTGATAGTTCCTCTGCTTACAATCCTCACAAGCTAATGTTAGCTTGTCACGTGAACCGGCCTTTGCCATGATATATACCTCCAAAACTAAGTTGTTTCCCACTTCGCAGGAGACAAACTTTCATTGCAATAAAAAAAGACCTCTACGGGTTAGCGAATGAGATTGTACCACGCCAGTGAGAGTGGTGTCAATGCGATATTCCCCAAATATCCGCGAAATCTCTTAATATTTAACTTCTTCTACTACGAAGCTCATTCGTAACTTCGTCAAGTGTAATTCCCATTTCAGCCATGAGTACAAGAACGTGATACTCCAAATCGGCAATCTCTGCTATTACCGCTTCTTTGTTGTTCATAGCAGCAGCAATTACGGTCTCAACTGCTTCCTCACCGACCTTCTTAGCAATCTTCTCAGTTCCCTTATTAAAAAGGTAATTTGTATAAGAGCCCTCGACTGGGTTATCTTTTCTATCCAGAATTACATTGTAAAGTTCAGTTGTTACGTCCATTCCTGTATCTCCAATCTGTTATTTATTATCTGCATCGATTGTCTTTCTTTTCGAAAAATCTATTCTACGCTCTCGCCATCCCAGTCATCTAATTTTGTGTAAAAGCACGACTTATTATTTGTGTGACACGCGGCACCGGTTTGCTCAACCTCATATAGAAGCGTGTCGCGATCGCAATCGATTCGGCCTTCTATGACTCTTTGAATGTGACCGGAGGACTCGCCCTTCTTCCACATTGCTTTTCGAGAACGAGAGTAATAATGCATGAAACCAGTATTGCTTGTCAACTCGAAAGCCTCATAACTCATATAAGCCATCATTAGAACTTCCTTAGTGACGGAATCAATTGTGATAGCTGGCACAAGCCCATCAGAATTTTTCTTCATCCCCTTCCAGAACTTGATCAGCTTGTCGTTGGAGCGAATAACAATGCCCTTTTCGGTCAAGAAGCGCTTGAGATCGGATATTGATATCTCGCCAAAATGGAATAAACTTGCTGCGAGCACGGCATCCGCCTTGCCAATCGTAAGGCCATCGTAGAAGTCTTGCATAGAACCTGCTCCGCCAGATGCAATTACTGGAACTGGGACATTACTAGCGATAAGCGAAGTAATCTCATTATCATATCCGCTCTTTGTTCCATCCTTATCCATACTAGTTAGCAGAATCTCGCCACAGCCTAGCTCAACAACCTTTTTGGCCCAATCTAATGCGTCAAGTCCTGTTGGCTTCGTACCGCCAGCAATTACAACCTCGCAGCCTGATGGAAAAATATCTTCTTGTCCTTCACGACGCTTGACGTCGATAGCTACGACGATGCACTGTGAACCAAACTTCTTAGATGCTTCGCTTACAAAATCAGGGTTTAAAACAGCTGCGGAATTAAGTGATACCTTATCTGCTCCGGCATTAAGAATGTCACGGATATCTTCAACTGTTCTGATACCGCCTCCGACAGTAAATGGGATGAAAACTTCATCAGCAACGCGACTAACCATATTAATAACGGTATCGCGTCTTTCTAGTGTCGCAGTTATATCTAGAAAAACTAGTTCGTCGGCACCTGAGAGATTGTAGGTCTTGGCACACTCAACAGGGTCTCCCGCATCACACAAGGATACAAAGTTCACGCCCTTCACTACTCGACCGTCTTTAACGTCGAGGCATGGAATTATACGTTTCGCAAGCATTTTTCTAGATCCACCTTTCCTTCATATATTGCTTTTCCAACAATTACTCCCGCACAGCCGCTGTCTTTAATATGAATTACATCTTCATCTGATCCTATTCCACCAGATGCAATAATGTCTATTCCTGTTTTTTGAACGAGCTCCTTGGTTGCATCAAAAGCAGGGCCAGTTAGCATCCCATCTCGGCTAATGTCTGTGAAGATAATCGTCTTCGCGCCAAGAGACACCATCTGAAGCGCAAAATCGGTTGCCTTAACTCCGCCGCCCTTTGTCCAACCATCTACAGCTACCTCGCCATCGTGGGCGTCAATTCCAATCGCAATACTATCAGGATATTTTTGTAACGCTTCCTTAGTAAACTCCTTATCCTTAATAGCTGAAGTTCCAAGGACGCATCTTTTTACACCATACTCGTTGATCCACTTCTCAAGTGTTTCCATGTTGCGGATTCCGCCGCCAGTTTCTACCAACAATCCGGTTTTGCAGGCAATTTCCTTAACAATCTCGTAGTTTGTTGGAACTCCCGATTTCGCTGCATCTAAGTCAACAATGTGTATCCATTTGGAACCAAGACTTGCAAAATTCTTTGCAACAGATAGAGGGTCATCAGAATAAATGGTCACATCATCGTACTTGCCTTGCTTAAGGCGCACGCATTTTCCAGAAAGCAAATCTATAGCTGGCAAAATATACATTTCTTAAGTTCTCCTTGCAAAACGTGTTAACATTGAAAGCCCAACGCTTCCGCTCTTCTCTGGGTGAAATTGTGTCGCGAAAATGTTGTTTTTCTCAACGGACACACAATACTTGACTCCGTAGGTCGTATTTGCCGCAACATCTTCTTTTCGCGAAGGAATGCAGTAATACGAGTGAACGAAATATACGTAGCCGCCTCCCGTAAACAAGCTCCCCGTCGTATCTTCCAAGCTGTTCCAACCCATCTGCGGAACTTTAAGGCCAACATCGACTGTCTTATCCTTAGGAAATCTCACTACGCGACCGGGAATAATCCCAAGCCCATCAATAAGCTCCCCATCCTCAGATCCTTCTTCAGATCCGTCGAAAAGTAATTGCATCCCCAAACAAATACCAAGAAATGGCTTGTTTTGGTTTACTATGTCCTTCAGCACAACATCAAGTCCTTGACTTTTGAGCGCCTCCATCGCAGGTGCATACGCCCCCACTCCAGGCAAAACTACACCTGAAGCATTTGCAAGAACTTGTTTGTCGTTTGTAATACAGGACTCGTAATTGATATAGGAAAAAGCCTTTTGCACCGAAGCAAGATTGCCCATTCCATAATCGACTATTGCTATCATTCAATTTCCTTTCCAGTTAACTTGGAATAACACTCGCAATACTTTTCGGAAGTCTTTGCAATAACGTCATCAGGAAGCTTTGGAGCAGGATATGTCTTGTCCCAATCTAATGTTTCAAGGAACTCTCTTAGATATTGCTTGTCAAAACTCTTTTGAGCTCTTCCTGGCTGGTAGTCAGACAAATCCCAGAATCTAGATGAATCCGGTGTAAACATCTCGTCTGCAACAACTAGCTGTCCATCTATCTTACCGAACTCAAACTTAGTATCAGCTAGAATTAGACCTTTAGTAAGAGCATACTCAGAAACCTTTGTATACAAGGCCAAGGATGAATCTCTCAATGCCTGTGCATCCTCAATACCAATTAAATCAACCAGCTGATCATAAGTAATATTAATATCATGACCAGTATCTTCCTTAGTTGATGGGGTGAAGAGTGGAGAAGGAAGCTTATCACCTTGTAATAGACCTTCTGGCATCTTGATTCCGCCAACAGTACCGTTTGCGTTGTATTCTTTTAGAGCAGAACCTTCAAGGTATCCTCTAACGATACACTCGGCAGGAAGCATCTTTACTTTCTTAACCAGCATCGAACGTCCCTGTAGTTCTTCCTTATACTTGGAAAGACCCATAGGATACTCCTCAGGGTTTGTGGATATTACGTGATTAGGAAGGATATCCTTTGTAAAATCAAACCAGAAAGCCGAAATCGAGCTTAAAACCTTACCCTTATTTGGAATTAACTCGTCGAAAACAACATCAAAAGCCGAAATTCTATCGGTTACTACCATAAGAAGTGAATCACCAAGGTCATAAACGTTTCTAACCTTTCCCTTCACAAAAACTGGTAAATCAATAAAATCAGTATCTTTAATCAACATGAACTTCTCCTCCACTTTTCAAGCCTTATGCAGGCTATATTATCAAATTGTTTCTTCTCATACGCTTCGAACTCGTTCGAAAAGAATATTATAGAACGCCTTTGGTAGAATTAACACAACCATTTAACGATGGGTCAATAGAACAAGCTTCCTTTAGCGCTCTAGCAAAAGCCTTAAAGATAGCCTCTGCTTTGTGATGATCATTCGCACCGTAAGGCGAGCTTATGTGAAGCGTAATTCCAGCATTGAAAGCCAGTGCTCGAAAAAACTCCTCAAACAACTGTGTGTCCATCTCTCCGCACTTATCAGATGAAAAACTTGCGTCGAATACTAAGAAAGCTCTTCCCGATATATCCAGAGCACAATTTCCAAGCGCCTCATCCATAGGCACAGAAGCATTACCATATCTTCTAATTCCAGCTTTATCGCCAATTGCTTCAAGCAAGGCTTGTCCTAGTACAATTCCTGTATCCTCGACGCTATGGTGCGAATCAACATTCAAATCGCCCTTACAAGATATCGCCAAATCCATTCCAGAATGACGAGCAAAACTATTAAGCATATGATCAAAGAAACCAATGCCCGTGTTAATTTGTCCGTTGCCACTTCCGTCAATGTTTAGCTCAACCGAGATAGATGTTTCCTTGGTCTTCCTCTCAAGAGTGCTTGTTCTAGGCATTTTTTAACTCCTCCTTAATCGCTTCCACTATAATCGACATTTCTTCGTCGGTACCAATGGATATTCTTAGGAATTCTTTTACAATTGGCTTGTTAAAATACCTTACAAGTATACCTTTTTGACGAAGTTTATTGTAGAGGCTTTCGGCAGTAATTTCTACCGGAGGCTTCACAAAAATAAAATTCGCTGATGATTCTGGTACAAAGAACCCCATTTTACGAAATTCTGCCATTGCATTCGTTCTAGTACCAATGAGAGCTAACCTGTTTATCTCGTAATTCTCCACATCCAATATTGCAGCCGCCGCAACTTTCTGAGCAATTCTATCAACAGGATACGAATTGAATGAGTCTCTTATTTTTATCATGCCCTCAATTAGTTCCTTAGAAGCAACAGCATATCCTACGCGAAGTCCCGCAAGACCATACGACTTGGAAAGCGTTTGCACTACCACCAAATTAGGATACTTATTCACAAGCTCAGCTGCCGACTCGTACTTTGTCTTAAACGCCGCATAAGCCTCGTCAATAATTACAACACTATCAGGATTTGCTTGCAAAATTCTCTCGATGTCCGCAATAGGCATCGCAATACTTGTAGGTGCGTTCGGATTTGCTATCGCTACTCCGCAGTTCTCTCTTACGCAAAAATCGTCAGGATCTATGGATAAATCCTCACCTAAAGGTATTTTAATAAGCCTCGTGTCGTAATTTTGCGCATAAACAGGATAAAAGCTATAGGACACCTCGGGAACTAGAACCCCTAGATTCGTATTGTATTTCTTTTCGAAAAAGGCTTGCCAGCAAATAGCTAGGACTTCGTCAGACCCATTGCCAACAAAAACATTTCCACGCTCTAATCCCGTTATCTTCGCAACAGCATCACGAACTATAGTCGAATCAGTGTCTGGATATAGTCTTAGTTCCTGAATATCGAATTCTTTCAGAACTTTTTCGCACTCCTTTGAAGGGCTGTATGGGTTCTCGTTTGTATTGAGTTTAACGAGCTTACAATCTGTCTTTGGCTGCTCGCCCGCGACATAAGCTTCTATCTCGTTTGTTTTTTTATTCCAAAACTTACTCATATTAATTCTTCTTTCAATCATTCTTCATTCTAGCTTCAATAGCCTTGGCATGGCACTCGAGGCCCTCACTATACGCGAATTTCTCCACGTAGGATGCAACTTGCTCAAGTGACTCCTTGTTATAATTGAGAATGCTCATTTTCTTATAAAAATCGCCTGTATTTAATGGCGAAAAGAACCTAGCCGTTCCCGACGTAGGAAGTGTGTGATTAGGGCCAGCAAAATAGTCTCCAAGTGGCTCCGGTGTGTAATTCCCAATGAAGACTGCGCCAGCATTATTAATCTGTTCTAAAACTTCATCGCTATTCTCAACACAAAGCTCCAGATGCTCTGGGCTAATCTTCTCTGAAAATTCTATTGCCGTCTTAATATCGTCAACTACTATGATTGCACAATAGTCCTTAAGCGATTTCTCGAGTTGAACTGTTCTTGAAGCCTCATCTGAACGTCTATCTACAGCCTTGAGCACTTCATTTGCTAGTTCCTGAGAAGTTGTAAGTACAATTGCCGAAGCCATTACGTCATGCTCAGCTTGAGAAAGCATATCTGCCGCAACAAATTCCGGCTCTGCTGAATCGTCAGCGATGATTAGTATCTCTGAAGGGCCTGCAAACATATCAATATCTACTTGTCCGAATACTAGTCTTTTCGCAGTATTAACATAAATATTTCCAGGACCACAAATTTTGTCTACTTGTGGGATGGTTTGTGTTCCATATGCCATAGCACCTATAGCTTGTGCGCCACCAACCTTATAGATTTCAGTTGCACCCGCGATTGTCGCCGCAACTAGAATTACAGAGGCAATCTTGCCATCTTTTTGTGGCGGTGTGCAGAAAACTAGATTCTTTACTCCTGCTACAGAAGCAGGGATGCAATCCATTAGTACTGTTGAAGGAAGTGGTGCCGTGCCGCCTGGAACATATACGCCTACTGTAGTTAGAGGACGAACCTTAACTCCAATTTGTGCGCCTTTTCCAGTTTCCATCATGAAGCCTTCTTCCTTTTGCTTCTCGTGGAAGGTCCTTATATTTTTTGCAGCCATCTGAATTATTGACATGAGCTCAGGATCGATTTCCTTCATAGCTTCATCAATTTCTTCCTTCGTTATCTTCATTGATTGGCTTGTAAGTGTGACACCATCAAACTTCTCGGTGTATTTTAGTACTGCCTCATCACCGTTAGCTTTGATATCATTAAGTACATCTTCAACTACACTTACAACGTCCTTCTTAACCATCTTCTCGCGAAGACCTAGCTCTTTACAAATCTCATTTAGATTCTCGCTAGTCCCTTTTATCATCTTGCACTTCATAATGATTCTCCTTAAACCTTTTTATTTATTAAATCGGCTTGGGTTCTAAGGCTCTCAATCATTGGCTTAATCTCATTAGCCTTCATTTTCATAGATACGCGATTTACAACTACTCGTGCCGAAATATCTGCTATAGTCTCAAGCACGTCAAGTCCATTCTCTTTAAGCGTTCTTCCTGACTCAACAATATCAACTATTACTTCAGAAAGTCCGATAAGGGGTGATAGTTCGACAGAGCCGTTAAGCTTAATGATTTCAACGCTTTCCTTCTTAACATCTTCGAAATACTTGCGAGTAATATTGGGATACTTTGTTCCTACTCGCTTGTTTGGTATTGCATCGAGATTTCCCTTAAGTTCAGTCCTTCCGCATACACACATGCGACACTTTCCAAAGCCAAGATCTACTACCTCATATAATTGTTTACCTTCTTCAAGAAGCGTATCCTTACCTACTACGCCAATATCAGCTGCTCCATATTCAACATATGTTGGTACATCAGCTGGCTTTGCCATGATAAATCTAAGTCCCGCCTTTGTATCCTCAAGTATCAGCTTTCTACTCTTCTCCTTAGCAGCAGTACAGTCATATCCTGCTTTCTCTAGCAGCTCAATTGTTTGCTCAGCCAGTCGTCCCTTTGATAAAGCTATTGTTAGCATTAGTTGTTTCCTCCCATATCTGCATTGCTCTCATTGATATAGAATGATGCTCCGATTCTTCGAGAATCAGCATACTCATCTAGCTGAGATTCGTTCATTTCTGCAGTATCAAGAATTACTATTGAGCCTGAAGCTCTAAGCTTCTCTGCTAGAGCTATTGCCGCGCTTCTAGCTCCCTCAACTTTGTTGTCGTAACCTACTATAGCGTCCGCAACACCTGTAATGCACTTCTTCCCTTGACGCATTAGTGCTGTTATCGCTAGCGAAAGACCTAGAGAGAAACCAACTGCTTCAAGATCTCTTCCAAATACATTTACTACCTTGTCATATCTTCCGCCGCTTATGATTGGAAATCCAACCTCGTATGTAAATCCTTTGAAAATCATTCCTGTGTAGTAGTCAACACTACCAAATAGTCCTAAATCTATATTCACATACTTTAGGAAACCATAATCGTCAAGGATATTAAGAATCTCGCGTAGGTTCTTTAACGCCTTTGAAGCACCCTCATCAGTAACTCTATTTTCGAACAAATCAACAACTTCATACGTTCCCGTCGACTCGCTTAGTAATGACAAGGTTTGATGCTCATCCTTAGATAAACCAAGCTTTCCAGCCACTCTATCAATTGACACTGAGTCCTTAGCTGCAATTGCATCCTTAAGATCTTGTACTATACTCTCCTCCATGTTAAATTGACGAACAATTCCATTGAATAATTCAACTTGACCTACAGATACTTGCAAATCCTTGACCCCAAGCTCAAGAGCGGAACGAATAGCGAGTGCAATAACTTCAGCATCACTATTTGAGCCTGTCTCGCCCAAAAGCTCTACGCCAGCTTGTGTGAACTCACTTTGCTTTCCTCCGCCAATCTGACTATATCTATACATATTCTCTATATAGCAAAGCCTTATCGGAGTCTTCTCCTCGCGCATTATAGTCGCCGCAAATCTAGCTGCCGGAACTGTGCCATCATATCTAGCACAAAGTAAACGACCTTTGCTATCCTGCATCTTATATAAGCTCTCTTCAGACACGAAAGATGTCGAAGTATATATGTCGCAGTACTCAATTCCAGTCGTCTCTATCTCGTTATATCCATTAAGCTCGAAAAGCCTGCGAAGCTTAGCCTCTGACTGCTTCTTGAAAGCGCAAATGCCTGGTACTGTATCCGTAAAACCATCTGGTGTATAAAATCTATTATTGCCCATTTCTGTTCTCCTATTCCGCAACACTTTAGTACACTAAAGTGATTTGTGCTTGTTTAAGTATACCTTTGCATTAGTTATATGTCAAACAAAGTTTTCGCGGTATAATTGCATATAAAGAATTTTTTATAAGGGTGGTGCTTTATGTTAGATAAGATTGATCTATCAAAGTCTTTTTCCAAGAATCAGGCCAAAGAAATGTTATCTTCGCTTGAGCCTAAGCTATCGCTATTACAGCGTGAGCTCAAGAATTTGAACATTCCTGTTATGATTGTGTTTGAGGGATTAGATGCCTCCGGCAAGGGTACCCAAATAAGCAATTTGATATCTCCTCTAGATCCACGAGGATTTGAGGTTTTTACAATTGGTAAGGAGACCACTGAAGAGAGAATGCATCCGTTTATGTGGCGCTTCTGGACTAAAACTCCAGCTAATGGAACAATAGCTATTTACGATGGAAGTTGGTATCGTCGCGTTCTTCAGGATGTTTTTAGTGGTGATGAGACAAGAGAGTCTTTACCTGCCTCCCTGGATGCAATTAACTCGTTCGAAAAGCAATTGGTCGATGGCGGAATGCTTATTGTAAAGTTCTTTTTCGTGATATCCAAGAAAGAGCAGAGTAAGCGTTTCGAGAACTTGCTAAGCAAGAAGTCTACTTCTTGGAGAGTCACAAAAGACGATTTGGATCGCAATAAGAATTATGACTCCTTTATTAAGCTAAGCGACGAGATGCTTCTTGCAACCGATACCGAGTATGCAAATTGGACGATAGTCGAGGCAACGGACAAGGAATATGCTCGCGTTAAGGTCTTAAATCAAGTAGTAAATGCTTTTGAGGAAGCAATTGAGACTGTAAGAACTGCACCAAAAGGCATAGTCGATGATGGCTTTTCTTCTTGCGAGATGACAGGTTCGGCGCTAGCAAAAGCAGATTTGACAAAATGCATTAGTGATAAAGAATACAAAGACAAGCTCGATAAGCTGCAAAAGAAGCTTGGACTTCTTCATAGTCAATTGTACGCAAAGAGAGTTCCTGTGGTTCTCGTTTTCGAAGGCTGGGATGCTGGAGGCAAAGGCGGCGCTATTAAAAGACTAACGAACGCTTTAGACCCACGAGGCTATGTAGTTAACCCTTCCAGCGCACCTAACGACATAGAGAGAAGCCACCACTATTTGTGGAGATTTTGGAAAAAGATTCCTAAAGATGGGCACATTTCGATTTTTGACCGCTCTTGGTATGGTCGCGTTATGGTAGAGCGTATTGAGGGTTTTTGCTGTCGCCAAGATTGGGAGCGCGCCTTCAAAGAAATCAATAAAATGGAGAAGCAGTTCTACGACCATGGAGCTGTAGTACTTAAGTTCTGGATGCAAATCGACAAAGACGAGCAAGAAAAACGCTTCAAAGAGCGTCAAACTATCCCCGAAAAGAACTGGAAGATTACAGATGAGGATTGGCGTAATCGTGAGAAGTGGGATTCATATGAGAAAGCCGTCGACGAGATGCTGATTCGTACTTCTACAGAACACGCACCTTGGATTATTGTCGAAGGAAATGACAAAAAGTATGCCAGAATTAAGGTGATAGAGACTGTCGTTGATGCACTCGAAAAGGCGTTGAAGAGTAAATAACCTCGCCTACACAACGCCCTATTTGTGGTAATTCTCGTTGTTCGCGATTTTGAAACCTCTATAAACTTGCTCAAGCAAAATAACTCGCGTCATTTGATGCGTCAATGTTATTTTGCCAAGACATACCCTGAGGCTACTTCTATCTAAAACGCTTTGGTCTATTCCTCGGCTACCGCCTATAGCAATTGTTAATTGAGATCCTCCCTTAGTGAAGGCTTCAACCATATTAGAAGACAATTCCTCCGAAGTCAGCAGCTTTCCATGCAAATCCATTACCCATAGGATATCACTATCGCTAACCTTCGAGAGAATGAGCTCGCCTTCCTTCTTAATGGCTTTGTCTGCAGGTAATGAGTCCGGGCTATCCGCAACCTCAATTATCTCGACCCTGCAAAATCTCGAAATTCTTTTGACGTATTCGTTAATCCCATCAACTATCCATTTCTCTTTGATTCTACCGGGACATACAATTCTAAGCTTCATAGCACTAGGCCTCTGGAAGGCTCATATCTATTTGCTACCCACAATGAGTAATCCTCATCGAGAGTATAGTAATTCTGAGAAAGATAATGCTTAACGGTATTGAATGCTAGCTCAGGCAAATTGTTATTCTCCGACAAATGCCCAAGGATAAACTGGTGTGTTCCATTCTCGAGCAAATGCCTGATCATCTCTGCGCAATCTGTATTGCTTAAGTGCCCATCAGGTCCGCCAACACGCTTCTTGAGCATGTAATCATACGGTCCATTCTTAAGCATATCAAGATCATAGTTAGATTCGATTAATACTCCATTTGCGCCTTCAGCCATACCTCTGATCTGCTCCGTCACATGACCTAAATCAGTCATAATAACGCATGCCTTACCCTCGGCCTCAACCTTGAAGCATACTGACCCTTGTACATCATGAGGTGTAGAGCAGGTAAATATCTTTATATTCTCATCAAAATCAATAACGTCGTTCTCGTTAACTACAATATCCAAGTTGGAATCGTGTTCTTTCTTGCATATTTTCGCGATATATCTATGTGTGCTCAAAGTCGCAAAAATCGGCGCACGATGCTTCCTTACGAATACATCCACGCCACTTACGTGGTCACTATGCAAATGAGTTATGAAAATTCCATCAATATGGTCGGGATCTGTTCCAACAGACCTTAAAGCCTCGTCAATTCTCTTGCAAGACTGTCCCAAATCAAAAAGCAGATTCTTCCCACAAGCTCTAACAAGAATCGAGTTTCCACTACTTCCACTAAAAAGAGGAATTAATTCCATAATATCTTCCCCTCAAAATCAAGCTTCTGAATCCGTCTCGAAAAGCATGTTGTCGACTTTCTCTATTGATCCACCAAGACACCGAATCTTATCAATTATATTCTCGTATCCTCTATCAATCTTACCTGCATCCATAACATATGATACACCTTCAGATGCTAGCGCCGCACAAACCAATGCCGCTCCAGCTCTTAAGTCCATTGCCGATACAGTAGCAGACTTGAAGTGATCTACACCATTAACAAGAGCCACCCTATCGATGCAATTGATAATAGCTCCCATCTTACTTAACTCTGGAATATATTGGAATCTATTCTGCCATACATTCTCATGCATTTTACTCATGCCATTGGCAAGACAAAGCAGAACTACAGCTTGAGGCTGCAAATCGGTCGGGAATCCAGGATAAGGCGATGTCTTGAAATTAGTTCCCTCGATCGTAACTCCTTCTTGCTTATATACTCGAATAGACTCGTCGCCCTCCTCAATCGTATAACCCATCTCACGCATCTTTGCGGACAACGGATCCATATGAGTAGGAATCAGATTATGAATAGTTACATCACCATTCGTAACAGCCGCAGCAATCATATAAGTTCCAGCTTCAATTTGATCTGGAATTATTGAGTATGAAAAATTACCGCGTAAAAAAGGAACTCCAACAACCCTAATCGTATCGGTACCAGCACCTCTTATGCTTGCTCCCATTGCGTTAAGGAAGTTTGCAACGTCAACGATATGTGGTTCCTTAGCCGCATTACTGATAATCGTAGTTCCAAACGCCTTAGCTGCAGCTAACATTACATTAATAGTTGCACCAACGCTAACGATATCCAAGAAAATCTTTCTTCCAACAAGAGGATCGGCTTCTAGAGTTACAATTCCACCTTCAATCTCTCTTGGATCTGCTCCTTTAGCACCCATCGCCGCAAAAGCCTTCAAATGCAAGTCGATTGGACGTTGGCCAAAATTGCATCCGCCTGGCATACGAAGAGATGCCTTTCCTGTTCTAGCAAGTAAAGCTCCAAGCAAATAATAAGATGCTCTGATTTTCGAAACAAGAGGGCCTACCGCCTTATACGTATTAATTGTTCTTGGATCAATTTTGAGAGTATAAGGTCCATCAAACTCGATTGTTGCTCCTATGGACCTACACAATTCAATCATTACCCTAACGTCAGATATGTCTGGAACATTATCCAAAACACAAGGACCATCAATCATCATAGCCGCCGCAAGAATTCCAAGTACAGCATTCTTGCTTCCGCTTATGTTAATATCGCCACGTAATGGCTTACCGCCAGTAATCTTAAAAGAATATGAACCCACTTTACTTCTCCGGACTCTAGACTAAGTCGTCATTTTTATTTAGTGTACTTAAAGGGCTTGTCTCATCCAACACCTTACGAACGGCCGATTGTTTCTCGACCTCTTCAGCCTTGTTTGTATCACCATTAAGAGCAGAATTATCCGTCGATATTACTGACGAATTTCTACCGCTAACATTATACATTTTTTTATCTAGTTTTGGGTGAATATGTACTGCTTGTTTTTGCGATATGTGCACTAATTGTGGCTCGTTTCTTGTCGAATCGGTCATATATTTCGTGCTAATCTGAATTACAGGCTGTGAAAGCATCTCCCGAATTCGCTTCTTCTCCTCTAAAACTTCCAGTTCACGCAACTGCTCCACCGTCATCGTCGCTGGCTCTGGCTGCTCTTGAAAGTTTTCTGAATACTCTTGCTGAACTTCCTGAACATTCTGCTCATTCTGAACTTCCATTTGAGCCTGATCATAGTATTCTTCTTCCTGTTCGATTAGCTCATCTTCTTCGTAAAAATCTTCGTCTTCTCCATACTCAAGAATAGACGGATCAACATATAGTAAGTCGCTCATTAAATCCTTGTATCTTTCATCTCCAAGGCTCTTCAAACAATCAATCGCAATTTTTCGATCATTCGCACTTGCAGCTCCAGCGCCTTTGTAACTTGCTTCGTATTCCTGTGCCGCCTGCTTCATGTCAGCATATCCTCTTGATAGCGCAGCTTCATAAGCCTCACTGACCAAATACTTTGTAGCCGTCTCATAGTATGGAATTGAAGATACAACCCCTGCCTTAACATCATCGTAAACTCTATCGAAAACGGTTGAAGCCAAAGGCAACGTAAACGTAAAAGTCGAGCCCAAAAGAGGCTGTGACACAACCGTTATGTTCCCGTCATGCGAATCTGCTATCTCCTTGGCGATAGCTAGTCCCAAGCCAGAACCGCCAACCTCTCTTGACCCAGAATTATCAACCCTATAGAATCTCTCGAAAAGATGGTCCAAATCCTTTTTCGGAACTCCTCGTCCATTATCAGATACTTGAATAGCCATTCTGTCTTCAAGAATATCAATTGATACTTTTATCTCATTAGGCTCACTTTTACCTTCAAACTCAATATACTTTATTGCATTTGTAAGCAAATTCATTACAACACGTAATATCAGCCTATCATTACCATATAGAAGCGGATATGCCTTCACTTCTGGCTTAATGAATCGAACGTTTGCAGAACTAGGGTAATCAACAATGCCCGTTATCGCCTTCGATATTAAAGAATTCACATCAAATATCGTCGTCTTATTCGCTTGTGAGCACATCGATAGAACTAGAAAATCTTCAACAATGTCTTGCATTCTAATTGCATTGTTCAATATTCTCGAGCCCCACTTCGATATTTCCTCGTAACTAGGCATCTTGTCTTTCTTGATGCTACGAATAAAATGCTCCGAAGCCCTTATTACCGTTAACGGTGTCTTCAACTCATGTGACACATTGGCCGCTAGATCCTTTTGTCTTCTCTCGTCATCCTTAATCTTTGTAATATCTTCAACAATTACCATAGTTAAAGAAGATCCAGCCAAGCTTGTCTCGTCGTCGTCGACACTTACATCAGAACCAAAAAGCATGCTTCTAATTATCTTAATCTCATAAATCTTGCTGTTAACAACATAATTTGCTCGAACTACTTCATTTGGGTTCTCGTTTGCAAGTAAGAAACTTGACTTAAGGTGATTCTCTTTATCATATGTATTAAGAAAATGCTCCATAGTATCTGGAATTCCCGCTTTAAGGAAATCCCGAAAATCAAAAACATTCTTATTGGCATAAATAACGCCACTCTCGTTATAAGCTATTATACCGAGACCGACGTTATCAATTATCATCCTTTGAACTCCACCAGTTCTGGCCTGCTCATCAACCTTCTGGTATAAGTGCTTACGAAGGGACACATTTCCAATAAAAAAGCCAGCAATAACACCTATTGCTAGAAAAACAGCGGCAACAATAATAGCGCCTAACGAATATTGCGAGATATTCAAATTAAGCATCGCAATTACCAAAACCAACATTTACATTAAATCCTTTGGAAATAGATATCCCGTTCCTCTTCTAGTAAGTATGTACTTAAACTTCGTTTGATCTGGTTCTATCTTCTCTCTCGTGCGTCTAACCGTAACATCAACAGTTCTCTCGTCACCCAAGTAATCATACTCCCAAACCTTATTCAGCAATTCGCTTCTCTTACATACGCGACCTGAATTCGTCTCCAAATACTTAAGTAATTGGAATTCTCTATTGGTAAGCTCGCAAGACTCCTTGTACTTAAAAGCTTGCATTGCATCAAAATCAATAATTAACTCACCGTCTCCATAAACATGACGGTTGCCCTCATCACTAACCTTGTTAATTGCTTGCTGAATCATCTGTGTTCTACGCAATTGAGCCTTAATTCTAGCAACCAAGACTCCTGGCTCAAAAGGCTTGGATAAGTAGTCATCCGCACCTATTCGAAAAGCCTCAACCTGAAAGTCAGTCATGTCGCCTCTTGCTGTCAGAAAAATGATAGGTGTCTTATATCCCGCTGCTCTAAAATCCTCAGTAAACTGAAGACCATTGTAATCCTTCATCATCCAATCTAGAACTATTAAATCTGGCTGCTCTTGCTCTGCTAATCTATAACCCTCTCTACCATCAGTTGAAGATAGAGCTTCAAATCCAAATGTTGTAAGAACATCTGTTACTGTATCGCATATTGTCTTCTCGTCATCAACAACAAGTATCTTAGACATACGTTCGCCTCCTAATTAATCGCTAAAATAATGTTAACAATAATTCGACTAATTGGCAATTAGAATATATAAAAAACCCCTTCACGCTTACTCGCGCAAAGGGGTTATATAATCCGGCAGCAACCTATCTTCCCGAGCCGTTACCAGCTAAGTATTGTCGGCACCATTGAGCTTAACTTCTGTGTTCGGAATGGGAACAGGTGTGACCTCAAGGTAATAACCACCGGAATAGTTGAGAGTTTATACC
>JAAYFK010000045.1 GCA_012728275.1 Clostridiaceae bacterium | reverse complement strand
TCTTTATCCGCAAAAGCAGATGCTACATCATCAGCAACATCAAGCACTTCTTCCTTGGATTTATCAAAGCATGCTGTTAAAGACAGAAGCATTGAAGCAGAAAGAACAACTGCTATGATTCTCTTTATTCCCTTTTTCATCTTAAGTCCTCCATAATTAATCAAAATAACTGCGCTTATTGCACAGTTAATTGATTATACAACAATTTTTTAAAGATGATGCACAAATTATAGAAATAAAGAAAATAATTGCTTGTTCAGCTTAGCTTGACAAAATGATTTGTGAAAAAAGTTAAGCGATTATTGAGCAATTGTGTACATAAGTTAATAATTCGCTTTGATTTCTCATATTTGTATAGCATATATCAATCAAAATACACTATAATGATTAATAGAAAAAATAAACGTAATGAGCAAAACGTTTTTCAACTAGAAGGAGCAATCAATGGCACAGACTCCACACATTTTGATTTGTGATGATGACCCAGTTGTACATGAGTCGTTGGGATTATATTTTTCGAATGAGCATTTCTCTTATTCTGATGCTTTCGATGGAAGAGAATCTTTGCAGAAGGTCGCTGAAGACAAGCCGGATTTAATCCTACTTGATGTTATGATGCCAGAGTTAACTGGTCTTGAAGTTTGTCGTGAGATTCGAAAGACACTATCTACTCCCATAATTATTCTTACTGCAAAGGGTGAAGAGATTGATAGGGTTTTGGGACTTGAGTTAGGCGCTGACGATTATATTGTTAAGCCTTTTTCGCCTCGTGAAGTAATAGCAAGAATTAAGGCTGTACTTCGTAGAATTAACGAGCCCTCTGATACTCAATCGGTTCTTCGTTTTGATGGTCTAGAGATTAATTTAGCTAATTATATTGTAAAAGTAAATGGTGAATCTATTCCTTGCACACCTAAGGAAGTTGAGATTTTATTCCTTCTTGCTTCGCATTCTGGACAAGTTATGGGAAGAGATCAGATACTGTCTCTAGTTTGGGGATACGATTATACTGGCGATCCTAGAACAGTTGATACTCACATTAAGAGAATTCGTCAAAAGGTTTTTCTTGAAGGAGCAAGATGGAGCATATCTACTGTATATAGCGTCGGATACAAGTTTGAGGTAGTTTGAAGATGCGACATAGTATATTAATGCGCCGTACAATTCTACTTGTACTTTGCACTCTTCTATTGTCAACATTGTTTACTACATTTGCCTTTACCTTAGCCGGTAAGACAACTACTCTTAATCTACAAACAAATGAGTCTTTCTCTCAAATTGATTCTTTTGCTAATTATTTGAATACTAATCCTTCGCTTATTAATGATCCTAATACCGTGTCTACATTCTTCACGAATGATTTGTTCACTGGCAGGAGTTTCTTTCTTCTAGATAGTGATGGCAATTTGGCTGTTGGTTCTGCTACAACATCCGAATCTAGTACTGAGAATATCGATCTCGCCCTAAATTATGCTAGGGAGAATTTTTTAGGAAGAGCTGATCCCAGCAATTCATACGCTTTATTAGAAATTGGTGATCTTCTTGATAGAGTTCTTGTTATTGAGAGAACAATCATCGGAGAAGATGGAAATGCCTACTATTTGATTTCTGTATCTTCAGTTACTGAGAGTAATCAAATTGTCTCTGAGTATGTTAATATACTTCTCCTCTCAACAATTTGTGCTGCGCTGACGATGCTTATTCCGGTATATCTTGTTGTAAGAAGGATTATTAACCCTATCTCTAAGGTAAATTCTATAGCAATGGCTTATGGTAAAGGAGATTTCTCCGTTAGAGCCGATGAGACTAAGAAGGGCGAGGTTGGAGAGATTGCTACTTCGGTTAATTTTCTAGCCGACCAATTGTCTAAGTCAATTTCTGACTTAACGCTTGAACGTAATAGACTGCAAGACGTATTTGATGTAATTTCTGAGGGTATCGTTGTAATAAACGAGAATATGAGTCCAATATTTGTAAATAAGACGATGAGCACGCTTTTTTCGAAGGTAGCAAAGAAAAACCTGTTCACAGAGAAGCTCCAATTGGTACCATTTGATGATGTATGGCAGGACTTTGAGCAATGCATTTCAACGGCGACTAAGATGGAAAGAACACTTGAGGGACCGAATTACGCGTACCAAATTACTCTTATTCCTAAATTTAGTGTCGAAAAAGAGAATGTTTGTGTTGGCGCGACGGGATTCTTCAGAGATATTTCTGAGGAGCAAAAGCTTGAGCGTACTCGAAAAGACTACGTCGCCAACATTTCTCATGAGCTTCGCACACCTCTTCAAACGTTAAGGGGATTAATTGAGCCTCTAGCAGATGGAATGGTTAAAAATGAAGAAGATAAAATGCGATATTATAGCATCATACTTCATGAGACTATGCGTCTTTCAAGATTGATTGACGACATGCTTGAGTTATCTAAGTTACAATCTAGAACACTTGCCTTTAAGACCTTCCCATTTGATTTGAATTCTTTGCTTACTGAGATCGAGGCTAAATACATGTCTGTCATGAAGAATTCTGAACTCAACTTTAAGGTTCAGTTCAATACGGGTAAGCTCCCTACAGTTATGGGAAATCCTGACAGAGTCGAGCAAGTCTTGGTTATTCTAATGGACAACGCTAGGAAGTATACGCAAGCTGGTGGTTCTATTACTATCTCATCTGAGTACAACGAAGCTGTTGAGAAGGTTTTCGTTTCCGTAATCGATACGGGACAAGGAATACACGAATACGATATTAATCATATTTTCGACAGATTCTTTAAGGCAGACAGAGCTCGTGGTAAGAAAGGTACTGGTCTAGGCCTTGCTATAGCAAAAGAACTTTTGACCTATATGGGCGAGGATATCACTGTCGAAAGCGTCTATGGCGAGGGAACAACATTTACATTTACTCTAAAGAAAGTGGCTGCCAATACAGCTTGGTTCTAATGGAAATCGAACAAGAAGGAATACGAATAAATAAATACTTAGCATCAACCGGTTATTGTTCAAGAAGGCAAGCGGATGAGATTATTGCCAAAGGACGAGTAACCGTTGATGATGTTACTTGCGAAATGGGAACTAGAGTCTCAGAAGGTCAACTCGTTAAGGTCGATAATAAAGCAGTGTTTCCAAAGGACGAAAGAATTTATATAGCTTTATACAAGCCTCTTGGTATTACTTGTACGACCGACAGAAGAGATCCTGACAATATTATCGATTTTTTGAACTTCCCTCAAAGGATTTTTCCTATAGGGAGGCTAGACAAAAATTCTTCTGGTTTGATTTTGCTTACAAACGATGGGGACATTGTAAACAGGCTTCTTCGTGCCGAGAATGGTCACGAGAAGGAGTATATGGTTGTAGTAAACAAGCCTATCGACTCATCTTTTGTTGAGAAGATGTCGAATGGACTTCCAATTCTTGATACCACTACATTGCCTTGCGTAGTAGAACAAACAGGTAGTAGGAGCTTTAAGATAATACTTACTCAAGGATTAAACAGACAGATCAGACGCATGTGTGAGTATCTTGACTACAAGGTTGTTAAGCTTCGTCGCGTTCGATTCATGAATATCACGCTAGGAAATATGAGTGTCGGTCAATTCCGTCATCTTTCTCACAAAGAAAGAACTCGCTTGTTTGACCTTATAGATTATTCCTAACTAATTTAATCTCGAAAGTCTCTTTATATCCAACATTCTTCTTGAGAGGTTGGCTAGATACATTAATCTTTGTACGCTCAATTTCTTTAGTACAAAAATCCAGGAATAACTCACAAGACTGGTTCTGCATCAGTTGCTCTTCATGTAAAAAGGCGTTCATTTGCTCTGGGGTAAAAGGCAATACAGTGAAGTCAAACTTGCCATTACTACTTTTTCGCGTGATCTTTAATCCATTTCCATATTGGTTAAGCAACTCCAAGGTATGCGTGTCAGTATGTGAGCTGTTTTCTGCAGGTCGAGCATATGGATGATAAATCTTGTCAGCACCGGCAGCAAAAAGTCCAATACGCGATGCATTTTTTCGATCATAGTATGACTCTCCAGGACCACGACCATACCACTTGCACAGCATGTCTTCCTTAACAATTGGAACTCTCAATCCATAACGAACCATATCGTACTTAGGCGTAAAGCAAAGGGTAACCAGCATGGAATCGGCAGACTCTATCTCATAAAAAATTACAACATCGCCTTTCATTGCAAAGCTCTTATATCTTGATACTATCTCGTAAACACCGTCTCTATCTCCATAGCTACATCCAACGAATTCGAGAGAACTTTGAATTGCCTCGTAGTCTGTCTCTTTCGAAAAGATTGTCTTAGCAAGAACGAAACTCTTATCAGTTCTATCAACATTAGAAGGACAACGATAGAAACTTGGGAAGAAAGCACCCTTCAGGAAATCAAAACCATCTATAGCAATTCGATTTATTGCTCCACTCGTTCTATCAAAACCAAATCCGCTACTAGAATTACCAATTTCAAGTCCCTTTGGATGAGCATAAACGGAAGTCTCTTCTTTAAGCAAATCAGCTATGCTTCCCTCTTCTAACTGATTATTGTCACTAATTGCAACCTCCTCAAAAGAGGTCATAACAGAAGCGACACTTTCTTCTTCGATGGAGTCAGCTTTGATTGATTCCTTATTATCGCTAGCAAGAATCTGAGATCCGTCTGTAATCTCTTTAACAGGTGACGTATCCTCAAGAACTGTGGATGAAGGTATCATTCCTTTTAAAGAGAAAGCATTTATTCCAGGCATAGCCTTGCCAGTTCTTACAGGACTCTGTACTTTCTCACACAAAACCTCTTGAAAGAAAGCTACTTCATATCCCGCCTCAGCATAGTATGATTGCTTCGCTAACTTCAGACTAATATCAAACACAATCTCATGTGAAAGCGCCTTCATGTACATTTCAACACTCTCAGGGTTTCCCTCACCCCAGCCCTCAACAAGATACTTACCAATGTCAATCTTGAAGCGCATTGTTCTTGTTCCATATGGTTCTATCTCGGTTATTAATCCTTCTCCATTTGAAAGAATATTGCCACCAAGCATAACCTTCCACTGAAGCACAACTTCCTCAGTATATGCGAATGGATGAGTGTTTCGAATCGTAAAGCTAGTAGGATCATCTGCTGATGGGATAATACTAATCATTTGACATTGCTTCTTGATATCGTGGAATATCGGGTGAGGATTACGAAGCGAATCAACTATTCCTTGGCCAATACAGCTATCCTCTTTTTGTTTTCCGCCAACCAAGTCAGCATGATGAATCCATTTGAATAATTCATCATCGTCATTGAATCTTGTGCGTCCGGGGATAGTTCTAAACAGATTCTTTGAAGTCTTATTTTTGTCGAAAACGTCTTTTCTGGAAATACATAAATCAACCCATTGACCAAAAATTGCACCTGCTTCCGATGGAAGAGGCGATAAATCTGAGATACCTTGCTTTGACTCGATTGAACAATACCATGGACGTGTGTCATCAACTAGCTCGCATTGATTCTTGACCATTTTGCACTTGCCCTCATCATAAGAGAACTCTGGGAAACCCCAGCAAATAATGGAAGGATGATTCATTGCTGATTGAACATAGTCTAGAATTACACGTTTATCGGCTTGCGCCATAACATAAATACCATATTGATCGCAAAGCTTTAGAAAAGCATCACTAAGAGGGAAAGCTTGAACAATAACACCATTCAGACCGCAACGCTTCATCATTATGATGTCTTGTCTCATTCTATCTATCGGAGCTGCGATTCCAGACTTCGAATCGAATTCCACATACTTAATTAGCTTAAGAGGAACTCGTCTATTATTGATATTGATTTTATCGAGAATTACCTCGCTTGTCTTAAAGCCGAATCTTTGCCTTTTCGCGCAAATGATTCTGCCTTGAGAATCAAATAGTTCCAATACTAAGTCATATTGAACTGGCGTAGCGTCGCACCACTCAGCAACATTCGTAGCGACTATTTCAGTCTTCTCAACAACATCGCGATGCGCGTCTATCGTACCACCAATTGGCTTATCAATCGTAGTCTCAACGAAAGGCAGTTTATAAGGATCATACTCAGTTCTAGTCTCGAGAAGAGATATCTTCATGCTATAAGGCATCAAGAAATCCGAGTGATTCGTCACTTTCATGTCCACCTTAATCAAATAATCTCCATGAGAGATTTTGGATATCTTCTCTTCCGTAACAGCAATAGCGCCTGTCATTTGATTTACGTAAGCCGCCGGAAGCGACACTGTCTTGATATGAAGATTTGATATCTCTAGAAGTGACTCTTTTACTAAATATATAGGTCGAAAAATACCGCTAAAACCAAAGTTTGCTATTTCCTTAACAATGTGCCCCTTCTCGTCTCTTTGATATCTGTTGACAAGAATAGCTATATTATTGAGGCCTACTCTCGCGTCGCTTGAAAGTAAGAGTCGCTTCGAGTTAAGAACTGCATCTGACTCAACTTGTACCTTTCCGTTAAGATAGACTTCGAAACTTCCGCATATTCCTGAAGTTTCAAGATAAATAGCTCGGTCGATGTCCTCACTTGTCAAAACAATATTGGAACGATAGATACCCACCTCATCCTCTTCAGAGCCTACCGAGTTAAGAATGTACTTGTCGCTAATGCTTTCGTCTTTCTTGTCGATATTCTTTTCGAGTATCAAAGGATAATCATGGAGAAGATTCTGAGGCAATCCATATCCTTCCATCTGCCAAACCGATGGAACATCTATCAGTTGCCACTCTGTGTCATCAAAAGATGGGCCTTCAAAGCCAAATGGAATTTCTGCTTCATTTCTAGCTAAGAAGAACTTCCAAGTTGTAAGAACTTTCTTGTATGGCGAAGCTACCTCCCCAAACTCTGGAAGCTTACGTTCAGCAAAAATGCTATCAAACGAATCATAAGGCAAGAAGCCGTCATTTGAATTCGAAAAATTCATAGTTCACCATCCTAAACACAGATCTCACTCTCTATTGTAACAAACTTAAGGTAACATAAAATTTCATAGATGTTACATATTCTGATAGGCAATACTGATGAACTGAATAATTAATAAAAATGTTTATTAAAATAACTTATTAAACGAGAGAATAAAATACTATTTTCGTACAAAGAAAGACTGATAAAATGTAAATAAGTAATCTATAGGAGGAAAATCTATGAACAGACCAAAGAAATTGATTTCTGTAGTGTTGTTGCTTGCTATGGCGTTTCAGCTTACAGCATGTGGAACTACAGGAAATACTTCCTCGTCAACTCTTAATGGTGCTGTTGGCTCAAATTCTGGTAATTCAGGAATAAATTATGCTACAGCAACACCAGAAGAAATCTGCGCGTCTTTGACAATAGAGGAGAAAGCAGCACAAATGGTACAGGGCGCAGTGTATGCATTGTACCCGTTCAATATGGAGTCAGACGATTATGGCTCTGTTCTATCTACCTTTGGTGGTTGGCCAGCATATACCTACGACCAATGGCTTGATACAGTAAACGAGTATCAAGCTAACGCACTGGCTTCGGATGCTGGAATTCCATTTATTTACGGAAACGATTCTGTTCACGGTGTTAACACAGCGGATGGTACTGTAATCTACCCACACAACATCAACATTGGCGCTGCTAACGATATAGAGCTAACTCAGGAAATGGGTGCGCTAGTTGGAAGTGACATGCTTTATACTGGAATGCGTTGGACATTTTCGCCGTGTGTTGCATGTGCTACTGATCCTAGATGGGGTCGTACTTTTGAGAGCTACTCGTCCGAGACATCAATAGTCACACCACTTGCTGTTGCCTTCACTGAAGGAATAATGTCTCAGGGTATTTTGGCTTGTGCTAAGCACTATCTTGGAGATGGCAATGTTCTATTTGGAACGGGTGATTCTTCTGACGGTGTGGAAAGACTTATCGACAGAGGTGATGCTCAGCTTAACGAGGAGCAGATTCAGGAATTGTTAGATGTGTATCAGGCACTCGTTGATACTGGTGTTCAAACAGTAATGATTTCACACTCTTCCCTCAACGGAATTAAAATGCATGAAAATGAAGAATACATTTCTATCCTTAAGAACGAGCTGGGCTTTGAAGGAATCGTCATTTCCGACTGGGATTCAATCCACAATTGCTCTGGTTCAAGTTTAAAAGAGAATGTAATAATTTGCATTAATGCAGGAATAGACATGCTCATGGAAGCTGAAGCATATGGTGAATGCAGACAATACATAGTTGAAGGATTCAATGAGGGTCTAATTAGCGAAGATAGAATTAATGATGCTGTTATTAGAATTCTTACTGTTAAGCAGAACATGGGGCTTTTCGAGGACCCATATGGCGAGAATATTACTCCAGCATACGAATGGAACTCAGCTCGTGGTCATGAGGTTGCACGTACTCTTGCCGCTGAGTCTCTCGTGCCTATTAAGCTTGACGGCGATGTAACTCTTGAAGCAGGCATGCGAGTTTTTGTTACAGGTCCTGCCTCTAATGACGTTGGAGCGCTTTGTGGTGGATGGACATATACATGGGAAGGTTCTACTGATGCGAGCACCGGTGGCATGCCTTGGTGTAGCGAAGGCGTATCAATTCTTGAAGCACTCCAAACAGCTGCTGACGAGTACGGATTTGAAATCGTTACTGACGAGAACGAGATTAGCTCTTGTGATGTTGTTATTCTTTGCATAGGAGAAATCCCTTATGCTGAATGGAATGGCGATACTGATGACCTTTCTCTTGTTGGAGACTTAGGTCTTAGCGGTAATCAAGAAGCTATCGATCTTGCAGCTAACTCCGGAATTCCAACAACAACACTTATTATTGCCGGAAGAAACGTAATCATCGAAGATTATATTGATCAATGGGATAACATAATTATGTGTTACCTTCCCGGCTCTGAGGGCGGAAACGGAATAGCTGATGTTCTTACCGGTACAGTTCCTTTCTCTGGAACATTGCCAATGCCTTACTACTCGAGTGTCGAGCAAATTGGAACTGACGAGCTCTGGTTACCTGTTGGTTTCAGCGCGGCCGAGACATAATTGTCATATCAAAATATTAATTCAAGGATCCTAACAGAAATGCTAGGGTCCTTTTTTATATATATTCCGAAAAGAATAAAGAAACTAATCAAGACACAGTAATGCCCTACGTTAATAGTAGGGCACCAAAAAAAGATAATTATTGTTCATTCTGCTTTCGATAATTCACCGTATTCATCAAAACAAACGCTAATAGTAAGAATGCTATAGCTACAAATGTGACGCAATTCATGCCTAATGAACCAGTAGCTGATACAGTTGAAATAATTGCTGATGTAACATCTTGTGAAGATGCACTTTGAGAGGGTTCTTGTGCAGAAGTATCCGCATTCACAGCACCAGGCACGACAACTATGGTATCAGTTGGAGCAGGGCTTGCACTTGAAACAACCGTAGGAGTCACAGCAGCAGACTGAAGGACATTTACCGTAAATACACCTGATAATGCACTATCATTCGTTGAAGAATTCACACAGCATCTGAATTCTATTCCATTATCAGCAAATACCAGATTTTCTGTTTGATAGTTATAGCTATTTGCTCCATAAATATCGGTCCAACCATTACCACGGTTAACTTGCCATTGATAATTGCTCACGTTATTTGCACTAACACTAAGAACCGTATTGCTGTTCTCATTAATAGTAATTGTTGTATCAGTAGAATTAACAAATGAAGGCATAACTACTCTTCGCGATACATATATATTGAAAGAGTTTGAGATAGCAACCGTATTGGTAGTCGAAGTCGCAACACAACGATAAGTTGTATTATTCTCAGAAAGAGATACCGAAGATAGATCTAATGTAGAAGAGTTTGTTCCTACCGTGATCCACCCTGTTCCATCATTCCTTTGCCAACTGTAACTTACAGTATTTGATGCATTTGCTTCTAGAGAAACATCTTCCCCTTCAATTACATTAATCGTTATTTCAGAGTTAGGTATAGTAAACACCGGAGTAATCTCCACATTCAAAATAGTGTTTGCACTTGTGCTAGTCTTTCTTCCATCTGCAGACGATGCAATACAACGATAATATAAACCATCATCGCTTAAAGAAGGAGAAATAGTTAGGCTTGAATCTGAAGAAGAAGAAAGGTCTATCCACGTTAATCCATTATCATTACTTGACTGCCATAAGAAACTAGAAGCATTCTCAGAAATCACATCAAGAGTAGTACTCTCCCCTGCCTCTACATTTACGATAACGTCGGATATAGGATTAGAAATGTAAGGTACAAAGATATAAGGAGTATTCATGTATCCAGATAGATGAGGGTAGAACCATTGTGTGTTCGTATTTGGTGTAGTAATCCATATACTTGCATTAAAACCTGATAATCCGGTCAATGCATCACTTCCTGTCATAGCCGAGTCACTAAGTCCTGTAATTCCAACCAAACCAAGAGGAACCGAAGTATTATAGTCACTACTATAATAAACATTTGTATATGTAGTATTATACTGAGTCGTATCAAGTCCTATTATCGCACCAGAACAAGTACTTGCTTGCGTATTGCCAGCAAAATAACACGCAGAATAATCGCTGCCTGAAGCCGAACCAGCAAAGCCTCCAGCATTATTAATTGCACTGACATTTGATATACAATAACATTCCGAAAAATTTATGCGTGTTGCATTTCCAACTAATCCTCCTACATCTCCTGTACCTGTAACATTCAATGCAGAGGAATACGAGTGATATAAATTAGTTACTAAGGCGTTTGAAATAACGTTTCTTCCAATGAGACCACCTATCGGACCATTCCCACTTACGCTAGCTGTATTGGATAAATATGACATATTAATAATACCATTAGCTTCTATTTGTCCAAAAATACCTCCTACTCTCGATTCACCATTAATTGTGCCCTCGTTATGAAAGTTCATTAAATCATAACGAACTGATGCAGAACCAAAAATTCCACCAGTACTTACTTTTCCAGAAACTGCACCATAATTTGATAAGCTAGAAAGTGAACCCGCATACGACTCAAAAGAACCTATAACGCCACCAGCGTAATTGCCTGTACAGGAAATAGAACCGTTGTTGCTACAAGACATAATAGTATCATTGTTTCTATTCTCATAGAAGCCTATGACACCACCAACATTCATCTTTCCAGAGATATCTCCATAGTTATTACAAAGACTAACACTGAATATTGATCCCGTGGTGTTAGTATTATCACTATCTATTCTGCCTACTATGCCACCTGTTCCATTGCTTTCGACGGCTTGAGATTTGATGTTTCCTTGGTTATTACAATCCTGTACCGTAACACTACCACTAAAATCAAAGTAACCATAGAACGATCCAAGAATACCTCCAACCTTTTCGGAAGCAACTACTTGTCCTTGATTTAAGCAAGAAAGCAAGTTAAGAACACAATTCTCTTTTGAGTATTCAACAAATCCAACGATACCACCAGCACAAATTGCTCCATTCGCAGATCCCGGCGTTCCATAGCTGGAAATAGAGCCAGTATTAATGCAGTTAGAAACGGATACCGTTACTGAACTTGAAGCATTATTTTCTCTTCCCAAAATGCCTCCCGATACTTTACCTGAAACAACACCACTATTTGTGCAATTAGAAATAATATAACTAGCCGCTGAATTATTTAGAGAATAACAAAAACCTACAATTCCTCCTGCAAATGCTCCCGATACATAGCAATTTGAGACGCAATTGTCTACTGTAATTGAGTTAATAGCATATCCGGCAACTGAACCTGCAGACCCAGAAGTATTAGTTGAGTATACAGCTCCAGAAACTGACAAGTTTGTAAAAGATGCACCGTCAGTATAACCAAACAACCCGGCATATAAATTGGTAGTATATACGTACAAGTTAGAAATATTACAATTACTAGAAGTCAGACCAATAACCGTTCCTTTGAAAGGGGTCGATTCACTTGAACCAATTGGAGTCCACTCTATATTCTGAAGATCAATATCCGATTCTATATTGATAGTCTTACTCTCGAAAGAATTTCCTGCATTTACTAGGTTGGACAATCCTAGTAATTGACTGGCAGTAGTAATTGAATAAGTTGAAGCTTCATCTGAGTACCATGACGTATCAGAAGCAATCTCTTCTCCAGCAGCAAAAACATTGATGCTATATAGTGACAATACACCAGCTATCAAAGATATTGAAACAAATATACTAACTAATCGAATATACAGACGTCTCATATAGCCTCCTAAAACTTTAATCAATTGTTACCTATTTATTAATATACAACAAATTTTCTTAATAATAAATATGAATATTTAGTGA
>JAAYFK010000044.1 GCA_012728275.1 Clostridiaceae bacterium | reverse complement strand
TCTCTTCTCCAATTCGAACATTATCCCTAGACTATACCACCCACGTATAGAAAATGCGTCATCATGAGGAAATGGTTCACTTCTACAAAAGCTGTTTGAATCAGGAACACTAAGCAAAAATCTCATATTGTTCATTGTATATTAATGGTAATTTGACATGATTTGATTGAATTTGGTTATTTTCTTTTCTATCATATGAATATGAAGAAGTTTGATGATATCTCTATAGCATTATTGCTGAATGATTTTCATAACGAATACAGCGTGTCTGTATATCGTGGAGCCCGCTTTGCCGCCGAGCAGATGGGAATTTCGCTCGCTACTTTTGGTGTGGGCTCAATTGAAAGCCCCGTTCAGCATATGGCGATGCGGAGCCGATTGTTTTCGCTGGTCAATCCTGAAGATTTTGACGGAATCTATTATGTTTCTTCTTCGCTTTCTAATTATATCGGAGTGGAACGTTTTCGGGATTATGTTTCGGGCTATAAGGATATCCCTTCCGCGCATGTGGGTATCCGGCACGAATCGCTTCTGACCTTCGGTATAGATAATTATTCCGGCATGTATGATGCGGTCAGTCACTTGATTACGGAGCACGGTCGCAACAAGATTGCCTATATCAGCGGAACATATGGTGTTTATGAAGCGGATGAGCGATTGAAGGCTTATCGGCAGGCTTTGCTTGATAACAATATCGAGTACGATGAGCGCTATGTGTATCAGGGTTCTTTTCTTCGCGATGACGGTTTTGCAGCGGTTAAGACTTTTTTGGATGAGCGAAAACTGGATATTGACGGCTTAGTCGGAGCTAATGACCATATGGCCATATATGCTATGAAGGCGTTGCAAAAAAGAGGCATATCCGTACCTGAACAGGTAAGTGTTGTCGGGTTTGACGATTTGGTCAGTGCCCGAAGCTGTACGCCAGCATTGACTACGGTTCATCAGTCCGCCTTCGACCTAGGCTCTTTTGCTATGCGTCGGCTTGCCGAAGGTATCCGTGACAACAACATAAAGGCGCAGCATGAGCAGCTGCCAGCACCGTTGACGGTCCGGCAATCCTGCGGTTGCGTGGGCTCTTCGACATTGCATACAGGAGCCACTCAGAAGGAGTCGCCGGATATGCTGTCGGAACAAGACAGAGGGGAGTGGGAAGAGCAGAGATCCTTTGTGAATCTGATGACACGTGACTTAATCGGAAATTTCGAAGTCGATGAGATATTTTCGGTTCTTCGCGGCCAACTCAATTATTTAGGTATCAACGATTTCTCATTGGCTCAGTATGTAGAGCATGGCCAGGCGGAAGTTTTATTCGATCAGAACGGTCACAGCGGAGATATATTCCCTGAAAATCAAATTATCAGAGGCGGTCTTTCCCGTTTGCCTCGCCCATATTATCGTCATGTCTTGCCGCTTTTCTTTCACGAGGAAGACATCGGTTATTTTGTATCCGATATCGGAACGAGAGACGTTCCGGTTCTTGAGATCATCAGAGACCACCTTTCCGGAGCCTTAAAAGGTGCGCACCTTCTTGAAGCGGCCAAGAGACATGCCAAATCCTTACAGATAGAGGTTGAACAGCGAACCAAAGAGTTGGCAGACCGTACGATTGAGCTCGAGCATGCTCTCAATGTTGTGCAAGAGACCAGCGAAAAGTTGGAGCGCTTAACCGTTATGGATGAGTTAACCGGACTATATAACCGACGCGGTTTTGCGGCTCTGTCCTCACAGCAGATTGCTATTAGAAATCGCAATAACAGCAATCTGTTGTTAGTATATTTTGACATTGACGGATTAAAGACGATTAATGATACTTTGGGACACGCGGTCGGCGATATTGCAATAAAGGCTTTCGCATCTCTGCTGAAAAAGGTCTTTCGCAGTATGGACATTATTGCCCGTATTGGTGGCGACGAGTTTGTCGTCTTGGCCATCGATTGTACCATTCGTGAGTTTAGAATAATCAGAAGACGGCTGGATCAGGCGCTTGATGAATATAATGCATCAAGTAACCAAGAATTTCATTTGTCAGTCTCTGCGGGTGCGGCTCCGTGTATATCTGAATCGACATATACCATTGATCAATTAATGGAGGAGGCGGATGCCGAACTCTACAAAGAAAAGAAGAAGAAGAAAAAAGATTAAAAGGCCTCTGAGTGAACGATATTAATGATCAATTTAGACACATACTCATAAGATTAGAATTTGACTAATTTCCTTTAATTTGAGACCATTGCTATAGTCACCTGGCTTAACTGGCGAGTAAAATTGATTGATTAACGGAGACATATATCGTTACAATTGAGGCAGTAGGAATAACTGGATGGAGAATAAGTGAAGAAGTAAGTATTTCTGGTTATCCAGAACCACCAGAGTATCCGTCTGATTATGAAGAGTGATAGAATGATGAGTATCCAATAATCTTCGAGATTTTCCGACAATCCGTTCTTATCTAACAACGTGCATACCCACCAAATTCAGATTTATCTGCTTCATTTAGTGCTCATTTCTTTCGTAAATCTAACACTGACACATAATGGAGAATGTCAAAAGCCTCCGGCTGTGTGGCAAGATAAGTTAAATGGTCTTCTTCCCATGCGGCGATTTCTCCCGCACTAAGTGACGATGCACCAATACCACGACAAGCTTTCATTCGACCGTGCCACGTTTCTCGAGTAAACGGAACATTTATGTCATAAGTAATGGCGTTTGCCACCTCAAACATATCACCGAGCCAATCCGGAGTACCGATTTCGTATCTCATAAAACCGCCGCCGGTCCAAGATGGATTATACTTTAGCACCAAATCCTCACTTGTTTTTGCAATCTCGCTTTCAAATGGCAACCAAACCATAAACAACACCACAAAATGCCCGTCATCTTTTAGCACCTTATAAATCTTCGGCAACGCTACTGCTTTGTCAAAGTACATAAAACACTGGCAAGCGGTTACCACATCAAATGTCTTGTCGCGAAAATCAAAGCTTTCAGCAGAGGCAACAATATAGTCGATATCAAGTCCTGACGCTTTTGAAAGTTCTATTGCTTGTGCAATTTGGTTCTCAGAAATATCAGCACCAAGAAAACTCGCACCGAAGTTAGCCATATTTCGCGGCAAAACCCCCGTGCCAGTGCCAAGGTCAAGTACATGTTGGCCTTTTGTGCAAAGCCCCATATCTACTATTTTCTGATAAAATGCATCGGGATAAATATCTCTATACTTTGCATAATCTTTGGATGCCAGTCCCCAGTCAAACCCTTTCCCGTGGTCAATATATTTGTTGTTAATCATTAGAAGTCACGCCCTCTCATCCTGAATTATTTCAGTTTCGAAAAAGTGGAATTTGTTAGCTTCGTGTTATGCTCGTTTTGTTTCTCTATTACTATTAGCCTTCGAATTAATAAAGTCCAAGAATTTTTGTTTCTCGTCGTCTTCTGAAAAAGCATTTTCTGGAATAATATATGCTTGTACAGAACTAATATAAATAGATAGCTTTTTCTGATACCGCTACTTTTTCAACCAATGAATATTTCGTCTTACTTTCAGAATTTGGAGATATTACATGTATGCTTTCATCATCAAACTTTAGTACTGCCTCGCCTTCAAATGAGAGCCTACCTTCCTTCTCCGTTTTTCTTAGGTTTTTATCCAATATTCTAAGAAAGATTTTCTTATCAAAGAAAATCCACAGTATAGACAGAATCGTCAATACTATTGCCTCAATCAATATTAAAAGGACGTCAAGGTTAAAAGCAATCAATACGACAACGCATAAAAAACAAAAAATTGGAATCATCATCTTGTTAATCATCAATAATCTTTTGCCAGAAGGGCTATTTAGAAAAGAATAATTATTGAATAGTATATAATCGTCATAACTTAAATTTATTTTAAACTCAAACATAATTTCCACCTCATTATCTGATTCAATATGCCAAAATACTTGAATCCATTTCCCTCTCAGCTTCGCTGCTAATTATCATATGAGTATATTTTGCTAATGATTGTTAGCCAATTTCACAGCTATTTTATCAATCTTATCTAGGGAATCAATTATTTTTCATCATTTGACATCAACGCCACCGTCTACACATGCTCCGAGACATCACGATTGATATCATTGGTAAACGAAAACATGACCACAGAAGTACGTAAGAGTGAAATTTTCGACGGAACTGTATTTATAGGGTTTTAATCATTTTTACATGTGGAATGCCGTCCAGATCAAACTCTTCTGAAACCGGCCTAAAGCCATGGGATTCATACATCTCTTTGATATATGCTTGTGCCTCCAGATAGATAACATCTGCTTGGTACTCCTCCACAGCAATTTGAATTCCTTTCTGCAAAATTTGGTGTCCCAATCCGATACCCCTTATCCGAGTCAGGACTCTACCTATAGAAACATATTCGGACTCCACACCTCGATCCAAAAGCCGAAGGTACGCTACTGGCCCGCTTTCATCCTCTAGCCAAATATGGATAGCAGCCTTATCCATACCGTCGATATCCGCATATAGACACTGCTGCTCCAACACAAACACATCCTGGCGCATCTTTAGCAACTCATATAGTTCCTCAGTCGTCAGCTCTGAGAAACGCTTAACATGCAGGGCGAGTTCCTTATTATCCGCTTTTAATTGATTCTTACTATCAAAATGTCTCACTTATTCTCTCTTTCTAATTGCATCGAAAAATTTCTTTATTCTTCTCATGCCTTCGGCAAATTCAAATTCTTGCATGCTTTCATCTCTTCACAAAGCTGAAAGTGTCTAAGCATTTTCACCTTTCTTTTTATTAGGTAATACAAATAATAGACAAACTAAACCATAACCTATTACAGCTATAATTGACGACTCTATTCCAAATTCCCCACCCGTTAACAAAAATGATTTTGCCTCTAATACATAACTAAGCAAGGAATACTCATCAAACTCTGTACCTATCCACAAAATTCCACCAATGATTATAATATTCCAAAGGACATGGACAATTGCACTATTCCAAATAGATTTAGTTTCGGAAGCAATAAGAGAAAACATTATCCCAACCATCGTGCCCGCTAAAAGAACTAATGCACAACTTAGAATATTAAATCCCATGCCGATAATATGTACTAAACCAAATAAGACCGATGGTACAATAATCGCTATCTTTTTATTGAATCTTTTTTCTATAACACTCATCATAATCCCTCGAAAGACCATTTCCTCAACAATACCTGCACCAAGCCCCGTAAAGAAAATTCCCGCTGATAACAAATCCAACTTTGAACTAATATCAAGAACATTCTGTTTAAAGGAGCCAGGTACAAATAATAAATAAAATGCAGTTATTATTAGAGGTAACAAAACAGCTACAACACACCATTTCTTTTCTATCTTAAATGATGGGATATTATACTCGCTCATATCGCCTTTTATATATTTTTCACATAAGAGTTTAATTAACAAATACGCAAAAGTAACATACAAAATTCCTGCTAATATATTCGCAATAAAAGATGGGATTTTTACAAGCACCGCAATACTTGCAACCAGCTGTGATAAAATTTGAGCACCAACTAATGCTAATAGACTTAGTATAATGCTAAGTATCATTTTTTTTGTTTTCATTTTATGTATTCTCCTTAAAATTCTTATTTACCGTTCTTATAATAGCCAATAGTCACAACTAGGCTCGAGACATTAATACTACTGACTCGCAATGATTCGTCCACGGAAACATATCAACCGGCGTAACACTTTCTATCTTATAAGCCTTGCTTAGTTCTATCAAGTCGCGGGCCATGGTGGCGGGATCACAAGAGATGTATACAATTCTCGGTGGGGCCAGCTCAACAAGTCT
>JAAYFK010000043.1 GCA_012728275.1 Clostridiaceae bacterium | reverse complement strand
TACATAATCCTGTTTTTCCATCTCTTCATATGCCACCAACCGACTGTAGTCAGAATCTTTATTCAAGGCTTTGACCAGTTGATCAACTTGTTGAGGATTCATGAAGTTCTGTCGTCTGCCAAGTTGGAAAAATTGAGTGGCATCAATCATACGAACGTTCTTATTACCGAAACTAAACACAATCATCATGACAGGGATTCCTGTGTCATTAAATAATTTTGCTGGAAGCGCAATAACACATTCTACAACCCCTCTAGCGAGAAAATATCTTCTTTCCGCCTTATCGGTCTTGTTCCACGAACTTCCTCCAGCCATGATGCCTATGGCCTTCCCTTTTGGACTATTTACCGTGAGGTCTCGAATCAATCTATTGAACACCCAATCCCCAGAGTTGGTTGACCTGAAATGAGAAGTGCTTTCAGAAATTTTCTTAAGATATCGCTGGCCAACCCCTGAGAATTTCAACTGCATTCCAATCGGATAGTTGGCGAAAACCTTGTCGAATCGATTGTTTGCTTCTGAATCTACAATGTCGAAAGCATCGGTTTGTAATATCTTGATGTTTCCATCACTAATGTTCCCGTTATGGACATAATTTCTCATCAAGCTCACAAGGTACATCCCTGTATTGATTTCAAGCCCGGTGAACTTGGCTCTTGGATTTGCAGCAGCACCTTTCAGCAAGAAATTACCTGCGCCAGATCCGACATCCACAACCGTTTCCCCGTCTTTGATTTTAAGTATTTGAAGAGCAAGGGAAACAACTGAATCTGGTGTTATCCACTCAAAGGAGGAGCATTCCTCTTCAACGATGGTTTTTATCACCTCTTTGGAAATGGACTTGTCTATAACCAAAGAGTTCAGCTCTTCGAAAATCAACTGGTCAATATTCTTCTTAAAATAGGCTCGTATCGCTGGGTTGTATTCATCAGATCGTATGAGGACGTCTGATAGAGTAAGTTCTCTGGGATCGTTGAATTCATAGGTAAATGAGAGGAGATAGCAATACATAATTTTTGCGATGGGAATAGAATTCGAAAAATTTGCAGAATTCATAAATAGTTGTGGATTTGATCTTAGATTCAAATCTAGTACAGCTTGAACAGCTTTAACCTGATTCAGAAAGTCCTGATCAAGTACCTTTTCATTGCTCGCTGGAAAGGACTGGTAATCGTTGTGTATTTCATTTTGGTTTTTCATAACCAAAAGCTATCATAGTTTTTCAGATCTGTCAATTGGTTTTTCATAACCAAAATTATTATTATCTTGACTGCTATTATCTACTAGTAATTTTAGCAATTTCGGTATGATAATCTGTGAAATACTAAAGGGTGATAATTAACTGATAGTTTAATCATAATACAACTCAATCTACTATCTGATGCGCTACGCAATGCACACTTTCTTTTTAACCTATGTACTCAATTTTAAACATCGCTTTTATCTCGTTTGGTTGATATGGTTTTTTACGTCTGTGAATCATTGAGTGACAGTTCGAACAGAGCGGTATTAAATCATTTTGTGGATCTGTGCCATCATAGTCTTCAGCAGTTGAAAGCTCTCCAATCGGTGTAATGTGATGAACTTCAATATAGTCTTTGCCTATTGCTCCGTATGCTTTCTCGAAATCGAATCCACAGATATTGCAATGACAGCCTTTCAAGCGAATACATTCAGCTCTGGCAGCTTGACTTCTTAAAATCTGCTTTGTCGATGTTATATGTGTTCTGCTTTCATCATGCAGGTGATGTTTATATTCATCATTTGAGCTCGTCTGATTTATGATCCCTTCTATGTAATCAAGCAACTCATTTTTCAGTTCTTGGCGATCAGGCTTATCCACATACCAAACCGATTTCTGACCATGTCCAACACCATTATTGCGTGAGGAGTGCGGTAACGGCTTAACACGGTCATCCCGATCAATAAGAACCGCATCCTCTTGGTTACAGACAATGTTATATTCGGCAAAAACCCGTTGCCCATTAATCTCAATTAATCGTGTACTTCTCTTATCATCGACAGGATCAGCATAGACTCGAGCATGTTGATACAGACCACATACTATCCGTCCCTCTGATTCTCGAGAGCATGTGAATACTACCAAGACATCATCGATATAGTTTCCAAGTGCATCGTGGTTTATCGTACCTGATATTCGGGCCAGGTTAATATTCCCCCAAGCCGGTGTATATCCATAACACTTTCCGTTGTCGGGCCGGAAGTTGAAAATCTCATGGCCATATCCGTTCTGCTCGACAAATTTACCACCACCCTTAAGATTTTCCTCAAGACCATTATAATGATCCATTTCGGTCAGATTAATGAACACAACTCTGGTACGATTTATGCTTGAATGCTTCATAGACATTCTCCTTGAATTCTTCCAACTTTTTCACACATGAGAAATTATAGTTCTAACTATAACCCACCTACTATCTGAGTCAAACGAATCCATTATTTTTAAGGTACAAGTTAAGGAATGATACGGTATTTGTCAAGCTAGTTTTCGCCTCTCTTTTGACTCTTGTTAGTCAAACCACTTTTCTCAAAGGCCGGTATGTAGTCTTGACTACCGGCAATGCATAAATCCTTGTCTTTTCATCCTTCCAACGTAGGGGATTCCTT
>JAAYFK010000008.1 GCA_012728275.1 Clostridiaceae bacterium | reverse complement strand
TGTGGTTCAAAAGTGATAATGTCCTAGTATATCAAAAGGGATTATGTCCCAATGGTCTATAATGGTCCTAACAAGGTGGATCATTTATGAGAAAGGTCGCATTAAATATGAAAGAAGAATTTCAATACAAAATCATTAAAAAATTAGTTGAATCAAATGGCAATAAACAACGGGCTGCCATTAAACTTAATTGTACGGTAAGGCACATAAACCGATTAATAAAGAAATTTAAAGAAGGAGGCAAAGAGTCTTTCGTTCATGGTAATAAAAACAAAGAACCGGTCAACAAAATTTCCCAGGAAGACAAGGTAAAGATATTAGATATTTATTGCACGAAACTTCATGATGCCAACCTACGTCATGCCACAGAGCTACTACAAGAAAATTTTGATATATCCATCAGTGATACTACACTCAACTCAATTCTTAAAAGTCATTTTATTTTATCACCTAAAGCGCAACGTAACACAAAGCGAAGGATGAAGAAAAAATTGAAGTCTCTACAGGAACAAGCATATTCAGTGAGTGAGTTTCGTAAGATTGAAGACAAGATCGAAAGCCTTGATTACTACGAAGCCCATCCTAGACGCCCACGTTGTGCCTACTTTGGAGAACTGATCCAAATGGATGCATCCATGCATCAGTGGTTTGGAGATATTAAGACGCACCTACACCTTGCGATTGATGATGCGACCGGAATGATTGTGGGAGGTTTCTTCGCTGAACAAGAGACTCTAGCGGGCTATTATCAAGTGTTAAGACAAATATTAACGACTTATGGAATACCCGTGAGATTCTTAACAGACAGAAGAACTGTATTTGAATATAAATTAAAAAACGCACCCTCCGACGAAGAAGATACGTTTACTCAATTCTCATATGCCTGCCACCAGTTAGGCATTGAGATTGATACAACTAGTATACCTCAAGCTAAAGGGCGCATCGAACGCCTCAACGGAAGTTTACAATCACGTATACCCGTTGAACTTAGACTTAAAGGAGTCCAGTCGATAGAACAAGCCAACCGCCAACTGCCCCTATTAATAAAGGCGTATAATGATCGATTCGCTCTACCTATACATCATAGTAAAACAGTCTTTGAAAAACAACCCACTAAGCATGAAATTAATAGGACCTTAGCCGTATTATCCAATAGAGTAGTAGACTTTGGCCACTGTATCAAATTCCATGGGAAACATTATATTCCCACAACTAGTAATGGACTCAAAGTATTTTATCCTGGTAAAACACCAACACTCGTCATACAATCTCTTGATGGACAACTGTTCGTTAATATTAACGAAACGATTTACAGCCTAGAAGAAATTCCGGTCAGACACGAACTTTCAAAAGAGTTTGATGATGTACCAAAGGAAAATCTCAAGAAAAGATATATTCCTTCGATGCATCATCCTTGGAGAATCGGAACATTCGCTGCTTACATACATGAACAAAAGCACCGCCAAAACGGTGCAAATGTTTAAGTATTTTTAGGACATAGTCGCTTTCCCTTTACA
>JAAYFK010000007.1 GCA_012728275.1 Clostridiaceae bacterium | reverse complement strand
TATTGCTAAGAATGTTGGTTTCTCTATATTCATATACTGGGTTTTCGGCATTTTTGTTCTCACGCTGGTGCTATTTATTTCAACACTCGTAGACTCTTTTTCCACAGTTCTTGCGTCCACGGCAGTAGTGGTGATGGCAATGTATCTAGCTTCGATGCTACCCAAAGTAGCTATCTACCTTCCCACTAATCTATGCTCTGGTTATGAACTTATGACTTCTGCTTCAAATCCTTCAGATTATGCTAAGGCTTTGATTGTCACGGTTGTTTTGATTGTGATTGGGTTTGTTTCTTCAATTATTTGTTTTAATAGGAAGAGCTTGTGATTTTTCGAAAAGAGAGATATAAGCAAGCACTTATCAAATTTGTAAGGCTGTCTTCCTAACGAACATGTATTTGAATATAATGATTATAATTGATTCATTTGAGATTAGGAGATTATTCAGTTGAAAGAATATGAAATTGCATCCCATAAAGACTTAGAAGAGTTGTATCAACTCCAGAAGATTGCGTTCGAGAGTGAAGCTGAGATGATTGGGAGTAGAAATATACCCGCACTGTTAGAGTCCTACGAGGAATTCGAGAGAGATTTTGACAACTGGATAGTTGTTATCAAACGAGATTCCCAAGGTAAAATAATGGCATCGGCAAGATACTTCAAAAAGAATGATACCATCGAAGTTGGTCGTTTAATGGTTGCCCCAAGTTTCAGGAACCAAGGATTAGCATTTTCGATAATGAAAAATGTTGAAGATCACTCCCGAGGGTCAAAATTTGAATTGTTTACGTGCACCCGAAGTTGGATCAACATTCGCTTATACGAGAAACTTGGATATCGCATTTTCAAAGAAGGAATAGAAGATAACGAATTACCTCTAGCCTACATGGAAAAATGCATTAACGAGAATACTTAATGACCAATCTTATTCTGTAGTTCTTATAAGTCTAAAGTAACTGCGTTTGGTCTCGATGATTCCCTGCTTTACAAGTTTATTTATCTCAGTGGACATAGCACTTCGTTCGACACCAAGATAATCAGCAAGGGCCTGACGGTCAAAAGGAATAGTAAATTCTTTAGACTTATTAATTCTCGACTGATCATGAAGGAAAGCCATGAGTTTCTCTTTGGTTGTCTTGTGAGAGGAGTATTTTAGCTTTTGATTCATTAGCATATTCTTTTGGGCAACTATCTTTAGTAAATTAGTAATCAGTGTATGGTGATACTCGCATCTTCCTCCGCAGGAAGCAAAAATACTATTACTGTTTATGAAAAGGATTTCTGCGTCATCAGAAGCTAGAATATCAACAGGGAGGAATTTGACTCCTGCACAGGCAAAGGCCTCAGCAAACAAAGCGCCCTGCCCAAAATGTGCCCTAATGTTGCGGTTTCCATAATAATCATCCTGCAGAACTTGGATGCTTCCCTCTAATACAATTCCAATAAAATCGATTGGGTCTCCGGCTGTTTTTATGAAATCGTTGCGCTTATATTTCTTTGAATAAGAACCTAGCCGTTTTAGAATAACGGGGATGTCGTCAGCGGGCATTCCTTCGAATAATGGAAGTTTTACAAGTAAATCATTATTTTGCATATTATCTCCTTCTGTTGGAAATCCAACATATCTTCCGACTTGATTCTAGTATTATTACATCAGAAAGAAAAGAAGAAATCTGTGAAGGAGGCAAAAAATGATTAGAAAGATTATCCATATTGATGAAGATAAATGTAACGGATGTGGAATATGTGCTAGCGCTTGTCATGAGGGCGCCATAGATATTGTAGATGGCAAGGCGAAGCTGGTTAGAGAGAATTTCTGTGATGGTTTTGGAGATTGTCTGCCGTCCTGTCCTACTGGTGCGATTACTTTTGAAACCAGAGAAGCCCCTGAGTATGATGAAGCGGCAGTTAAGCAAGCACAGGAAGATGAGAAGAAGAAGGTCGAAGTAAAAGAGAAGATGTCGAAAATGGGCGGATGCCCAGGATCAAGAGTCATGCAGCTTAACAGAAATGAGAATATTTCTGAAGAAACAGATAATAAATCGGCAAATTCTACGAAGCCGATATCAAAACTTCAGAACTGGCCAGTGCAGATAAAATTAGCACCTCTTCAGGCACCATACTTTAATGGAGCAAAACTCCTCATTGCGGCTGACTGCGCTGCCTATGCATATGCTTCTTTCCATGAGGATTTTATCAAGGGAAAAGTTTCACTTATTGGGTGTCCTAAGCTTGATAATATTGATTACAGTGAGAAACTGACTCAAATAATTGCAAATAACGACATCAAGTCCGTAACCATTGTAAGAATGGAAGTTCCATGTTGCGGAGGTCTGGAAATTGCAGCAAAGAAAGCATTGCAGAACAGTGGAAAGTTTATTCCGTGGCAGGTCGTAACAGTAGGAATTGAAGGTAATCTGTTGGATTAATGAAAGGAGAATAAGCATGTATAAGAACATCGAAAAGCAAGTTAAGCTTAGCTTAAAGGATCAGGTTGAGTACCAACAATGGCAGGTAGTGAGCAAGACTCTTGTTCAAAACGAGTTTGTTAGCATGACTATTTTCTCCTTTGATAAGGGAGAGGAAATCTCGTCTCATTCGTCTGGTGGAGATGCAATGGTTACGGTTCTTGATGGCAAGGGAAAATTCACTATAGCAGATGAAGTATTCTATCTTGAGGCAGGTGAAACGATTATCATGCCAAAGGATATTCCTCATGCAGTATATGGTGAAGAAAAGTTCAAGATGCTGCTCGTTGTATCCTTCTAATCACTAATTAGAGTCGCCCTTTTCGAAGGGCGATTTTTCATGCCAAAAATTAAAAAGCACTGTATCTACTTATTCCAGTCCGGTTGCATTACAACGATTCAAACATTGAAATAACATGGATTATCCTTTAGACTGTTAGCTTAAATACATATTGATTATTTTGGAGATACTTATTCTATGGAATATAAGATTAGAGAATTGAAACTAGAAGAAGCAAAGGTTTTGGATACTTTCTTATATGAGGCTATATATATTCCTCAAGGAGTTGCGTCTCCTTCAAAGGAGATAATCAATAAGCCGGAATTACAAATCTATGTAGAAGAGTTTGGTAGTAAAAATGGTGACTTGTGTTTTGTCGCTGAGGTTGATTCACTGATTGTTGGCGCAGTGTGGGTCCGTATCATGAATGATTATGGTCATATCGATGATGAGACGCCTTCCTTTGCTATATCGCTTTTGAAAGATTATCGAAATTATGGAATAGGAACTGCATTAATGAAGAAAATGCTGGAAGAACTAAGGAACAAAGGCTATAAGAAAGCTTCATTGGCAGTTCAGAAGGTAAATTATGCAGTAGGAATGTATAAGAAAGTTGGATTCGAAATCATCGACGAGAATGAAGAAGAATATATAATGATTTGCCAATTATAGGGGGAATTTATGACAATCGAGAGAATCACTCCGCTTACCGCAGAAGAGGTGGCAACAATATATGTGAAGAGTTGGCAGACTGCGTACAAAGGCATAATGCCACAGGACTTCCTTGATAAATTAGACTCAGAACGCTGGTCCTCGTGGATTGGCTCATCTGAGAGTGAGACTGAGAATTATGCACTGAAGGACGAAGGAAGATTTGTGGCAACTGCTTCGATTGGTCCAGCACGAGATGAGAAGATGAAGGGCTGGGGCGAGATTGTAACCTGTTACGTTTTGCCTGAGTGTTTTCGAAAAGGATATGGAACTGCCATTTTCGATTATGGTGTTGGAAGGCTTAGGGAGCTAGGCTTTCAAGATATCTACTTGTGGGTAGCAGAGAAGAATCCCAGGGCTCGGGCGTTTTACGAGAGCCGTGGCTTCGTAGCGACAGAAGACATATTATTTACTGAAATCCACGGGACGACTGTTCATGAGATAAGATATTTATGCAAGTTTAAATGAGGTTAGAATTATGGATAGTAATGAAGACTCAATTCAATTGAATGTAACGAAGTTCGATCTCGACACCAGGAAAGGCAGTTGGCGTTTTGTGTCCATATTTATTTGGGCTGGTTCTGGACTAGCTGGTCTTGCGATGCTAGCGGATTCTTTCCCAAAAGCTGTGAATTTCTTTGGAGTATTTCTGCTACTTTTGTGTGCAATATCTATCATTCCTCTGTTTGTTTTTTTGATAGTAAACATGCAAATGGAAAAAAAGAGAAGCAAGGTGAAAATGACGTTCGTCGCACGTTCTAATCAACTGTATTGTGACAACCAACTTCTTGAACCAATCTACGATAAGCAAGACAAGTATGCTCTCCTTAAAGGATTGGAAAAATTCAATTTGGGTATCTATTATCCGGACTCAGAGCGACTCTTATCGTTTCTGACGTACAATGGTATTTCTTGTCAATATGGATTTGAGGATGAATTTGACGATGAGAATGACGATGAATACCTCGAAGAATAAGATAGAAGCAAACGGGTTATTAATTTGATTTAGTTGCGGCCTTCGATAGGGCTTTGTAATTTTGTAAACATATTATTACTAATTGCAGATTATCGAGATTTTTCAAGAGAACCATCTATAATGATGTTAGTTCTTCCTATTTGCTTAGTGAACATACTTGATTCTCTTGATGTTCATACGAACTTTAAGACTATCAAGAATCCCTTTATTCCTATCCCTTAAAAATGACGGTTAGTTGAGTATCCTCAGCTAACCGTCATTAAATTACAATTTATGTCTTGATTAAGACTTAGTCGAATCAGAGTCAGATTGTCTAATGTCGCATCTCTTGATCTTGCCGCTCGTTGTCTTAGGAAGCTCTTTAACGAACTCAATAATTCTAGGATACTTATAAGGAGCAGTTGCATTCTTAACATGAGTCTGTAACTCCGTCTTTAGCTCTTCGGAGGCTTGATAGTTTTTTGTAAGAACGATAGTCGCCTTAACTACCTGACCACGAACAGGATCTGGAGCAGCTGTTACGGCACACTCAAGAACAGAAGGGTGGGTCATAAGAGCACTTTCAACCTCGAAAGGTCCGATGCGATATCCAGAGCACTTGATAACGTCATCGTTACGTCCTTCAAACCAGAAGTACCCATCGCTATCTCTCCATGCCGTATCTCCGGTATTATACCAGTCGTTCGTAAATGAACGAGCGTTTGTTTCAGGTGCTTCGTAGTACTCCTGGAAAAGCCCCGTAGGATGATACTTCGACAAATTTCGAATTACTATTGAACCAACAACACCATCCTCACAGCTGTTGCCCTCATCATCAACGAGGTCGATATCGTAAAGAGGGGCAGGCTTACCAGTAGACCCCGGCTTAATTGGATCCCAGCCGAAATTGCCCAAGATAACACTTGTCTCTGTTTGTCCAAAACCTTCGTGAACATAGTGTCCAGTTAATTCATAGAACTTGTTGTAAACCTCCGGGTTCAAAGGCTCACCAGCAATTGTGCAATGATGAATTGACGCGAAATCCTCTTTCTTTAGATCCTCTTTGATCAAGAAGCGGTAAATAGTAGGTGGCGCGCAAAATGTAGTTAGCTTAGCTTCTCTAATTACTCGCAATAGATTCTCAGGAACGAACTTATCGTCATCGTACGCTACTATCTCAGCCCCACAAATCCATTGGCCATAAATCTTGCCCCAAGCAAACTTCGCCCAACCGCTATCACATACGGTCAAGTGTCTTGAACCATCTTCGACATGGTGCCAATACTTCGCCGTAACAATATGTCCAAGAGGATAATCATAGTTGTGCAGAATCATCTTTGGCATTCCAGTAGTTCCTGATGAGAAGTAGATAAGCATCTTGTCATCAATTGTAGTAGGCACTCTCTCCAACTCATCTGATGCATTTTCAATCAATTCTAGAAAATCGTCGTAAATTGGACTATCCGGAATATTCGTACCATGTACGAGAAGCTTCTTAACAGTTGTGCACTCAGGAAGAGCATCAGCAACATGCTTCAATACCTGCTCTTCGTCAACCATAATAATCATCTTGCATTTCGCACTCTCACAACGATAAGAAATATCGTGTGGCGTTAGCTGGAAAGTAGCTGGAATTACAACAGCTCCAAGCTTATGAAGAGCAATGATGGTAATCCAAACCTCAGCACGCTGCTTGAGCATCATTAAAACAGTGTCGCCCTTCTTAATACCTTCGGCTCTCAAGGCATTTGCCGTCTTGTTCGAAAATAAAGAAATATCCTTGAAGGTATATTCCTTAAGAACACCGTGGTCGTTTGTATAATAAAGCGCCTTCTTATCAGGAAAGTTCTTCGCCCATTCATCTATTATGTCATAAGCAAAGTTGAAGTCAAAAGGCACATTTACAGAGTAATTCTTCTTAAAATCATCATATGATTCAAAATCAGTTCGCGGTAAATATCTATTTATTAAAAAATCATTGCTATCCAAAATAATACATCCTTTCTATCGCTCGAAAAGTAACCTTCACAAGAATTCACTCATTGATTACTGTCAAAAATTCACAATCTCCATCCAAGGCTCTCTGTCCATGAGGAATGGCAGGGTTAAAGTAGATACTATCGCCGGGCTCAAGAGTTATCTTCTTGGCCCCGATGGTCACGACTACTTTGCCTTCAAGACAGTAGTTGAATTCCTGTCCGCCGTGAGTAACTAGCTCAGGCTCTTCATCTTCTTTTTTCATGGTAATGAGCATAGGGTTCATATCGCGCCCGATATAGTTCATTGCCAAAGAAGAGAAACGATACCCTGGATATCTTTCGATTGATGTACCATTGCCCTTACGAACAACCGTGTAATCAGTCATTTTCGCATCGGAACCAGTGATGATTGCTGTAGAATCTACGCCAAGCACTCGGGAGACGGCGTAAATTACACCCACTGGAATATCATCACTTCCGCTCTCATATGCTCTGTACTGTTCTAAGGAGACACCGACCTCATTGGCCAACTCTTCTTCAGATACATCACAAATCTCGCGAAGTTCTTTGATTCTGGTAGCGATCTCGAGAATTTCTTTGCTTAGACTGTTCATAGTTGTCATCCTGTCCTTTCGGTTTTTATCATTATATATCACGATTTCTTATTTATACATTGCACAAAAGACAATACATATTTACCATTATTGACATATTATATCGAAAAAAAGTATATATCAGCGATATCTTGGCTGATAGACTGTTAAAACTATTTTTTTATTCAATATATTGCTTCAATATACTGTATTTCATAATTATTATGTGATAAAAATGTTAAGGACTATTTAATGGATAGGGGGAGAATTGTTGATGTCGGATTTAGCACACCCGAAGAATTATGAGGATTTGGGTTATCTCGATTTGCTAACACCAGAAGAAAGAGAAGTCTACGAACTAGAAATTGAATTGGATCAGCGTGATCCGAGTATTTTACTTAAAGAAGTTAAAGCTAAAGTGTTCGGAAAGGGAGAGCCGGTTCTAGACGACCTGATGGAATCAGTTGAGGAGCTGCAATCAAGAGAAATCAAGCTAATTAAAGAGATTCCTTTTAGGCAGATTACTAAACAAGAGTATGATTCATGCAAAAGTAATACGAAGAACTTTTTCGCGAGTTATCCGTTTTTGATTATGATTGTAATGTTAGCTAACTTTGGTTTATTGCTTTTTGTTGCAATCAAAGATAGTAATGGGGTTTTCTCTTATGGTTCTATTCCGATTCTTGCTATTGCGTTGATAATATTGGTTGGCGTATCCGTTTTATTGGGTATTAACACAAAGAAATTAATTATTACTCCTACAAGTGAAATAGCTACTGGTACGGTTGTTTTCTTTCTTTGCGAGAATGAGAATGATTCGGACAGTCCAACAAGATATAAGGTAGTTGTTATGGTTGATGGAACGAGTAAGTTTGTCTCAAGAGCAGTTGTTTCAGGAAGTGAATGGAAAAGACTTCACATAGGTTCTAAGGTTATTCTTCGTGCAGTAAGGAATGGTATTATAGCTATAGAGATAGAGACAACTTAGTGCG
>JAAYFK010000042.1 GCA_012728275.1 Clostridiaceae bacterium | reverse complement strand
GTAATTGCGCCTGAATTACTTAGAATTAATCCACCTACAGAATATGTAACTGTCGAATTTTCCTTAACACGCCAGTCGTTAATCTTGACATAGCTATCTACAAGCTCTTTGTAATCAAGAACTGCAGACTTCATGTAGCGAATCTTCTCTCTTTGCTTTCTATAAAGGATATATGCCTTAGCAACATCCTCATATCCCGTTCTTTGTAGAACAGTCTCAACTGAGTCCTGAATATCTTCAACGGTTACCTTCCCGTTAACAATCTTCTCAGAGTAGTCAGCAGTAACCTTCAACGCCAACAAATCAATAATGTCGTCGTTAAAATCCTTCTCCTGTGCTATAAAAGCCTTTCTGATGGCGTTCGATATTTTCGCAAGATTGAATTCAACCTTCTTACCATCTCTCTTAACTACTTCGTACATGTGTTCTCCTCCTTAAACCTAACCGCTTTTGTGTGACTAATCCTATTCTTCGCCACGAATCTTAGCTTGAGGTACATACTTCCTTACTACCTTCATAATCTCATCAAGCTTCTTCTGTGACGGTTCGTGCATCTTGCTCTTGTCACCAATAACCTCTTCTGTCTCCTCATACTTCTGCAAGAAGTACCGTGGCGCCCCTGCTATCCAATTACCTACCTCTTCGAAGTCTCCTGCTTCGTGAAGCTCTTCTACCACCGTTGTTCTGAACTCGTACTTAACCTTGCCCTCAAGTAGTAAGGCTACACTTTGCCTAACTTTCTCGATTGGAGGATTGCTTAAGCCACACAAATCCGAATACTTGTCCGGACTACTCTTGATATCCATCGCTACAAAGTCGACTAGATTATCTTCTATCAACTCCTTTAGCCTCTCTGGAAAAGATCCGTTTGTGTCCACCTTAACCAAGAATCCTTTGTCCTTAATCTTCCTAATGAAGTTCTTTATATCGGGTTGAACCAAAGGCTCGCCTCCCGACACACAAACTCCATCTAGCTTGCCTTTCCTCTTGTCAAGAAACTCGAAAAAGTCCTCTTCCGACATCTTGTCATCAAATTCCTTCTTCTCCTCTACAACCAGCAAAGCGTTGTGACAAAATGGACATCTGAAGTTGCATCCTTCTGTAAAAACAGTACAAGCTACGTATCCGGGGAAGTCTAGCAGCGTTAACTTCTGTAAACCTCCAATTATCATAGTCTTCTCTCACCGCCTTGCTTAATGTTCTTCAATTTTAACTATATATAGTGGTTAAGTCAACCTTTTGTTACTAGATATAGTGTTTTGACATTTAGATTGCTTTTTTGAGTTTTCCCAGCGCGATACGTTTTTTGCACTGTTTATCGACTAGTATTTAGCTAGTTTCTCTCATTTTTTCTTAATCTGGTTCTTTTTATCTCTCTAATTCCTTTTATTACAAGATTATTACAAATCACTTTCTTGCCCTTTTTTCGAGATCCCAACCATGTTTTCTCTACTTCCATTCAATTCTTTTTTATTCTGTGAATAAGAATCCCCGCAAACTTCAGTCTTGCAGGGATTTATGAATTTGCCATATTCTCGAAGATTGTCACAATTGAGCAATTCTGTGAAGAATCTCTGAAAACTCATCTGACTTTGTCTCCAACAAGCCATGTCTTGTATCTTCCATAATGAATATATCTTGGTAAGGAGCATCTATTGTCGCAAAGTAATCCTGCGCAATAAGATAATTCGTCTGATAATCCCTATCCCCAAGTATGTAGAATACTGGTACCTGATATTCCGTCTCATCTATTAGTGAGAACCGGTCGAACTCGTCTGAATTCAGGAATTCTTCATATACAGACCAATCTGAGTTAAGAACATTCCAGAAATCTGCCAAAGAGTAGTATGGATTAAAATACTCGGCAGCAAGCATATTGTAGTCAGTCTCATCCGCAAACATATCGTAACCATACATCTGCATCAATTGATTTCTTGCTGCATAATAATCCTGCGAGTAATCACCTATAGTCAGCTGATCAATCAGAGCAAGACCATCCGTATCATTACCCACCCATGTCATCGCTACTTCCCTGAACGCCTCTTCATTCAAATCCATGTCTACTAACTGCCCGACACCTATATAACATTCATATAATTCAGGGTATTCCAGCACCAGGTTACTTCCCAAGTATGTTCCCCACGAGTGACCGAGAAGTGTAATCTTTTCTTTTCCAAGATAATCTCTTAAGTAATTAGTAATCTCAACTCCGTCGCTCATCATCAGATCATATGTAAGTTCTGTATCGTTCTGATCTTCTGAATAGCTTTTGCCACAATTTCTCTGATCCCATGTAACGACCGTATATTCATCCGCCCATTGTCTTGTAAAAGCATAATCATATGCACTTGAAGATGATCCAGGTCCTCCGTGTAAATACAATAGAACCGGATTATTCTTATCCTGTCCATAAATACTGATCCATTGCTGCGTTCCGTTTATTTCCACATACATCGATTCATTTATTCCGCCTTCGGGCGTAATCTTGTTTACCTGCTGGCCAATAAATCTCACCAGAAAGAACAGCGCTACTATAGATAAAATAGAAATCAGTATTACTGTGAATGTTTTTAACAGGATTCTTAAAAGTTTCTTCATTATGCTGTCATCGACTCTCATTTTTGGTACATTATACTCTACTCAAGTTTAGTATTGATATAATTGAATTAGTTTTTGAAGTCTTATCGAAAAGGAGTTTGGGATATGGGAGGCAATCTGACAATTAAGAGCTTACTATATTGGGTTTTACAGTGGACCTGGGGATTCCTGCAATCCCTGATAGGTTTGATAGTGTTTTTAGTGAATTTTCGCGAAAAGCATTATTTATTTCATGGCGCTGTTATTAGCGAATGGAATGACAGTTCAAGCGTATCTCTCGGTATGTTTGTTTTTGTAACTAAGGATCCTTATTACGACGACAAGTTAAAGAAGAACTATTCTAAACAGGAAATGGCGTACCTTCTCCTCGTTCACGAGTATGGACACACAATTCAATCCCTTCTCCTTGGTCCTTTATATCTGATAGTTATCGGAATTCCTTCCTCTCTATGGGGCTTTTTACCACACTGTGCCAAGATGCGTAGGGAGAAGCAGATGTCATATTTCTCTTTTTTTACCGAGAAATGGGCGAACATTTGGGGTGCGAAGGTCGCTGGTTCAACATATGAGAAATATGAGAGTTGACTGAAATGCCTTTTCAATTAACTCTATGATATAGCTTTAGCCTTTGCGCTTCATTGGCTTCAAATCCAAATTTTTCATAGAATGCTGCCTTTTCTGGGACTGCACTTAATTCAACATATATTTCTGTTCCTTTTACACCATTATCGTTAATGAATCTGAAGAGCTCATTAATTAGCATTCTTCCTATTCCTTGCCCTTGGTACTCAGGTCTGACAACAACATCTTTGATATAGTAGTTTAGTCCCATATCGCCGTTCATTCGCGCCATTGCTACTATTCTGTCTTTGTCCCATATAGAGACCCTGAACAGAGTGTGATCCATTGCAAGGGTTGTTTGATGCAACGTTGGTCCTTTCTCCCATGCAGTTTCCCACAATTCTATGTATTGCTCAGCTGTCAACGTATCGAATTCCACTGTCAGATCGTTCATATGCAATCTCCTTATGATTAATGCTCATAATGAACACTACGTTATCACTATTCTCAAGAAATGAATACATGCGTTGAATTCTTGCAATAAAAAACCCGTAAACTCAATGTCTACGGGGTATGGCGGAGAAG
>JAAYFK010000041.1 GCA_012728275.1 Clostridiaceae bacterium | reverse complement strand
ATGGAGTTTGCTCCATTTATAGATGTTTTTGGATGGGCAAGAAACGATTTCAATCATGACGTTGAAGTGATAACTTGCGGGTTTAATAAAGAAGTGGTTTCAACATTTGGAGTTCCCATAATTGTCGACAAAACGATAGAAGATATTGATGTAAGCGATTATGACGCTCTGGCAATACCCGGTGGTTATGAAGAATTCGGCTTCTATACCGAGGCCTATGATGAGCGGTTTCTGAATATGATTAAAGAGTTTGATAGTCAAGGAAAGCACATAGCCAGTATTTGTGTAGCCGCCTTGCCTCTTGGGAAAAGTGGTATTCTTAATGGTCGAAAAGCAACTACATATCATCTTCGTAACGGTGTCAGACAGAAGCAATTAGCTGAGTTTGGAGTCAATGTCATTCCTGACGAGCGGATAGTAATTGATAACAATGTTATAACTAGTTTTTGCCCAGAGACAGCAGCAGATGTGGCATTCCATTTGCTTTCTCACTTGATTGGATATGATCAAGCGAGTGAAGTAGCCAAAGCGATGGGGTACACAATATAAGAAGATTCGTCTGAATCCTTTTCGAGCATTATGTAAGAAAATCTACTGAATAATGCGTTACAATATTAGTAGTAAATCAATCGGAAAAGTTTATGAGTTTGGAGAATCAATATGGATAACGTAGTAGACGCTTTAATTGAAATTCCACTTCATTCAAAGAACAAGTACGAAGTCGATCACGAGACGGGGAAGATAAAGCTCGAAAGAGTTTTATATGCTTCAATGGTATATCCTGCTGAGTACGGAATTATTGAGCATACTTTAGCTCCAGATGGCGATCCACTTGATATTCTCGTGATTAGTGATAATCCGACTTATCCTGGATGTTATGTTCCTGCCAGAGTGTTGGGATACCTTGAGATGATTGACGGTGGCAAGATTGATTATAAATTGATTTCAGTTATCGACTGTGATCCGAGATATGATTCGTATCATGATCTTAAAGAGTTGCCCGCGTTTATTCTAAAGGAAATAAAGAATTTTTTTGATAACTACAAAGTGCTCCAGAAGGTAGAGGTTACTACCGGGGATTATCATGATAAAGAAGAAGCTGTCCAAATTATTGAAGAGTGTCGAGCTAGATTTCAGGAAGACATCTAAGCAAGATGAAGACGGATAAGGTTAGCAAACAATACTTTTCGAGAACCGAACTAATTATTTGGGGGCTATCGGTCACGATGGTAGCGCTTGGTTTCTTGATTTTTGATAGGTCGAATTATCTAGCCTTTCTGGCGTCGCTTATTGGCGTTTCCGCATTGATTTTTATCTCCAAGGGCAATCCAATTGGACAAGTCTTAACGATAGCTTTCAGCATTTTGTATGGCATAATCTCCTACTCGTATGCGTACTATGGTGAGATGATTACATATCTTGGTATGACTGGGCCGATGGCGGTATTAGCCTTAATTTCTTGGCTTCGTAACCCGTATAAGGGTAACAAGTCGGAAGTTGAAGTAAACAGTCTCAAAAGCAAAGAGTATTATTTTCTTGCTATTCTTGCTACTGCCGTAACGGTAGGCTTTTATTTCATACTAAAGTTTTTCAACACGCAGAATTTGATTCCAAGCACTGTCTCAGTAGCTACAAGCTTTGTGGCTACATATTTGACTTTCCGAAGAAGTCCGTACTACGCGATTGCATATGCTTTGAACGACGTGGTGCTGATAGTGCTTGGGACACTTGCCTGTATAGAAGATACATCATATATTTCAGTCAACATTTGTTTCATGATGTTCCTTCTTAACGACGTTTATGGCTTCATTAATTGGTCGCGAATGAAGAAGAGACAGCAGGCCTTAGGGTAGCCTTCTGCATCTCGAAAAGAGAGTCTAATCCTTACAGCCAGCCCTAGCGATTCTACTCGAGTAAGATTGCATTAATTAGAATGACACGGCATGTCTCATCGCTATTTGCTCATTCTGTGTCCTGTTTTTCGAAAGGAAAAAAGCCTAACCTACCATCATAAAGGAGGTCGTCAGAAATGGATCAAATCAAAATTGGTAATTTTCTATCAGAACTTAGAAAAGGTAAGCGCTTAACCCAAGAACAGCTAGCTACTAAGTTGAATGTTGCAAGAAGAACCGTATCTCGTTGGGAGACGGGGAGCAACTTGCCAGACATTGATATATTGATTGAACTATCTGATCTATATTCTGTTGACCTTCGCGAAATTTTAGATGGCGAAAGGAGAAACGGTAAGATGGAAGAGGAAATGAAAGAAACAATTTTAAGAGTCGCAGAATATGAGAACGAGGGCAAGAAACGCAGTTCGAGAGTTGTAATCGTATATTCTGTTCTTGGAATAATCGCTCTTATTGCGAACGTGGTAATGAGCGAATTAGAATTGCCTGAGACTTTCCTTACAGGTTTTCTTGAAGGAGCAACCTTAGGATTAGCTGTTGGAGCAATGATTTTGAGTATCATCTTCGCTACCGGAACAATGTCCAAGCTCTATGCAGCTAAGAAGAGGCTCGTTGCTAAACAGGGCAAGTAAAGCTTCTGCTTAGTGTAAGTAACTTAGGTGTAAGTGACTGAGGATTTTTTGCATCATTAAGAGATTCTGTGTTAACATTAAAGTCGATACGGATACGAAGTGCTATATTTCGTATCCGTATATTAAATTTGTAGGAGATTCTTGTGAGAGCAGAATTGATACTATAGTAATCACAGAAATTTGGAGGATGAGGCATGCCACATGTTGAGATTAGTTGTTATCCAGGTAGGACCGATAAGCAGAAAGCTGAATGCGCCGAAGGCGTAGCTGAGATTATAGCAAACACTTTGGGCTGTAATGTATCAGGTGTTTCTGTCGCCATAAAAGAAGTCAATCAGGCTGATTGGAAAACAGAAGTTTGGGATAAGCAAATAGTACCAGCAGAAGAATATCTCTACAAAAAACCGGGATATACCTGTTAAGAAGCTTTTGTTATCTTAGGAATTAGATGTTTCAAAATGAGGTTATTGAGGGTAATTATTATGTTTGAAAGTGATTATGCAAGAACTGAGTATATAGAAAAAGATAATGCTGTTTTACACACATGGAAGAAAGAAGCTCACTTCGATGATTATCGAAAACCAGTTGAAGCTTCTCTTGAAATGCTTCGTGAACATGCAGGCAGCGTATTTATTGTAGATGCCAGAAATGGTTTTGAAGATGTAACTGAAGACGTTGAGTGGGGCTTTAATTACTTCCTTCCTGAATTAAAGAAAACAGGATGCTCAATTTGGGGATTTATTCTTCCTAAGGCTTCAGGTATTGAGGGTGAAATTGATTTGTGGACAAGAGAAGTTGAGAAGAATTTTCGCGTAATTAGAGCAGAATCGTATGAAGAAGTTTTAAGAGATATATAATTAGAAATGTAGAACTTTCGTATAGAGAGATTATTCTTGCTTTAGCATAATTGAGGTGACAAAAATGAAGAGAATTATTGTTTATTATTCTCTGTCGGGTAATACCGAAGAGGCTGTCAAAATCATCGCTGAGAAGCTAGGTTGTGAAATTTTGAAGCTTGAAACCGTTAAGCCTTTGCCTAAGGCATTCTTAGCTCAGATGTTTGTTGGTGGCGCTCAGGTTGCCATGAATATTATCCCGAAGATTAAACCAATTGATAAAGATATTAATGAGTACGATGAAATCATTATTGGGACTCCGATATGGAATAGAAAAGGCGTTCCAGCTATTAACGCTTTTCTAAAAGATTCAGGTATTAGAGAAAAGGTTACTGGATTAATAATTTCTTCAGGCGGTGGAGATATCGATAAATGTGTTAAGGCCTTAGAAGACAAAATTCCCAATGTCAAATACAGAGTTTCTCTACTTGATAGGAAATACACTGACTCTAGTACGAATCAGGAAAAAATCGACAAATTCGTCGAGGCTTATAGTAATCAAAACATCTGAAATGGCATTCAAATAGATAGATGTAGGAGAGATTTCTGTTCTAGGAGCAATTATGAGTTCAAAAGAAGAGTTTGATAACAAGATTGGAAGACTTACAAAGAGCAAGGCATATCTTGAGTTTTGTGAGCAAGTATACGGTTACAGACTATATCTATTCAATATGATGGATAAAGAGCAACTGGATTTTGTCTTCAATTCGATTCCTATGACTTCACAAGATAGTATTCTGGATTTGGGGTGTGGATCGGGAAGCATACTGTCCTATTTGATCGACAAATACAAGTGTTCGGGCGTCGGAATTGACCAGTTGGAGAATGAGTATTTTGCTGGAAAACGCAATGAGTCTTTGCGATATGTACAAGGTGATATTGATAGCATACCCAATTACAATCTAAATCCGACCGTAGCAGTATCCATTGATAGCCTTTATTTCAGCTCGAGTTTAGAAGCGATTCTTAGAGATTTATGTTCTTTTCCAAACTGCAGGAAGTATCTTTTCTATTCGCAATACTTGTTTGATGAGAAACCAACAGACAGAAGCGCCCTTTTGGCGGATAATACGATGGTTGCTAGAATATTAAAAATGAACGTTGTCTCTTACGAAACCGTTGATTTCAGTTATAATGAAAAGCGGTTATATGAGAGATCGCTGACTATTCTCCAAGGAATGAAACAGGATTTCTGTAACGAAGGTAATGCAGATCTTTTCGAGAGCAAGCTTGAAGAGAGTATGATAGGAAAAAAGCTATATGATGACAATCAGGCCAGCCGATTTTTATACACCGTCAAATGATTGTTTTAAGAAACGAATGGAGGATATATGGATCAGAACTATAATGATTTTTTGGACTTAGTACCTAATGAATTAAAAGGCTTTGTTGATGGATTAAATTCCTATTTGCTCGAAAAGAAGTGCAAGAGAACAATTAAGCCAGCGTCTAAAGGTTATCTTGTTTCATATGCCCTTCCTCAAAGCGGAAAGTCGCTACTCAATTATGTTTTTAGAAGTGGGTGTATTAAGGCGAGAGTATATGCATCACATGTAGCAGAATATGAGGATGTAATCGATAAATTCTCTGATATCACGAAGAAGACTATTTCGGACTCACTTGATTGCAAGAAACTCAATGGAAAAGATTGTAGCCCAACGTGTCCGGCTGGATACACCTTCATGTTGAATGGTAAAGAGAATAAAAAATGCAGAAGTATGGCATTTTTGCTTACATTAAATGCGTCAAACAATCCGATAATTAAAGAAATGATTGAGAGAGAAATAGACTCCAAAGAATGACTTAAGAGACTCCAGGAAACCATTAATAAGGGGAATTCGAAAGAATAAAGAATAATGATTAGTAAAGCAGAAGAAAATCAACTGAATATTGTTAGAGACATCACTCAGCAAACTATAAGCGAAATATATCCTAAGTACTATCCATCTGGAGCAGTTGATTATTTCAAGGCGCATCATAGTGATAGTAATATATTGGCAGATATTAGAAAAGGAATAGTGTTTCTTCTGAAAGCTGATGGAGACTACGTTGGAACAGTAACAATTAGTGAGAACGAAATTAACAGGTTATTTGTGCGTCCAGAGTTTCAGCATCAGGGATATGGTAGAAGATTGTTAGATTTTGCCGAAGAAGAGATTAGTAAAAACTATAGCGAAATTGTTATAAATGCTTCGTTGCCGGCCAGGAAAATCTATCAAAAGCGTGGATATCATGAAACCGAGTATAACCAAATCATAACAGATTCCAAAGACGTCCTTTGTTATGATGTCATGAAGAAAAAGTTCTAGTAAGGAGTCCTTAATGAGAAAAGTACTTGTAACTGGTGGAACTACATTTGTTAGTAAATATGTGACTGAGTATTTTGTAAATGCAGGGTTTGAAGTTTACGTAATTAACAGAAATACCAAATCACAAGTTAAAGGTGCAATACTAATTGAGAGTGACAGGCACAATCTGGGAAGCAAATTAAAGGATATATTTTTCGATGTTGTTGCTGACATGACAGCCTATAACGCTTTGGACATTATTGATTTACTTAGTTCACTGGGTTCTTTTGGGCAATATATAATGCTTAGCTCAAGTGCAGTTTATCCGGAATATGGAGCTCAGCCATTTCTTGAGGAGTCTTTGAAGGGCGAAAACAAGTTTTGGGGAGCATATGGAAAAGATAAGATAGAAGCCGAGAATGCTTTGCTAGACATAGTAAGCGATGCATATATTTTAAGACCACCATATTTGTATGGTGCAATGAACAACGTATATAGAGAAGCTTTCGTATTTGACTGTGCCATTGAGAACAGGAAGTTCTATCTGCCAAAGGATGGAAGTATGAAGCTCCAGTTTTTTCACATTAAGGACTTATGTAGATTAATGGAAATTATCATTAATGATAAACCAGAAGACCATATTCTTAATGTGGGTAATCCAGAAACAGTATCAATCAAAGAATGGGTAACTAAGTGTTATGAAAGCATAGGGAAAGAGCCAACATTTGTTGAAGTTCATTCCCAAATAGAACAAAGAAGCTACTTCTGTTTTTATGATTATGAGTATTACTTGGATGTTAAGCGTCAAACTAAAATATATCCACAAACTATGTCATTAGATGAAGGCTTGAAGGATGCTGCCAAGTGGTATTTGGAAAGTAGTTCTGAAGTAAACAGAAAACCATATATTGAGTATGTTGACGCTAATCTGATTACCGACTACCCGACAAGGAGTGGAAGCAATGAATAGCAAAGAGAAACATTTGCCTATCTTAGGTATAGGACCACTACTTTGTTTTCCTGCTGAGTGTTTGTAATCTTTTTCGAAAATAAGAAAAACCTCTAACGCCCGCGAATGTCTTCACAATTCATACCCACAATAAAGTGGGTAATTGTCACTCCAGAATACGTGTTATACGATTATTAGATAATTCGCGTATGAGGTGTGATAGTCTATGAAGAAGAAAGCGTTACTATTAATTGATATCCAAGATGTATATTTTACTCCAGGACCGATGTTGCTGAACAAGCCTATAGAGACAGCTAATAAGGCCGCCGCATTGCTTGAGCGATTTAGGAATGAAGGCAAAACTGTTATTCATATTCAGCATGATTCTAAATTGCTTTCAGGTATTAATAAGAGAGTGAAACCAATAAATGGAGAGAAGATTATTAATAAGAAGTTCCCAAGTAGCTTCTTAAAAACGGATTTTCAAGAGTATCTTCAGGCAAATGGAGTTGAGCATATTGTTATTGCGGGAATGATGTCCCATATGTGTGTGGATACAACCACAAGAGCATGCCAAGACTATGGCTATGAAGTGACTGTAATAGAAGATGCCTGCACGACAAAGAGCTTGAATTTCAAAGGCAAAACAATACCAGCGCAAATTGTTCACGAAGTCTTTATGGCATCATTAAAGGGAAATGGAAAACTATTATCCTATATCAAATGAAAGATGGGCCTCAGTCTCTGTCTGAATTAGAAAAGGGAATACAAGGTATTTCTCAGAAAATGCTTTTAGCGCAGCTTAGCGAATTGATT
>JAAYFK010000006.1 GCA_012728275.1 Clostridiaceae bacterium | reverse complement strand
AATATATCATTTTCCCTGCCTATCTTATACGGGCCAATAATTTCAAGATTATACTCCACAAAAACTCTCCCCATAATGTTTTAACAGTGCGGCCTGGATGGCCGCAATTGGCATACTCTAAAAGGGATGTCGTAGAACGTTGGGCATTGCCGACGTCGATGAGCTTACAGGCGGGCCAGCCTCCAAAATCCCACCCGCCCCGCCGACTCGGTTAGCGAATCGATGTGGCCGCGTCTGCTTCATGACCCACCCGCATCCCAACATCATGAGCCGACTTTCCGCGGCCCGAAGCGGCAATGCTATGTTATATGACGTGGTGAGTAGGCTTTATTCTCAAAGCCTACAAGACGTTCATTTAATTTTCTTGAAATCTGTTGAAAAAATTACATTAAGTCCTGCAAATTGACTCATATCTCCCTGATACTCAATATGAATTACGTTTTCTCTTAAAGCAATCTTACCTTTCGCAGCTCCATTTTCAATTTCCAGAGCAATTAGATCGTCTTTGATATAACCTTTACCACTACATAAGCCAATATTGGCACTTCCTTGTCCATCTGACCAAAACGCATACAATTCGAACTCAAAAGATGTTTCATCAATAATTTTTATCCACAATGTCGTTCCCTGATATTTATTGCTATCAATGCTTTCCCACGTGCCTTCCAATATATTAATTACTGAATCTTTTCCCGATTCTATAGAGTCGGATGTAACTGAGTTTCGTCCTAACAAAAAACAAACAGAAACAACAGTACATATAAGTATTGACAATGTAATACTCTTCAATTTTCCCATTTCAATTTCTCACTCCATGTCATATAACGTTTAGCATTGCCGACGTCGATGAGCCTTAGCGCGACCGCGCTTGGCGAATCGATGTGGCCGCATCAGCTCCATGAATTAACTTACCTGTCCGACATCATGATTTAACTTACCGCGGCCCGAAGCGGCAATGCCGTGTTATACGACGTGCCACGTTTGCTTTCAAAATATCTCTCGAACACTTAAAAATATCTTACCGGTTTCTGCAGCATACCGTCTCTTCCGATACATCAACTCTGTTAAGTCAATTCTTTCATCTAGAACAGCCATAATATCATTTCCGTCCATCAAAATCATCGACTTTAAGCCGGGAGCATCAACTTGGAAACAATCTGGACTAAATCCATAAAAAGATATGAACAAGCCCATAGTAATTTTTAATTTACCAGATATTTTCCCGGAAAATTTATATAAATCACCAGCACTCACTAGTTTTTGCTGCCATTTAGCTTCAACAATATAATCGGTATTGTCAAATGTGAATGCTCCATCAATTTGTTCACCACAAATTCTGAAAGAGCGTCTAGGATCTAAATCATAATACTCAAACAGATCGTTCAGAAAAGACTCGAATGCATATCCTCTTTCTTGTGGATCCTTCAATGCTGCTACTCTGGAAAAAGAAGCTTTAATATTAGACAGTTTAGCTCGAGCAGCTTCCCTTTCTTTCTGCATCGATTCATAGGCCTTCCTTCTAGCCAAAGCTCTTTCTTTTTCTTCTTTCAACTGAAAGTAGCCTGAAGCTACTTCTCTCAAAGCTTCAACTGCTCTTTTTGCATTTCTGATCTTGGTTTCAGAGTCGTCCCATTTCTTAAGATGACTAAAATCCTTAAAATGAAGAACCGCATCAAATAGCCTTAAAATATCATCTTTAAAGACATCTTGCTTATCAACCATACGATTTAATAAAATTGAAACGCTTTCTTCTTTTGTTGAATTTTCCCAGTCAATCGTTGTTACCAACATTTTGTTCTCAATGGTATGGTAAACAAATTGGCGTATGTCTTTTCTTCTCCAATAAATATGCGTAAGTGCTTCTTTTAACGCAAGAATTGATTCTGGCGAAAACCTCTTCAAAAGTTATACACCTCCTTATCCCTCTTAAAATCTATCACAAATTATTATCGTGGCATGTCGTATAACGTCTGCCGATTACCGACGGCCATGGACCTTAAGGCGCAGGCCGGGCCTTAGTGCGACGTCACTTAGGCCCGAGCAAGCCGGGCGCGACCGCGCTTAGGTCCATGGCTGTGGGCGCGTAAACTTCGTGATTTGACTT
>JAAYFK010000040.1 GCA_012728275.1 Clostridiaceae bacterium | reverse complement strand
TTAGTATCGAGTTTAAGTGTAATTTCAACTACCATCACACTTCCCTCTGGTCTGATCTTGATGTTAAAGCTACCCTCCTCACCAAAAAACTTGTCAAACTTCTGCATCTTTCCCGTAATTCTTTCTTCAAGACGCTTTCCGATACGAATGCCTTTACCTGTTGTAGTGATTTTCATAGAATCACATCCTTCCGTAAATGTGTTAGGAGTCTCCTCCATGTCTCAATTGTAATTCAAAAAAAGTTTATATATGGTAACAAGGATTCCGTCTATTAATTTGAAAAAATGATATAATTAAAAAGATGGGGCGTGAAAGATTGAATCTCTCACGCCCTTGTATTTGTATAAATTCGAATAGCAAATATTCAATTTTCCTTAGGTGTAACTGGCGTCTCAGACGCTTCTACAACTGGAGTTTCTGCCACAACAGGAGTAGCAACAGAAGCATGCAACTCTTCTTCCTTAGTACCAAACTTAGCACCACAAGCGAAGCAGAACGCATACTCAAGATTATTCTCTTTGTGACAATTAGGACATAGCTTCAAACCCTTTTCGAAAAGAATTCTCTTCTCGCAATCCTTAATCTCATCAATAAGCTTACTAACAGCCTCGCAACAAGTGTTAATGTCCGTCGTTACATCAACGTTCATGTCCTTGTATTGTCCATAATATAGTCGGCCAATTTTGTCATAATTCTTAGTGATAGTTAAATTCTTCTCATCGATGGTCTTCTGCAGGTTAGAAATTGCTTTCGCTTTTGGATCAAAAAGTGCCATAAATCATACCCTCCATTACGCCGTGAATTTCATTATATACCCTCAAACTAGGGTTTACAACCGTTCCAAAACTCTCAGGTTTTTCTGACGATTTAGCATAACAAGACCGCTAACTAATACGCCAACACTAGCAACCATTCCAATTATCGAACTGGCTTGTGCAGCATACTCATAGCCTAAGTTTGACATTACTGCATATGCAGTCTCTGCTATAGAAAGAAAAGCATCAATGATGCCAATTACCTTCATCGTTCGAATTATGTAATTCTCTTTATTGCGCGTAATAATCATTCCATAAATAGCAAAAGCCAGTTTAATTACATTGAAAAGAACAAAGAAATATACAAGCATGCCGTTGATGGTAATAGCGTCACCTACTATATACATTCTTACACATGTAAGCGAGTATGTACTTCCAATAAAGAACACTAGCGCACCACCAATTTTGTGAACGTTAAAGTCAAAGTGATACTTCTCTTTTCTATCCACAACCGACTTAGAAAAAATATATCTCTTCATGACATAGTATCTGACAACACCAATAACCAAAAAGTACATGGCGTTTATTACAAGCCAGCCAGAACTAAGATAAATACCGAATATCATCTTCACGACAGTCATCAGTGCATTAGCTACAATGGCCATCGCTATCAAAGCGGTGTTCGGATCTTTATCTTCAAGTCTTCTATCTATTCTCTTAATTAGATGTCTAATAACCTTCATCATCAGTACGAATAATACAATTATTTGATACTTCTTTCAATAAGACAGAAAAAAGAGGTCCTAATCAAATGATTAGAACCTCCAAATATTCTCTTGATTAAGCTCGAAAAATATTACTTCAACTCAGCAAAGTACTTAATTGTACGAACCATCTGGCTAACATATGAATTCTCGTTGTCGTACCATGAAACAACCTGAACCAAGTTATCTTGGCCAACCATTGTCTGTGTAGCATCGAATAGTGAACCGTATGTCATACCAATAACGTCAGAAGAAACAATCTCATCCTCGGTGTAGCCAAAAGACTCTGTAGCAGCAGCCTTCATAGCAGCGTTAATCTCTTCCTTTGATACAGTCTTCTCAACTGTAGCAACAAGAATTGTTGTTGAACCTGTAGGTGTTGGAACACGCTGAGCAGATCCGATTAACTTGCCGTTCAACTCAGGAATTACAAGACCAATAGCCTTAGCAGCACCTGTTGAATTAGGAACGATGTTAACAGCAGCAGCACGAGATCTTCTTAGATCACCCTTACGCTGTGGGCCGTCAAGAACCATTTGGTCGCCTGTGTAAGCATGAATTGTGCTCATGATACCAGACTTAATTACAGCTAGATCGTTAAGAGCCTTAGCCATAGGAGCCAAGCAGTTAGTTGTGCAAGAAGCAGCAGAAATAACTGTATCTGTAGCCTTAAGTTCCTTGTGGTTTACGTTGAAAACGATTGTAGGAAGATCATTTCCTGCTGGAGCAGAAATAACAACCTTCTTAGCGCCTGCATCAATATGAGCAGAAGCCTTATCCTTAGCTGTGTAGAATCCTGTGCACTCAAGTACAACGTCTACATCCAAAGCACCCCAAGGAAGATCCTTAGCGTCCTTCTCAGCATAAATCTTAATAGTCTTTCCAGCTACTGTGATAGAATCATCACCAGCTGTAACTGAATCCTTAAGAGCGTAATTTCCCTGTGCAGAGTCATACTTCAAAAGGTGAGCAAGCATCATTGGGCTTGTAAGATCGTTAATAGCTACTACTTCGTAACCCTCAGCACCAAACATCTGTCTGAATGCAAGACGACCAATACGGCCAAATCCATTAATTGCAACTTTTACTGCCATATTAATATCCTCCTAATTTCCCTAAAAGGGATATATACTTCTGTGTGTGCTCAAACGCACCGTAAAAATTTTACAACAGAGTTCTTCTTATTACAACATATTGAAAAACGAAAAACCTTCCATTATTTTCACATTTTTTGTGTAAATTTAAAAAAGTTCTGTCGCTCTAGCAAACGATTTTCAAACGATAGAATCGCTTCCTTTTACTTGCTTGGTGAAGTAACAATAGCACCCTTTATTTTTATTCCTTGATCAGCAAATTTCTGCTCAAATTCAGTTCTGACATTATCCTCATTAAATTCGCTTGAATGAAGGTCATATGTTACAGCATTAAAAGTAAAACCAGTTGCCTTGAACTCCTCCAAAGAGAACTCAAATAGAGGTTCGTCATCCGTCTTAAAGAAGATTTGTCCGTTGGGCTTGAGTATTCTCTTGTAAGTCTCAAGGTAATCTCTATACGTTAGTCTTCTCTTTGGTTTATTCTTTCTTGACCATGGATCGCAGAAATTGATGTAAATTCGATCTATCTCTTCGTTGGCAAAATATGTCTCAATGAATTGAGCATCTGCATTAACAAAATACAAATCAGGAACTTCCATAGTATGGGCCTTCTCAATTGCAGCTAAAGTAACCGACGTATCTCTCTCCATTGCAATGTATAATACGCCAGGGTTCTTACTTGCAGTCTCACAAGCAAACTTGCCCTTGCCACAACCTATTTCTAAGAATACTTTTGTCTCTGAATCTTTATTACATACCCCTCGCCATTGCCCTTTGTTTGTCGCGGGAAATTCAAACCATCGCTCTTTGCATTTTTCTAAACGATCTGGGATATTCTTCTTTGCTCTCATTCGTGCCATTGTAAATCTTATTTCCTATCTATTTTGTTATAAATTGTCTCGGCTATTCTTACAGTCTCCATAGCATCCTTGCCATAGTAATCTCCACCAATTTGGTCGCAAACATCTTGGGAGAGAACCGCTCCACCTACAATAACCGGTATCTTAATACCCTTATTTCGAAGAAGTTCTATCGTTTTTCGCATGTAAACTACAGTAGTTGTCATAAGTGCTGAAAGGCCTACTGCTATTGGGTTGTAATTAACGACAGCATCGTAGATCTCACTTGCCTTGATATCTTTTCCTAAATCGACAACCTCGAAGCCATAGCTTTGAAGGACAACCTTAACAATATTTTTGCCGATATCGTGAACGTCTCCTTCAACTGTTGCAAGGATAATTGGGCCCTTCTTATTGTCATTTCCAGAATCAATATTCTCCTTAAGAACATCGAAAACCAGCTTGGCAGTCTCAGCACTCATCATAAGCTGCGGCAAGAAAATTTTGCCGGAGTCATAATCTGCGCCAACCTTGTCTAGAGCCGGAATCATATGCAAAGACACAACATCAAGGGGCGCTATGTCCTTCATTTGCTTGACAGTTTCAACAGCTAGCGTCTTTTGTCCCTTAACGATAGCATCAAATAGAACACTAGCAGAATTACTATCGTCATTAGAATTATCTGATGTGCTACTAATCGATTTGGATGAACTCGCCACAGTTGAAACATCGTCCTTATGATTTTCGATATAAGAAGAGGCTCCTTCGTCAAAATTACCTAAAACTTCATAAGCATCTATTGTGCCCATTAGCTCTCTATCAAAAGGATTCATTATTGGTAGCTTCAAGCCCGCTTGCATAGCCATGGCAAGGAAAGTTCTATTGATTAAAGGCCTGTTGGGAAGACCAAAAGACACATTGCTTAGACCTAGAGTTGTTCCAAGGCCAAGTTCCTTCGTGACCATTGAGACGCACTTTATTGTCTCAATTGCCTCTTTTTGCTGAGCGCTTGCTGTAAGCACAAGAGAATCTATGATAATTCGATGCGAAGGGATACCATACTTTTGGGCTTCTTTAACTATACTTTTCGCTATTTCGAAACGCTCGTCTGAAGTCGGGGGTATACCTTTATCGTCTATGCATAATCCTATGACAACGCCACCATACTTCTTAACAATAGGAAATACGCTGTCCATTACTTCCTTCTTACCATTAACGGAATTAACAAGAGGAATTCCATTGTAAATACGGCACGCTCTATCAAGTGCAACAGGGTCAGAGCTATCAATTTGCAAAGGAACGTCGATTAATTCTTGCAACTTGATAATGAGATCAGTCAAAATCTGTGGTTCATCAATGTTAGGAATACCAACGTTTACATCTAATACCTTGGCTCCAGCTTCTATTTGCTTTATTCCTTCCGTGACAATATCATCTAGTCTTCCTTCAGCTAAAGCAAGTTTCATTTTTGGCTTGCCGGTCGGGTTAAGTCGCTCTCCACAGCAAATCACACGATTACCTATCTCGACACATTTCATGGTTCCCGTTACTCGAGTCGCATTGTTTTTCGGGGAATAAGAGAACTCATGCTTATAAGACTCTTCTATACATGCCTTGATATGCTCCGGAGTAGTTCCACAGCAACCTCCAAAACCAGCAATTCCCATATCTATCATTTGTCCGATATAAGAAGCGAACTCTATTGGATCAATTTCATAGTAAGTATTCACGCCATCAAATCTAGGAAGCCCGGCATTTGGTTGTACTAGAAAAGGTAAAGTAGCAACAGAAAGAATTTGATCGACAATAGGCAATAACTCCTTAGGGCCAAGCGAGCAATTTACTGCTAACATGTCAACGCCTAAGTTTTCAAGCATCGTAACAACCTGAATCGGCGAAGCACCTGTAAGCATCTTTCCATTACTAGAAAAAGTAGCGGAAGCAATAACAGGCAGATTACAATTCTCTTTTATTGCAAGGATTGCGGCTTTCATCTCATACAAATCGCTAAAAGTCTCAATAAAAAATCCATCTACGTCGTTCTTGGCAAAATCCACTAGTTCCTTGAAAGCTTCATAAGCTTCATCGAAATCCAAATCGCCCAATGGCTTAAGAAGCTTTCCTGTTGATGACATATCGTACATAATGAAGGCATCTTTTGAAGTATTGGTAATAGCTTGTTTTGCATTCGTAATGGCTGCTGCTATCACCTGTTTAACGCTATATTCTGATCCTTCAAGGTGAATTCTATCAATACCAAAAGTATTAGTCGTGACAATTTGCGAACCACAGTTCAGATAAGCCTCGTGGATACGAATTACTGCCTCAGGATTGTTGATATTCAATCCCGCGTCGCCAGTTTTAATTCCATGCTTCTGAAGCATCGAACCAAAACCTCCATCGGAAATCAGAAATCTCTTTCCAATAATCTCAACTAATTCCTTACTTCTGTTCATATTCTTCCCTCTTTGCTTCTAAAACCAACTAATCCCGTCATTGACTTAAAAGGATGCATTATGCAATTCTCGTCAAGTTCAACATGTAGCTTACGGAATTCCGAAATACTCTCGAAAATTTCCTTTTGCATTATTAGTGGCACTTTTCCATATCCTGGCGCATATCTAAAGGTCTCATCTCCAAGGCCAAGACTTCTTTGATATTCATCCGTAACGCTCTCAATGTATGAGCTCGCACACGCATCAAGTAGTACCATCCTTGAAGGGTTGCTATCCTTATACGATTCGATTCTTCTATCAACGCCTATACCCAACGTAGATAAGAAAATACAAACACTATCAGATTTTTTCTTTCCCAACATATTTTGTATTGGCGGATAATCTATATTTATCTGACTATCCTTAAGGGCGTACTTGCCATCACAAAGTTCAAGTTGAAAATACTTATGAGCAGATTCAATCATTTCTACTTCTTGAATCTCGCTAAAACTAGAAAAGAGCAGCTCAAGCTGTTCTTTGCTAGGTTTCTCAGTGTATCGCAAATACTTTAGGGCTCTTTGTCCCATCAAGCCTTCGACATCAATTATCATAGAATCCTCTCCGATAATTTAGTGCCTCCTATCAAATGAAAGTGTGCATGCATTATTGTCTGACCACCATTTTCCTTGCAATTGTTAATCACACGGAAACCATCTTCTAGGGACTTAAGCTTCGCTACTTCAGAAATAGCTTTAGTTACTTCGCCAATATACTTGATTCCTTCTTCGCTTGAAGACATGTCAATAATATCGTCAAAATGCTTCTTTGGAATAATTAAAACATGCACTGGAGCTACAGGCTTGATGTCATTAATGCAATAGATGTAATCGTTCTCATAAACGATTGTTGACGGTATCTTCTTGTCCCTTATATCACAAAACAAACACATAATCTGCCTCCTGTCTTTTCTAATTATGCCTTAAGTTGTGCTTTTATTGTAGCAATAGCACTATCCAAAGCATCCTGAAGCTTACTTATATCCTTACCACCAGCTTGGGCCATGTCAGGTCTTCCGCCACCGCCGCCACCAGCTACACTTGCAGCCTGTTTAACAATGTTACCAGAGTGAACGCCTGCCTTAATTGCATCTGCTGTTGCCATTACTGTAAAGATGAGTTTGTCATTACCCTTAGAAGCAAGAAAAACTACTCCGCTTCCTATCTTATCTTTGATTCCATCAGCCATATCACGAAGTGAAGCGGCGTCCTCGCTTTCAACGTCTGCAACTACTACATTAAATCCAGCTACTTGAATAGCGGAATCAATTACCTTGGAAGCTTCATCAGAAGCCTTTGCCTTGTTAAGAGAGGATATTTCTTTCTCTAGAGACTTAATGTCACTTTGAAGACCTTCTACCTTCTTAACTAGTAGATCTTTAGTTGTTTTTAATACAGAAGAAACATCGCTTAGTAGCTTACGATCTTCTTTATTAGCTTCATAACAAGCTATGCCTGTTAAAGCCTCGATACGTCTTACACCAGAAGCAATTCCTGTCTCGGAAATGATTCTGAATTGACCTACTTGATTACTATTTGTTAGATGAGTACCACCACAGAATTCCATAGAGAAGGGGTTATCCAAGTCTCCTACAGTAACAACTCGAACCGTCTCTCCGTACTTCTCACCAAACAAAGCCATAGCTCCAAGTTTACGAGCTTCCTCAAGCTTCATTACTCTTGTAATAACTTCTTCATTAGCAAGAATGTGCTCATTAACAATGCGCTCTACTTGATCAAGCTCTTCGTCAGTCATTGAAGCAAAGTGTGTAAAGTCAAATCTAAGTCTATCTGTTGATACAAAAGAACCAGCTTGCTCTACATGATCTCCAATAACCATTCTTAGTGCTTTCTGAAGAATATGAGTAGCAGTATGATTACGACATGTAGATAATCTACTAGTTGCATCGGATACTATTGAGATGTCCTTAGAATTCGCCTCAATACTTCCACTAGTAATCTTCAAAGTGTGAAGATATTTTCCAGCAGCATCCTTATCAACTGAAATAACGTCAGCTACAAAATTACCTGCGCTAACACGTCCAATATCGTGCTGTTGACCACCCATTGTTGCATAAAGTGAAGTCTTATCAAATATCGCAATTACAGTATCACCAGCAAAAGCTTGTGTAGTTAATTGCAAAGCGCCCTCATCATCCTCTTTCAAGAGATAAATTAAGTTAGCAACACAAGAAAGAGAATCGTAACCAACAAACTCGGTAGAAGAAGTATCCTTCAATAGTTCACTAGGTAATTCATGTCCACCCCAAGCAGTACTAGTCTTAGCCTTTGTTGCTGCTCTAGCCTTATCCTTTTGTTCCTTCATACATGAAGCAAAGCCGTCTTCATCAACACTTAAACCTGCATCAGAAGCGATTTCTTTAGTCAAATCAAGAGGGAAACCGTAAGTATCATGCAAACGGAAAGCGTCTGAACCAGAAATACAAGTAACATTTCCTGAATCAGCCTTGGCTTTCGAGATTAAATCGTTCAATATTTCAGTTCCAGCCTCTAGGGTTCTAAAGAAAGCTTCCTCTTCTTTGCTGATTACAGTCATTATGTAAGATTTCTTGGAAGCTAATTCTGGATAAGCTTCACTGCTTTGACTAATTACTACTTCAGCAATATCCGTTAAGAAAGTGCCTTGAATACCTAGAAGACGACCAAATCTAGCAGCTCTACGCATAAGTCTTCTTAGTACATATCCACGGCCTTCGTTAGAAGGCAATACACCATCAGAAATCATCATTGTCGATGAACGCATGTGATCGGTAATAACACGTATAGCTACATCATTCTTTGAATTCTCTCCATATGTAACTCTAGCCTTCTCACATACAGTATCAAGAATTTTTCGAACTGTATCAACTTCAAAAAGATTATCAACACCTTGCATTACGCAAGCGAATCTCTCAAGTCCTCCACCAGTATCAATATTCTTCTTAGCAAGTGGTGTATACGAACCATCTGCTTCTCTATTGTATTGAGTAAATACGAGATTCCAGATCTCTACGAATCTGTCGCATTCACAACCTGGGCAACAATCAGGGCTTCCGCAACCCTTCTCAACACCGCGGTCAAAATATATCTCAGAGCAAGGACCACAAGGACCAGTTCCATGCTCCCAAAAATTATCTGCTTTGCCCAATTTTGTGATTCTCTCTTCAGGAACCCCAACAACATCACGCCAGATAGCAAAAGCCTCATCATCCTCTTCAAACACAGATGGGAAAAGCTTGTCTTCAGGCATCTCAAGATTCTTAGTTAAGAATTCCCAAGCCCATGGAATAATTTCCGGCTTGAAGTAATCGCCAAAAGAGAAATTGCCAAGCATCTCAAAGTAAGTACCATGACGAGAAGTGTGGCCAACATTCTCAATGTCTGGAGTTCTTATGCACTTCTGACATGTAGTAACTCTAAGGCAAGGAGGAGTTTGAGCACCGGTAAAATAAGGCTTCAACGGAGTCATTCCCGCATTGATAAGTAAGATCGATGGATCATTTTGAGGTACCAACGAGAAGGATGGCAAACGCAAATGCCCTTTCGATTCAAAAAACGAAAGGTATCTCTCTCTAATTTCATTCAAGCCCAATGGTTGCATAATATATCTCCTATTTTGTTATGTTAAGGCAACTCGCCATATTTATAATATAATGAACTGAAAAATTATAAAACGAAACTACTTATAATGCAATTAGTCGAACACGATAATGTCGCCTATTCATTGCTTTCTAAGCCGTCACAAGATTTAATTCCTAGCTTCAAGTAATTACGAAGCATCTTCTTTAATTTCTCTCCACCGTCTTTATTATCAATTACAATATCGAGCGTCGTATTCGCACTATTAAATGTGTATAGGCGAAGGACTTCCGAACACAACGTAGGAGTTATGCTGGCTCTTACCAAAAAACTAATTCGTCCATTATTATGAGCATCACGAAGTATCGATTTGACGGTTACATGCTCTTGAAAAACATCAAATGCACTTAGCAACGTATTACTATTATCACTAATAAGTTCAAAATAGATGTTCTCTTCTATCCCCTCAACATCAAAGTAAGCATTTGTTGATCCTTGGATGTATTCCTCCACATGACGGTTATCACAAGTTACATACTTGTGTCCTTTTTGTTCAACGGAAACAGAAGCAATTCTATCCACTCGATATCTACGAAGCGAGCGCTTTGAACATTCTTCCTCAACATACTCCCTCTTTGCTACAAAGGCGTTATAAAACTCATTATCTATTGCAATCAAGTAGTAATTGTTATTCTTCCATTCCATAGCTATAGGAGACAGAACGTGTCTCTTAGTGTCAACTACAGCTCCAGCTAGCTTCTGACCATAGTAAATTGATACTACAGACTTATCGCTTATGGCACTTCTAATACAAGACATATACTGCGTAAGCTTATTTCCTGCTGGGTACTTCGATACAGCATTCTCGCTCGAACATAGCGACGTGTACAAGTTAAGCTTATAGACAGGAAACATCTCGATTATCTTGTCCTTGAGGCTAGTTCTAACAAAAGGAGTAGAGCTAATAGCATCTATTATTAAGCATGCCTCATCATAAGAAATTTCATTGATTAGTTCTCTCCTTTTATATCTCTTGCCTTCGCAATAAATCCAAGAATCATCTTCTCCAATATGCTTGACACCAAACATCTCAGAGACAAACTCGTTGACGCGTGATATATCACTACTAATTGACTTGCGCTCAAAACCCACAGAATTTGTGTGAGCAGCCAGAAAAGCATTTATATCCTTCATCGTGACTCCAAGAGAATCATTAGGACTCACATATTTAAGGAAGTATTCGAAAATAAGGAGAATCTTCTGCTTTTGCAAATTGTTATTAGCCATATCACACCTCCGCTATAAGAAGAATACGCAATACAACTAATATACCATTATTCGTACACTTATTGTAAGCAATGAAAGAATCGACAATCGTACTAAGTATGTATCGTCGATTCATTCATGCGTGACCTATATACAAGTATTGATGGCGTTATCACTCAAGCTCTTTGCTCGTTTGATTCTTTGTAGCTGTTTTATAAGAGGCAGCAAACATACGATGAATCTTATTTATGCTTTCAAGTAGAATTGGCTGATTCTTGAAACCCATATCCATATCGTCAAGGAGCTTCAAGCTTTGCTCGATCTTACCAGAAGAGTAGTAACCATCTTCAATATGAGAGATGAACTTCTCCTTAGTTAAGGCACTAGCTGCAAAATTTGAAGCAAAGTCGAGAGACAAAGCTTGAGTCTCAAGTAATGATGCAAATACAGCTTGTCCCATACTCTTAAGTTCTTCGCAGCAAGGAATTACATCCATAATGAATTGTTTGGTCAGAATTGTTAACGTGTTCTCTTTGTCCATAAGAAATTACCTCCGAATGTATTTGTTTGTTCGTAAGGTAATGTTATCAAGTATTGCTTGGGTTATTTTCTACAATTGATGACACTTTTCGACAATTGTCGAATTCAGGAACAACCTTGATGAAGAAGAATGTAACCGCAAGAATTCCAAGTACTACAGGGATTGCATACAAAGAAATATATTGTCCAAATAGTCCAGTTACGAATGGAAGCAAAGTAAAGCAAAGATTAGATACTGCCATTTGATAACCAATAACAACTGAAGATGCTTCCTTGCCTACCAGTATAGGCGTCTGTTGCATCATACATGGATAAATAGGAGCATAGCCAATACCAATTAAAGCCATTCCAATCATTCCAAAGTATATAGAGAAGGACGACAATAGTATCATGATGATTCCAACAAAACTTATGGAAATACCAATAAAGACAATTCTCTTAAGTCCAATCCTATTGACAATAAAACCAGCAAGAATTCTGCCTACTACAAATGCAAAAAAGTAAACTGTTGCGGTCTCACCCGAGAGAATAAGCTCATTGCCGAGGCCGATATTGAAATAAGTAGTACCCCAGGTAACGATAATTGACTCAAGTCCTGCATAGACAGCAAATGCCATTACTTGCCTAGCTATAGCCTTCTTAGGATTTGCGCAACTCGCAGGAATCACATCTTCAGGATTAAGCTTCAAAGCATTCTGCTTGCGCCTCTCCTTGAGAGCAGGAGCAGTCTTCTTCCATATTCCGATTGTTAAAATAAAAATAACTCCTAGACAAGCCTGAATGATAGCAACCGTTCTATGCCCTGCTCGCCAAGTACCTGTCGTTTGAATTACATACAGCATGATAGCAGGTCCAATGGTCGTGCCAATACCATAGCAAGCGTGAAGCCAGTTCATGTGTTTTGCAGTGAAATTCTTGGCAACGAAATCATTTATTGTCGCGTCAACTCCACCAGCGCCAAGGCCGAGTGGCAAAGCACTTAGAATTACGAATGGTACCGAAGGCGCGAATGAAATTCCAAGCATTCCTACACTTGTCAAAAAACAACTTATCGCGATAATCCACCCTGGTCGAAACTTCTTAATTAAGCGCCCCGCTATAAGCGAGGAGATAATTCCGCCTAACATAGCAGGCAAAAAAAGCAAGCTTGACGAAGACAAAGGAACAGAAAAATCGAGGTACATAAGAGGCCACGCAATATTTCCCAGGGCATCAGGAAGACCTAGGCTAATAAATGCAATAAAAAGTAAAATAAGTAAAAACATAATCATGCTGTGATTTTATCTTTTCGAAAAAGGAAAATATATCAAATTCAAGCATTTATAGTCATATTAAGGAAAATATATCAAATTCAAGCATTTATAGTCATATTTATGTTCTATGCGTGTTATAATTTCTTCACTAAACAAGGAGCGATGTTTATGAAGATTTTCGAGAATATAGCTGTAGCGGCAGCACCAATTCTGATTCCAAAAGAGACTATCGATATGAAGAAATGGGCAGTAATTGCCTGTGATCAATATACTTCTGAACCAGAGTATTGGGAAGCTGTCGAGCAAGGCGTGAAGGATAGTCCTTCGACTTTGAATTTGATATATCCGGAGGCTTTTCTAGAAGAGGACGAGACTAAGAAGGCCGATAGACTTTTGTCGATTAAGAAGACAGCATCTGAATACCTTAATGGTGACATTTGGAACGAGACTGAAGACGGATTTATTGTACTAGATAGAGCAACTTCCCTTCATCCTTCTCGAAAAGGACTAGTTATTTCCGTTGACCTTGAGCAATATAGCTATGAGAAAGGCAACAAGGAGCGAATTCGTGCTACTGAAGGAACCGTTCTTAGTAGAATTCCCCCACGCGTGAAGATTAGAGCGAATAGTCCTATTGAGCTTCCACACATTATGCTTCTTCTTGACGATCCTAACGGAAACGTCATCGAGAAGGCTTGGGATGCCATGATTACTTCTAGTAACAAAGCAATTTACGATACAGATCTTTGGGGCCAGTCAGGACACATCAAGGGATATTTTGTTGATAGTAATAGCGAAGTGTTCGATGGTATTATCGCTGCGTTCAAGACTTTGTGTGAGGAATCGAAAGATGGCATGCTTTTCGCGGTTGGAGATGGCAACCACTCGCTTGCTTCTGCCAAGGCACATTGGGATAGCATAAAGGCATCTTTAAATGATGAGCAAAGAAAGTCGCACCCTGCAAGATTCGCTCTAGCAGAGGTAGTCAATATTCACGATAAGGGTTTGGAGTTCGAACCAATTCATCGAGTGGTCTTCGGATGCGATGCGGCTAGTTTAATTGAGGAAGCTAAGAAGTTCTATGCAGATTGTTCCGTCTCATTTACAAGTGAGAAATGCAACAATTGCGACAGTTTATCTTGTCAGTGTTTTACAATTGTGGGCACTAATATGAGTGACACTAATTGCATCCTTACAAAACCAAAGCATTCATTAGCAGTTGGTTCAGTTCAGATGCTACTTGACTCTTTGGTAGAGAAATCAAATGGCGCGATAAGTGTTGATTACATTCATGGCGAAGATTCGGTAAGGCGTTTGGCTACGGCTGGAAATTGCGGAATTCTGCTTCCTAACGTTAGCAAGAATTCTTTCTTTGGAACTATTGAGACTGAAGGCGTATTCCCTAGAAAAACTTTTTCGATGGGAGAAGCATTTGAGAAGAGATTCTACATTGAGGCTAAGAGAATAGTATGAGTAGCGTTTGCATAGTAGGTACTGGTCTATCTGGTCTTATTTGCGGAATGAGACTTACTAAGTCTGGTTATACCGTTCATATTGTCGAAGAGGTTACCTATCCAGGTGGTCTACTTGCGTCTGCCAAGATTGGTAATGAGTATCTAGAAAGACTCCCTCATCATCTTCGAAAGACGGACCATGCATTACTAGCGCTAGTTAAAGAAGTTGGACTTAGTGACAAGCTTGAATGGTTCAATTCTTACTGGCATGGACATGCTTCTGGACGAAAAATTGGATATTTTGCGTCGGGTTTTGCAAGCCTTATCAACATGCTTATTCAAGACATCACAGATAACGGTGGAAAGATTTCTTACTCTTGCACTGTAGCCGAATTAACCAAGGATCCTACGACGAATACATTTAAAACTACTTGCGTCCTTTCTGACTCAAATCGTGTATCTATCGAGAGCGATTATGTGATTTTTACAGGTTCTTGCAGGCCGTTCGTAAATGTTTGTCACGGTCTTCCAATTGAGATGAACGTTAGAGATCAGCTAATGAACGTTACCTACAAGCCACAAATTAGTTTACTTATGGTTCTTAAGAAGCAAGTCTCAGAGGTTTACTACAGAAGCGCTAAGGATAGTCCATTCCAAAAGGTCATCAACCATTCGCTATGCTTTGGAACACGTGGATATGGTGGAAACGTTGTTTATCTAGTCGGCGAGTGCGCAATATCTGACCCACTTTGGATTGAGGATGAGGCAACGATAATGAAGTATTATTTTACTTCTTTTCGAAAATTGTATCCTACATTAAGAGAAACGGATATTAAAAGCTGGCGTCTAACTAAAGTTAGATATGCTAGATTTGATTCTTTCCCAGAGATGGATTTATCAGCTCCTATGGAGAATCTCTTCCTCTGTTCATCCGGACTATCAAAGTATGCTACAACCGATGAACCGGCTAATAGGATGGAAAGTGTTGTGGCTCTTGCAAATTCTATCGTTGCAAAGATCGAGTTTAACGAAGAGAAGAAGAGATTAGAACAAGATGTTTCATTTGTCGAAAAAGAATCAATAATTACGCCTTTAGTCAACGAAATCAATGGCTAAGTGGCTTTTGCAGGAGGGTTTGTATGGCTAAGTACTTTACTTCCGTTGATCAACTAATTGGTAAGACTCCACTCATGGAATTGACTAATATTGAGAAGGCTTTTGGTCTTAAGGCTCGGCTTTTCGCGAAGCTTGAATATCTAAATCCTGCAGGTTCAATTAAAGATAGAGCAGCAATGCAAATGCTTGATGACGCTAAGGACGCTGGAATTCTTAAAGACGACTCAGTAATAATTGAACCAACTTCAGGAAATACGGGGATTGGGCTTGCGGCAGTTGGCGCCTCTCGCGGTTATAAAGTAATAATTGTAATGCCTGACACGATGTCTATAGAGAGAAGACAGATAATGAAGGCTTATGGCGCAACACTTGTTCTTTCAGATGGAACGCGTGGCATGAAGGGCGCTATAGATATGGCAGAGGAACTTGCGAGAAAGACACCAAACAGCTTCATTCCTGGGCAATTCACAAATCCATCTAACACAAAAGCACATTACCTTTCAACTGGTCCTGAGATTTGGGATGACTTAGATGGTAATATAGATTATTTTGTAGCTGGCGTAGGTACTGGCGGAACAATTACAGGTGTAGGCAAATACCTTAAGGAGAAGAATCCTTCAATCAAAGTAATAGCAATTGAGCCTTCTTCAAGTCCTTTTCTTTCAAAGGGAGTAAGCGGGCCGAATGCGATTCAGGGAATCGGTGCTGGTTTTGTTCCAGACATTCTGGATACTTCAATATATGATGAGATTATTACTGTTGATGCCGAGGACGCATTCAAGGTTGGTCGTATGATTGGAACAAAGGAGGGGTTTCTGGTTGGAATTTCCTCTGGTGCTGCTTGTCACGCGGCTATTGAAGTAGCTAAACGTGAGGAAAGCTCGAACAAGAATATTGTGGTAATTCTTCCCGATACAGGAGATAGATATTTGTCGACGGAACTTTTCGAGTAAGGAAGTAAAGGTAACTAAGGAAACTAAGGTGTTTTCTATAGTGCCAGAAAAGTAAATCAAAACAAGCAAAACTCCCAGAACTAATTAATAGTATTCTGGGAGTCATTTATTTCTTCAGTTTGTTGCAAGAGCTTCAGGTAAATTACTTCGCCTTACCTTGGTTAGCTACAGCATTCATCTTTGCAGCGATTGCATCCTGATCGCCAAGATAGAACTTCTCAACAACCTTGTCATTATCATCGAACTTGTAAACTAGTGGTACACCTGTTGGAATGTTTACACCTGTGATTTCTTCTTCACTTAGGTTATCAAAATACTTAACCAAAGCACGTAGAGAATTTCCATGTGCAGCAATGACTACCTTCTTGCCAGCCTTAAGCTTAGGAAGAATCTCCTCGTTGTAGTAAGGAACTGCTCTAGCTACTGTATCCTTAAGACTCTCTGTCAAAGGAAGGTTCTCAGGAGCAACGTCCTTATAAAGATCTTGAAGAGCTGGATTACGCTCGTCAGTAATTTCTAGTGCAGGTGGCTGAATGTCATAAGAACGACGCCATACGAGAACTTGATCGTCGCCGTACTTAGCAGCTGTCTCAGCCTTGTTCAAGCCCTGAAGTGCACCATAGTGACGCTCATTCAATTCCCATGACTTTGTAATAGGAAGGCCTTTGATACCCATTGACTCAAGAACAAGATCCAATGTGTGCTGTGCTCTCAAAAGATATGAAGTGTAAGCTAGGTCAAAAGAATATCCCTCTGCCTTAAGAAGCTCTCCACCGTTCTTTGCTTCCTCAACGCCCTTATCAGAAAGGTCAACATTTGTCCATCCTGTAAAGCGGTTCTCAAGATTCCACTGGCTCTCGCCATGGCGAATTAATACTAAAGTATACATTTAATTTCCTCCCTAAAAAGCATATGTTCAAATCGCAATTATAGTACTCTACGCACATAGTAAAGTCAATTCGTAGCTTTTATAACTTTTTAAATATGGTATAGTGTTTAATAAATAATTAGCATATTATCTTATATATAATATTTAATATGACTTGTGGAGGTCGACGATAAATGCAACGTCTTTCTGAGCTCTCTAATGGAAGAATCTCCATCAACCGACCTAAGAAATTATGGCTTCTTCTAATTCCAGTTATTGCTCTCCTACTTTTAGGAACTGTCCTTATGAAGGGCGATGTGGTTTACGTATTAAACTGGTTTCTAGTTCTCTTCCTTTTTGGAATAATTACTTTGCCTATTACGTTTTACTTGTTCAAGGACTTTGGAAGCGGTTGTTACATGACGTCTAAGCCTATAGGAATATTACTAACGGGCGTCGTAGTATGGACATTCTCTTACTTGAAACTTCTTCCCTTTTCGCTTGTTGGTATAATAATAGCTTTGGTCGTTCTTGGATCGATATCATATGGATTTAAGCCTTTTCGAGACAACTTCTTCAGAAAGCTTTCGCAGCCACTAGTGATAGAGCGAATAGTAATTGAGGAAACTCTTTTTGCTCTGATTCTTGTTTTGCTTTGCTTCTTCAAGGGCTTTAACTCAGCCATCAACGGTCAAGAAAAATTTATGGACTATGGATTTGTAATGTCTATGATGCGTTCAACCGAGCTTCCAGCTAAGGATATGTGGCTATCTGGTTACAACATCAATTATTACTATTTCGGTCAATTCTTATACACTATGATAATTAAGGTTTCATCCATTACTCCTGAAGCAGGTTACAACCTAGCAATATGTTCGAGCTTAGGAATTCCTTTTATGCTAGCTTTCGTAATTGGAACTCAATTGGTTGAGAGTGCATCGCAATATAACTATCTTGGAAGTGTCAAGGTTTTCCGTTATGTTGTCGGTATTTTGTCGGGCTTTACGACGATGATCTTTGGAAATTCTCACTCGTTTTTCTATGATGAGAATAGCTTTGGAAATCGATTCCTCTCCTTTTTCTCGGATATGGGAATCAACGTAGGTACCACCGACGCCTTCTTCTACCCAAATAGCACTCGTTTTATTGGTCATAATCCTGACTCAAGAATCGTCGATGCTGCGGGCAATATAATTAGTCAAGGCGATTACACCATTCACGAATTTCCTTTCTACTCATACCTGCTTGGCGACTTGCATGCTCACTACATTTCCATGATGATAGTACTTGTTATCGTTTCAATTTGCATTGCGATAGTTGCAAGAGCAACCTCCCCAGATAACAAGTCTTTAGCTCTATATGCCGGATACTTCTCACTTAAAGGAACTAGACCTAGAATTATCTCCTGGCTTAAGAATGCAATGGCAAAAGAAAAGGGCATATTCTTAAATATTTACGTAATTGGATTGGGATTGTTTCTCGGTTGCGCAATGATGTGTAACTACTGGGATTTCCTAATTTACTTTGCATTTTGTTCCATGACTTTACTAATAGTTAATATCAAACGAACTCCTTCGTTATTTGGATATCCTACTGGAATCATTGGCTTTGTATTCGCTATATTGGGAATTCTAACGGTATATCTCAAGTTCTCATCGAATATCGCCCTGCACCTAGTGCTACAAGTCTTCGTATTAGCTATCGTTTTTATTTTTAATTGTATTAGACCAAGTGCGTTCTCTAGAACAGGTGTTGGCATGTCGTTGGTTTTCTGCATCGCTAATTTAGTCGCACTTCCTTTTAATGCGAATTTTGATATGATATCGAACATGCTTGGCCTCGTTAAGAATCGCACTTCTTTGTATCAATTCCTTATTGTTTGGGGCACTTCGCTTTTCATATGCGCTGTCTTCATAGTGTTTACCATTGTGTTCAAGAACCACTTGCGCTCGAGCCCTGCGATGCAACGAAGTGGTATTACTGAGACGCCAATTTTCGAGGATCCTTCTTCCGGTTATTCTAATCCACTTGCAAAGTTCATTGGTCAGCGCAATATTATCGATGTTTTTGTATGTGGTATGAGTGTCGTTGCTTTTATTATGATTATAGCGCCAGAGATATTCTACGTTCGTGATATTTATACATCAGGTTACCTCCGCGCCAATACTATGTTCAAATTCACTTTTGCTGCATTCATTATATTTGGACTAGTAATAGCTTATGCCGTAACAAGAATGTTCATAATCGTAAAGAAAGACGGTAAATTAAGCAATGTTACTTTTATTTTTGGCTTAGTTTGCTGTGTCCTCTTACTGATTCCTGCAAATTATTCACTTGTATCTCTTTCACAAAGATGCGGAGAAATTACTCTGGATAATTACAAGACATTAAATGGATTAGCCTACATCGAAGAATATACGAGTTCAGATGCTTTGATATACGAGAATGGAAACTTGGCCGAGTATGGTGCATGCGCTCAGTGGTTCAACGAGAACGTCGAAGGTCAGCCAACAATATGCGAAGCTTATGGATACTCCTATTCTGACAATTGCATTATCTCCTCATATACAGGTCTTCCAACTGTGTGTGGTTGGCAGACGCATGAGTGGTTGTGGAGATTCCACGGAATACTGGATGAAGAAAGTGATACGCTAGTATCCGACCCTAATCATGATATTTGGAACTTGTTTTTAACTCCTAGGCATACTGATATTACTACGCTTTACACGACAAACGACCCTTCTGTAGCGAGATCTATGGTTTACAGATATGGTATAGAATATATCGTTTGTGGTGATTTGGAATTCAAGGCCTTCGGCTGTGATAATACACAAGTACTTCTATGTATTGGTGAGCAAGTCTATACCAACGGAACTCTTATGGTAATTCATGTTACTCCAGAAGTAGCAGAATAAGTTAAGCGAAAGTCTCAAATATAGGCGGTAATAGTTTCTTCACCACCATTAATAAAAACCTCAACGGCCTCAGAGTCATGCAAAACAAGCATCTCTGGGGCTTCTTTCATTGCTTTGGAATAAACCGTTTTTCCATCATTTTGTATTCGAAAAAGTCCGTTATCATAGGACACATACGGGCTCTCTGTTACTACATATCTCATAGCTTCAGAAATTGGCATCATGGTAAGCTTACCAGCCTTATTGATTCTCATCTCTCTAGGAATAGTAAATGCTCCAACATGAGTACGACCAATACCTTGAAGGCGCGTCCAATTGTACATCCATGCAATTACTATCACCTCACCGTTCTTACCGATGAATGCTTGAGGTGCGTAGAAATCTGGTCCCGTCTCTATCGGGTAGTGCTCGATACTAGAATCTTCTCCAGAACCATTTGGTACGAAGTTCATTCCATCAAAATCACCTATCGAAAAGCACACCTTATGAGGAAGCTCCTTCATAGATGAGAACATCAACACCCATCTCCCATCAACCTCAAATAGATTTGGGCACTCAATACAGGATCCATACTTAATATCCTTAAGAATCGCTCCAACAAAATCCCAATTAATCAAATCCTTTGATTTGAATAGCGCAATTGAAGCCTCATTATTTATTCCAGCTCCTACTACCATTCGATACTCTTCGCCAAACTTAAATACCTTCGGATCGCGAAAATTATTTCTATCACTTAGGGGCGACTCCTTAATTATTGGATTACCTTCATACTTGGTAAAGGTAAGCCCATCGTCTGAATACGCTAAAGATTGTGTTTGTCCCATCGCCTTCGATACAGAAGTATAGAACAACCATAATCTATCGTCTTTAACAATAGCTGAACCTGAGAAGCATCCTCCCTCATCCTCATATTCCCTATCCGGAAACAGAGCAATATCAAGTTCTTCCCACGTAATAAGGTCATCGCTAACCGCGTGTCCCCAATGCATTTGCCCCCACCGAGGAGCATATGGATAATGCTGGAAAAAGGCATGATACTTGCCCTTATAGAACACCAAACCATTTGGATCATTCATCCAGCCTTGTTTATTCTCAAAATGATATTTCATCCAATATCTCCTACTCGTATGGTCTTTGATAGAACTGGCCGCTTACCTGCGAAGACTTAAGCACGTTCACAAAAGCCTTGTCATCTGTCTTATGTATCTCTTGAGTGACTCTCGACACTTCATCACTCGAAAGTACAGAGTAAAGCATCGTCCTCTCCTTCTTGGCATACATTCCTACTCCTCGAAAACATGTAGCATCATGATTGGAAAGGCTCTTAATCGTCTTATATACTTCATCGGGTTTCTCAGTAATAACGAGCAATGTCTCCTTCTGAAACCGTCGATACATCATTTGAATAACCGTCATCGACACAAATTGCAAGATAATGGAGTACATAGCTCCATTTACTCCAAATACAAGACTTGATATCAATAGAACAATAACATTACCAGCAAAGATATATCCCCATGCATCTTTTCCATACTTCATTGAGATAAAAATTGAAATGAAGTCAGTGCCTCCACTAGTCGCATTAGCAAGTAAGCATATTCCAACACCAACGCCACTAAGACAACCACCAATAAGTGCGCACAACAGAATGTCATCAGTAATATTAAAGTCTGGACAAACATCACTTACTATTGAAGTCAGAACAATCATTAGAACCGACAACAGAGTAAAGCGTTTGCCTATATATCTAAAGCTGACAATTACTGGTATTGCATTCATCGGAATGTATATCGCTGAAAATGGAACACTAATTTTCAAATAGGAGCGCAATAGCTCTTGAATAAGTAAAGACAATCCTGTAAAGCCACCTGGCAACAATCCCTGCGAATTAACAAAATTCTTGATGCTAAAGCCCACTGCTATGGCTGCAAAAATTATCGCCGGAATATGCCAAAATCGCTTCTCAATATCAAAAGCCTTTATATCGACAAGTCTGTCTATTTTGTATTTTATCTTCTTATCCATACTTCGATTATATCATTTCGCATCTATAATCATGGTTCCATTATTTTCGATATGAGCAAACAAAATCCCCCAAGTCGAAACTTGGAGGATTCATTATTTCTAAATACATATAATTAACGAAAAACAATATCAATTAAACTCAAGAAGAGAAATTCTGTTAACGCCGTCAACCTTTGCAATCTCATCAATAACATCCTGAGATACAGGCTTCTCAACAGCTACAAAAGACTGAGCTGTCTCCTTCTTGTCTGCCTTACGACCCCAATGCATGCACTCAATGTTAATGTCATGACTACCTAGAATAGTAGCAACCTTTCCAATCACACCAGGTACATCCTTGTTTTGCATTGCAATAATAGTATTTGCAAACTGGAAGTTCATCTCATATCCAAAGAATGAAACTAGAACCTCAGTCTCCTGTCCGAAAATTGTTCCATCAAGCTCAAGCTGACGTCCGTCATCCGTGTAGAACTTAACGTTGATTAGATTATTGTACTTGTTAATCTGCGTTGTCTTAGCTTCGACAACCTCAATGCCACAATCTTCAAAAGCTTCCTGAACATTTACGAAAGTAACATGTTCATTCCCCATCCCCTCAAGAATACCCTTAAGAAGACTAAGTGTAATAATTCCAGTCTCCTGACTAGCAAGAGCTCCTCTATAAACAACTTCAATCTTCTTGATTGCAGAACTCTCAGCCTGATAGTAAAGTCTTCCTAGCTTCTCAGCTAAAGAGATATATGGCTTGATAGTAGCCATATTTCCGGAGAAAGAAGGCATATTTATCGCTGCAACCAACTCACCCTTAAGAGCCTTAGCAACAAGCTCTGTTACCTTAGCACCTACATTGTGATTTGCTTCCATTGTTGATGCTCCAAGATGAGGAGTAATAATACAATTTGGAGCTGTAAGAAGAACATTCTCATACTGCTGTGTTCCAGGTTCCTTGTTATAGTTTGGTTCTATATCGAATACATCGATTGCTGCGCCAGCTACTTGACCACTTGCTAAAGCCTCAGCCAAATCAACCTCATTAATCAAGCCACCTCTAGCAGCATTAATAATTCTAACTCCACGTTTACAAATGTAAAGTTCCTTCTTCGTAATCATGTTTTGTGTTTCTTTATTTTTTGGTGTATGAAGCGTAATTAGATCAGACTCCTTAAGCAGTTCCTCTAAATCCTTACATCTCTTAACGCCAACCTTATCAAACTTCTCCTGTGGAATATGTGGATCGTAAGCAATAACTGTCATTCCAATTCCCTTGAGTTTTCTAGCAACAATAGAACCAATACGTCCAAGTCCTATAACACCTGCAGTCTTGCCCTCTAGCTCGTTACCAATCCAATTTCCACGTCTGTAATCGTCATTATGAACACCTTCATTAGCAACGCATATGTTTCTAAAAATCGCAAATGCATGAGCTACCGCAAGTTCAGCAGCAGCCATGATGTTAGCTTCTGGAGTGTTGACTGCAATAACACCCTTGTTTGTGCAAGCCTTTACGTCGATATTGTCGATACCATTTCCAGCACGACCTACAACCTTCAAGCAATCTGAATTAGCAAGTAAAGTCTCATTAACCTTTGTCGCTGAACGAACAATTAGTCCGTCGAAGCCCTTAATGTACTCTTCAATCTCATCTTGCTTATGTCCAAGATATTCTTCAACTTCGAACCCTTCATCTTTAAGATAATTAATAGCATCCTCTGCTATGCTCTCTGTAACTAGAATCTTCATAACGCAAACCTCCATTAGTAGTTAATTACTTTGCTTGTGCCGCCTTCAACTCCACAATAACCTCATCGAGATTCTTAAGGAGCTCTCTGATCTCTTCTTCAGTAGTATCAGCCATATGTGCTATTCTGAAAGTCTTATCCTTCAAAGCACCATAACCATTACTGATTAGGTATCCTCTCTCTCCCATAGCCTTATTGAGCTCAGAGAAAGAAATTCCAAGTGTATTTGTAATGCATGTAACAGTAACTGATAGATTCTCTGGATCTGAATACAATTCGCAATTCTTTGTTGCCCAATCACGAACAATCTGAGCTAACATGCAGTGTCTCTTGTATCGATTCTCAATACCTTCTTCAAGAATCTTATCTAATTGATAATCCAAAGCGAACATATGTGAAATAGAAGGTGTAGAAGGATACTGATATGGCTTCTCCTTAACAAACTTAACTAACTCAACATAATCAAAATATAGACCTCTGTTGTTAATTGTCTTAGCCTTCTCTACAGCTCTATCAGATACAGCTGCAATAGCCAATCCTGGAGGAAGTCCAAGACACTTCTGTGAAGATGTTATACAAACATCAATTGCCAGCTCATCAACAGGGATATCATCGCCTGACATAGAAGATACTGTATCGACACAAACTATAACATCTGGGTACTTCTTATAAATCTCAGACAAAGCCTTCAAAGGATTATGAATTCCAGTAGCTGTCTCATTGTGAGTAATCGTAATTAAATCATACTTTCCGGTACTTAGTGCACTCTCAAGCATCTCTGGTGTAGTAATTTGTCCCAATTCGGAACTAAACAAATCTGCTTCTACGCCATTGGCAACACACATCTTATACCAACGATCTCCAAAGGCACCTATCGAAAATATAGCTGCACGATTCTTTGTGAAGCATCTAACAGCGCCTTCCATAAGACCACTTCCGGATGATGTTGAAAGAATTATAGTATTCTGAGTTCTCATTACCTTCTGTAACTTCTCAGATATACTCTGTTGCAAAGCAATAGCATCCTTAGTTCTATGACCGATCAAAGGAGTTGCCATTTTGTTCAACACATCTTGTCCAACTTCAACAGGACCAGGTATAAAAAGTTTCTTATGCATTTTGTGTTCCTCTTCCGTTATATCAATTTACAATAACTATATGATTTTACACGCTTTCGAAGTATTTGTGAACAAGCTTTTTGCTATAAAAAGGGTCGTTCCGAAATATATCAGAGCGACCCTAATTAAAAACCGCAAAAAGAAAATTACTTAGGTTCCAGCAGCAGTCGTTTGTGACACTTCTTACGACACTCCTGTAGTTGTGTCCCCTGTTCCTGAAGAACTAGAATCGCCGATAGAAGGTTCACCAGTAACTCCACCAGTTGGAGCAGCAGCCGTTGAGCCAAATGTCGTAACAGCCATTGTTCCATTAATCATCTCTACTGGAGGTAGAAGAAGAATGTCACCGGCCTGTGGAAGATAAGAGGCATCGAGTCCATTATAAGTAGTAATAATAGCTATTCTTGCATCGGAAGAGTCTTCAATTTGGATGTTATAAACATTAAATAGAAGGTCTCTATACGTACGATATCCGATATTCGTTGAGAATACAAATCTTCCTATTGGAGCTGCCGGGTCAATTACAGGTGGAGTTGTCTCAACTGTCTGCATTGTCGCGGTAGTTGTAGAAGTTTCCTCCGACTTTTTCTTCTTATCATCAGCAGCGCAAGCCTTAACAATTAGCGAAATTACAATAACAAAGCAAATAAGAACTACTGCTACAATACCTATAAAGATAATACCGTTACGAGTTAATCCAAAATACTTCTTATTCCCACCATTACCGCCTCTTCCAGAACCACTAGAAGGATGACTTCCACCTGGACGACCAGAATTAGTTCTTGGCGCGTTTTGTCCGTATGGATTTGACGAATTGCCACTTTGATAGTATCCGTTACTCATTCCAGCCTCACCTCCTAGAGCACTTGCGCCAGCCATGCCATTAGCAGTTTGTGTTGCTGCAACTCCTGCAGCAGCTGCTGAAGCACCCGCGCCAGCACCAAAGGCATCTTCATCAATGCCTAGAATATTGTTAATCCAATCATCCTCATTTGTGCCAGTTGAATTGGAATCGACAGCATAATCGTTAGCAACAGGATTCCCTTGAACAGGGTTCTGATAATCATATGCTCCTTGTCCATACGCGGCATTAGGATCAGAATACTGTTGATAAGCATTCGCATCATATTGCTGTTGAGGTTGAGTCTGATATCCATAATTAGCATTCTGGTTCTGGTTAGGCATCTCAAAAGACTCCGCACCATATGAATTATATGGAACTTGAGTTTGTGCATCTTGATAGCCTTGCTGATAATCGGGCGCTGCATTCTCTTCATTAAATCCATATTGTCCAACAATATATGGTTCGCTCTGAGATTCAGACACTCCACTACTTGCTTCATTAGAAATAGGAGCCTCGAAATCATTTGCCGAATATATAGGCATCTGAGGGATATCTGCGTCATTCGTAGTAGCTACTTGTTCAGGAATAGTTGTCGCTCCGTTTGCAAATGGAAGGACGAAGTCACCATTATCTTGAGGTACAACAGGAGCACTCTCAATCTTATTCGTCTCAGGAAAATCAACTTTCAACTTCTCTTCTTCTGAAGGAGCCTTGTACTCAACTTCCTCGAATCCATACTGAGGAGCCTCAATTTCCGGCTCGTCCTTAAGATTCTCGCTTTCGATAATAGCCTCAGGAGCATCCACAACTTCTATAGGCTTATTCTCGATGATGGATGGTATCTCATCCTTCTTATCCTCGAAAACAAGTGGAGCCGTGCTTTGCATTTGGTCGGAACTTCCAACACTATATGGATCAAAAGTCTCATTAACTGTAGTAATAGGACCTACAAAAGGATTGACCTCTTCTGCTGCCTTCTGCGCGAAAACAATCTCTCCGCCATCACTTGCAATCTTAGTATCATCAGTTGAGCTAATATCCTCTGACTTCATATCTTTTAGAGAAGCCTCAATAATTCCGCCTTCTTTAACGGAGTTCGAAGAGAATAACGAATCAACAAACAAAGATTGCAATCCTTCAACCGGCTTAGTCTTGTCCATGTCATCAGCTACTACACTAGCATCAACTACTGTCGTATTAATTGGCTCCATGACAGGAGTTTCAGGTACATCAAATGGATTGAATGTCGAGACAAAAGGACTTGCTGCCTCACTAGGTCCTTCACTAGGACTTGCACTAACACTTGCACTTGAATCAGCAATATCGTTTAAGCTAGAAGTAACAATAGCATCAGCAGCTGCTGTATTAGCTTCATCAGAAACTATCTTATCAGCTTCAGAAGTAGCCTTCATCTCGCCAAATAGAGACTTCATCATTTCTTCTGCACTTATCTCAGGTACTACCTTATTCTCTCCTACTGAAGTATCTAAGAACTCAACATTAGCTTCAGGTGGAGTAGGTTCGATTGTTGTAGGTACTTCTATTCCTTTGTCGGAAGAAGCTTGCTGATTAACATTTGGTATTACTGGTCCTACATTAGTTGCAGTATCTCCAAAAACAACACCAGCTGCACCAACTGCACCAACAGTGCCGGCTACACCTGCAGCACCAGCAACACCTGCAGCTGTAGCAGCAGCGCCACTTGTAACATTGTTAAGTCCTGTAGTAAAGCCTGCAGAAGCAACTGCTTCAGCAGCTGCACCATCAACTCCACCTTCAAAAGTAGACTTGATGCTCATATCTTCAGAATACTTGTCAGCCTTGTTCTTCTTGAATCCAAACAAACCCTTCTTCTCATTAGAAGTAACGCTCTCTACAAAAGAAATGGAGAATTGCATTGGAGTGTTTGGCATTCTAGCTGATGCTTGGGTAATTACCGAACCAGCCGCATCACATTGATCATCAGCCTCTTCAAGGATACGAAGTAGCTCTCTTTGACCAAGAGCATCGTAAACTTCCTTGTTACATAGAACAATACAATCATCTACTGAAAGCGTAAAAAAGTTCGACCAAAGAGCATTTGCTGTCTTAGACGAACAATAATAGAAGAAATCGCTAACACGATTACCAAAACTATCAATTGGTTCCATCGCTATTCCAGCATCAGTTAATGGGAATAACGTATCATCTCTATAAAGGAAAGCTAAGCCACTTCCAATAGTTACTGCAAATGCCTCAGCATCATGAACGATAATTCCAGAGAAATATGGGCTTCTGTTCTCGCTGTCTCTAAGCTTCATCTTACCTGTAACATCAACGGCTGTAGAAAGAAATCCCTCTATCATACCGTCAATCTCTTTACGACCAAACTTCACTTCGTTGCATGTCGCACGAAGTTGTGGCTCGTATGGAGGCATGGTGCCCGGCTCGTAACCAGGAATAGTTGGGTGTGAGAATACGGAAAAGAAAAAGCCTCTCTCTTCCTTATCTATTGTGATATCGGCACCCCTGATTTCTCTCTTACCGAATAAACGTCCATCTATGTAAAACGCATCTGTTAACGATTGTGAAGGAAAATACTTCGCCGTAAGTGTACTAGCTAGGCGCGTAAATGTTGCCATGAATTGCTCCTCCGACATTTATATAATTATATTGATTATAACACAAGGTTTTTTTTACAAAAACAATATTGTGGCAATACTAAAAAAATATAATTGCACGACCGACTTAGTTGGCCGTGCAATCAGTGAATTTCTAATACTTAAGATGCTTTTCGAGCATATTAACCTTCGGAAAGAATCTCGAACATTCTGACTTGAATTTGCTCAAATGTTCCTGACAAAGCTTCAAGATATGCTGTATGAATTTCAAGATCAGTAGCCTCAGGAAACTCATTACGTGCTTCAGTCATAATTGTCATCGTGTTCATGTAGCCAATTGCGTACTTACTGAAGTACCCTGGCACTTGATACATCAAGCTCAGCATTTCAGACACGGCATCAATTGAAATTGCGCCACCAAAGTTACTATTAAGGTAGTCGACACAATCCTGATCACTCCAGCCTTCATATTGAATACCAATTTCCACTCTCGCGAGAAGAAGTGAATTCAAGTTCTGGTTCATAGCTACAATTTGTCTAGCCACATTGTCCTCAGCGAAGTACTGAACTGAGTACTCCTGAACATATGTAGCCCAGCCTTCAACATATCCAATAGATGCCCCAAGTGACATATAGATATGGTCGGAAGCGCCACGAGTATAAACAGACTGGAACATGTGCCCAGGATATCCTTCATGTGCGGTAATTAATCCAAGGTCAATAGAGACAGAAGCCGGATTGTTAATTACCAAGTTCTCGTCCATTCTATCCAAGTGATATCCAAGATAAGCTGCAGGACTAAAGTTTGCCTGCATTTCTACAGGAATGTCAAAATAATTGTATCTATGTTCTGGAAGTGCTGGAAAATCAGCTCCTACTGCCTCGCTTAGATAATCAAGGTTCTCAGGCATAGTACCGACAGAGTAATCGTGATTCATATACTCAATTCCATTATCTGTGGGGTTTTGACCATCATACAGCTGTAATGCTAGATTCGAGTAATAAGGCATCAAGTTGCTTAATACTGAGTCTAGCTGACTAGTAATCTCTTCAACACTACGCTCACTATTCGCATAGGATCTAAAGAGGACATCAAAGAAAGCCTGTCCACCTTCATAGTTACATAGACCTAAGTCACTTCCGCCACTTCCCTCAAGGCCTCTATAAAATTCTGCACACTGCTCAAAAGCCGGGAAGAAATGATCATGCATAGCATCGTTATGCTCCTCAACAAGTGTCGCTTTTTCTTCATCGGTAATTCCTTCGATATTATTAAGTCTCTCCTCGAATGAATCATATAAGAAGCAATCATCTTCCATAGCAAATAGATTATCGAAAGAAACTGCAATTTCTTCGTAGGTGCTATCAGAAGCAAGATATCCATAACCAGCTCTCATCTGCTCATATGCACAAGCATCTGCATAATAGCGATCCATATCAGCAATTAAAGCTATGTAGTTCTGCGCATCCTCAATAGTATCGAAAGATAGAACATCTAGTATGAGAGTAACTTCAGTCTGCGGTCCAGTTAATGGATTGAAAAATGGCATAATGTATGAGAATCCATTGTAGGACGATACATATATTGACTCTTCCAAGTCATATAGAAACTTATCGTAAAAGACTCTGTCATCGCCAGATAAATCTTCATAATTGATTGTTAGAAGTTCATCGATAATACCTTGATAGAAAGCATTATCCTCAGCTGGATCAGAAATAACATCACCCCAACTAGGGTTATCCAAGCTGACTCCATAAGCTTCCGGTTCATCGAAATAAATAACTGCTTTAATGTAATCAGAACAAATGTATTGAATGAAATCTGTCTCAAGTGAATCTAGTAAATCTAAAGCTTCTTGTCCAGACACATCACCTGGTTCATGCTCAGGATGAATCTCATCAGAGGTATAGATGTGGTCCGGAAAAGATAGAGGCTCAAGGTCTGGATTAATCGTTGGCGATACTACGCCGGTCTCATCAGTAGTTTCAGACCCTACTTCAAAAGTGGAATCAGTAGAACTGTCTACTCCTCTAAGCTTATCCATGTAATCGCAAGAAGTAGCTCCAGCTATAATCGAGACAAGCACAAGTATCGATAAAATTCTCTTGGTTAAAGTCTTCATATTGGTCCCCTTTATCATGTCAGTCGGAATATTTTGTAATACTCTTGGACCTTTGGCAATATGGATTTCGGGTAAATCTCCGGCTTCTTGTTATAGATTTATCGCTCTTTAACACTACTTGTATCATTAATCCCCCAAGCCAATCTATCAAGTTGCAAAAATCCGACATCTCCAAATTCCTTAGCCAAATCATCGAGATCCAAATTAAAATCTTTCAGTTTCTCATTCTTGTATTTTAAGCGAACAAGTACCGCATGGCCTTCGCTAGCTCTTAATTTCGAGACCATAGCATCAAAAAAACCATCATCATAGAGACTCGGATTTTTAACACCATATAAGCAATAAAAGTACTTAGTAATACCCTCAACACTCGAATACGATTCTAAACTAATTAATCCATCTTTGAGCTCTTGCTCATCTTCAACATAACGTATTGGCATCTTGGTTTCTTTGTATTCTGGCTTTGAAAACAGTCCCATAATTCCTCCCTAAGCAATAGAAATCTATCTCTATCTGCCTACTATTCTTGCATTAACTGAATAGCCTCGTCCACAGATAAGCAATTCGCGAATCTATTCGGCCACATCATTTCATTGTAATACTTATATGTAGCTTCTGCTGTCATATATTCATTTTCGAATGTAGAATTTGTTCCTTGAGGAATAATTACTTGATATCCACGCTCGTAAGCAGATTTGACTGAAGCATCGATGCAGAAATTTGTAAGCAACCCGACAATCATCAGAGTATCTTCGTCAGAATTACTTAGATATTCAGTGAGGTCTTGGTTTCCAAAACAGCTGTTAATATTCTTAACATAAATCTTCTCACCAGCTTTTGGCGCAACTTGTGTTGCAATATCAAACTCTTCATTTCCAATAGAGCAATTTGATTTGGGACCATCATCATGCTGGACATAAATAACTTCAATATTATTCTCTCTTGCTGCATTAATTACTTTATTAGTGTCATTAATGAAATTATTGTAATTAAAAAGCCCATCATTTGCTATTCCTTTTTGTATATCGATAACTAGCAGTTTCATAAAATACTCCTTTATTAATTGTATTTTTGGTATTCAAGATCAAGTTGCTCAGGTGTGACAATCCCCTTGGAGATTAGTGTATCCTGCATATTATTCTCGACCATATAATCAATTC
>JAAYFK010000005.1 GCA_012728275.1 Clostridiaceae bacterium | reverse complement strand
GGTATCCATTGCCGACAACACTTTCTACACACCCTACCTGCAAAGACCACTCGATTTTGGAATTGATATCGTTCTTCATAGCGCAACCAAGTACCTTGGCGGACATAGCGATTTGATAGCAGGTTTGGCAGTTGTTAAGGACGATGAACTAGCTAAGAGAATCGGCTTTCTCCAGAACGCAATCGGAGGAATTCTGCAGCCATTTGATTCATTCCTGCTCATTCGTGGAATTAAGACACTCGGCGTAAGACTTGATAGGCATGTATCTAATGCAAAGAAGCTGGTAGATGTGCTTGATACTTCCTCTGATGTAAAGAAAATCTACTATCCAGGGCTTAAAACTCACCCGGGTTATGACATTAATGCCAAGCAAGCCAAAAACGGCGGAGCAATGATCTCCTTTGAATTGACGCATGGTCACGACATCAACAAGTTATTTAGGCATCTTGAAATCATCACTCTTGCAGAAAGCCTTGGCGGTGTTGAATCACTGATTGAGCATCCGGCTTCCATGACTCATGCGTCTATCCCCAAAGAGATACGAGAGAAGGCTGGTTTGACTGACGATCTTCTAAGAATTTCTGTCGGTATTGAAGATGGCGATGAGCTCGCAGACGATCTCATCAAGGCCATTGATTTTTCCAGAATATGAGGTGGTAAAAATGGCACTATACAAAAGTTTTAACGACCTTATTGGAAATACCCCTCTAGTAGAATTGTCGAGAATTAATAGAGAACTTGACTCAAGAATCTATGCGAAGCTCGAGCTATATAACCCATCAGGAAGTGTCAAGGATCGAGCAGGTAAATATATGGTTGCCGATGCCGAAGCAAAAGGAATTCTTAAACCGGGGTACACAATTGTTGATGCAACGGCCGGTAATACTGGACTAGGGATCGCACTCTCTGCTTTGGGTAAGGGATATCAGGTAGTTTTCGTAGTTCCTACAAAATTCTCGATTGAAAAGCAACAACTGTTGAAGGCACTTGGTGCCAAGATAATTAACACATCAAGAGAGGAAGGGATGCTTGGAGCGACAAGAAAGGCTGAGGAATTACTGCAGACTATTCCCAACTCAATATCCCTAAAGCAGTTCAATAACCTCAGTAATCCACAAGCTCACTATGAGACAACCGGTCCGGAAATCTATGAGGACTTGAAAGGAGATATAGATTACATAGTCCTCGGCGCTGGAAGTGGCGGAACGCTAACTGGGACAGTTAAATGCCTCAAGGAGCGTATCCCAAATATCACGGCGGTTCTGGCTGATCCGGTTGGCTCAACAATAGGTGGCGGCGAACACGCTGACTACAAGATAGAAGGAATAGGAAATGACTTCATTGCTGATACCTTGGATATTTCATTAGTTGACAAGGTAATCAAGATAGATGACAAGGAAGCATTTGAAGGAGCTCGCGAATTAGCTCGAAAAGAAGGCATAATTGCCGGTTCATCATCTGGAGCGGCATATGCAGCGGCAAAGAAATTGGTCAAAGAAGTGCAGAACGCAAACATCGTGATTCTGCTACCGGACAGAGGTGATCGTTACTTTAGTACTGGTCTCTGGGAAATAGAGTAAGGAGTTTTGAATTATGGCTGAGCAGAAAATCATCTACCAACTTAATCATGTGTCCAAGATCTTCAGAGACAAGAATTCAGAAGTGATAGCAGTCGACGACATTAGTCTTGAGATCCACGAAGGTGAGATTTTTGGAATTATTGGAATGAGTGGTGCTGGCAAAAGTACTTTGGTTCGAATGCTCAATCGTCTTGAGGAAGTAACAAGTGGTGAGGTGATTTTCGACGGTAAGAAGCTTGGAGAATTAAGCCCCAAAGAGACCAGGGCAACTCGAAAACAAATTGCAATGATTTTCCAAAGCTTTAACCTTCTGTCTCAGAAAACTGTTCTGGCAAATGTTGAAATCCCTTTGAAACTGATTGGAGTATCAAAAGAGGAGAGAAAAGAAATCGCACGCGAAAAGCTAAAGATTGTCGGGCTTGAGGATAAGGTAAACGCATATCCTGCTCAGCTCTCAGGAGGACAGAAACAAAGAGTCGCCATTGCAAGGGCACTCGCAATGAATCCAAGAGTTCTCCTGTGTGATGAAGCTACAAGCGCACTCGACCCGAAGATTACAGAAGAAATTCTTAGTCTTCTCCAAGACATCAATGAGCGATTGAATCTAACCATAGTAATAATCACTCACGAGATGAACGTGGTCGAGAAAATCTGTAACCGAGTAGCGATTGTCGATAACGGTAAACTTGCCGAACTAGGAGAGGTGAAAGATGTATTTGCGAAACCCCAATCAGATGCAGCAAAGCATCTCATCCTCCCAACAATAGCAGGCGACAACCCTTTTGATGAAACGAACAAGAATTGTTACCGAATCGTATTTAATGGACGTGCAGCAACAGAGCCGGTCATTGCAAATCTTGTTAAGAGAACAGGTGAATCGGTCAACATTCTAAGTGCCAATACAAGAAGTATTGGGGGAATCGGATACGGTCAGATGATTGTTGAGTTTCCTGAGGATCCTACAGCTCACAAGGTTGTCCTTGATTATTTCACATCAATCGGAATTCAGCCGGTTGCGATAGATAAGGAGGTGGTGATCTGATGAATAGTACATTATGGAGTCTTATTGGAAAAGGCGTTATTGAAACATTGGAGATGACACTTATTTCAACAATTCTGGCATACATAATTGGTGTTCCTTATGGAGTATTACTTAAGGTAACCGGTAAAGGCGAAATTATGGAACAGAAAGTAGTAAATAAAATTTTTGCTTTTATCGCAAATGTATTTAGATCAATCCCTTTTCTGATTCTTCTGGTGTTCCTTATCCCTTTTACTCGCGCAATAGTTGGAACATCGATAGGAACGGAAGCAAGTATCGTGCCGCTTACTGTTGGAACAATTCCAATAGTAGCCCGAATGGTAGAGCAGTCTCTTAATGAGATTCCATACAGAATTACAGAAGCTGCTAAATCGATGGGGGCAAATTCCTGGCAGATAGTAAAAGAGTTCATTATCCCAGAAGCAATGCCTTCGCTTTGCTCGGGAACAGCAATCAATACGGCGACAGTACTTGGCTATAGTGCAATGGCAGGCTGTATTGGTGGAGGTGGATTAGGAGCTCTGGCTCTTAATTACGGATATTACAGATATCAGAATGACGTACTTTTTCTAACAGTACTTGTCCTGGTAGTAGTCGTTCAAGTTATTCAGGAAAGTGGAGTTCTCATTTCAAAGAGAATCCGACATTCATAATAAAGAAATAAATAATTGAGAGGTAAACAACATGAAAAACAAAATTCTAAGAAACATTATCACTAGCTTTCTATTAGTAGCAACAGCATTTACTTTTTTTGGTTGCCATAAGGCTGAAGAAAAGTCTACAACAATTAAGGTAGGAGCAAGCATTACTCCTCATTCTGAGATTCTCTACAAGGCTCAGGAAATCCTTGCCGATGAGGGAATAACACTCGAAGTAGTTGAAATTGAGGATTCGGTAACACCAAATACAGGCTTAGTTGAGGGAACACTTGACGCTAATTATTTCCAGCACCAGCCATATCTCGACGACTTCAATTCACAGAACAATACCGATCTCGTATCAATCGCAGCTGTGCACTATGAGCCATTTGGCATCTACTCATCCAATATTTCGTCCTTGAGCGAGCTCGAAAATGGAGCTCAGATAGCCGTACCAAACAACGTTACTAACGAAGCAAGAGCTTTGCTTCTTCTTGAGCAGGAGGGTGTCATTACTTTGGCTGACGATGTAGGAATACTCGCATCCGTAAACGATATTGTCGATAACCCATTAAATATAGAGTTTGTCGAGATTGATCCTTCCCAGCTAGTTAACGCTCTTCCAGATGTAAGCGCAGCAGTAATCAATGGTAATTATGCTATTGAGGGTGGTCTTAGCGTAAGTGACGCCATAGCAGTTGAAGCAGATGATGGTCTTGCTGCTCAGACATACGCCAACATTCTCGTTACGACATCAGCTAACGCGGATAACCCTGCTCTTCTAAGACTCGCTGAAGTATTGCAGAGTGATGAAATCCAGACATTTATCGAGGACACATATGATGGAGCAGTTGTGCCTCTTAACTAAAGTACTTACCAAGATAAACTGATTCGTGACAGGAGTATGCATATGATTGATTTTGAATATTACAATCCGGCGAAGATCGAATTCGGAGCAAATAGCCTAGATAAGCTAGGCTACTTACTCGAAGGTCTTAAGGTAACGAAGCTACTGCTGGTTTATAGTGGAGACTTCATCAGAAGCCTAGGTATCTATGATTCAGTAAAGAAAACAACAGAGGAACTCGGCATTTCTTTCTTTGAAAATGGCAATGTCGTACCAAACCCTTCCATTAAACTAGTTCGAGAATTGGTTAGTGATGGCAAACAAAATGGAATAGATTTCATTCTTGCAGTTGGTGGAGGAAGTTCTATAGATACAGCTAAGGCAACCGCTTTGGGCATTCCTTATGACGGTGATGTATGGGATTTCTTTGATAAGGGTATAAGCCCACAAAAAGTTCTTCCAATTGGCGTCGTGAGCACGCTTCCAGCAAGCGGATCTGAGACAAGCAATGCGGCGATTCTCTCAAATGGTGAGTGGAAGCTTGGATTCGAGGACAACAGGATTATTCCTCAATTTGCCATCATGAATCCGGCATACACTTTAGGTCTCCCTGAATTTCAGACGGCCGCTGGTATTGCTGATATCTTGTCTCATTTATTGGAGCGATACTTTTCGGACATAAAGAATACCGATGTCACCGACTATCTTATTGAGGGAGGTATAAGGGCTCTTCTTACTAATGGTCGAAAATTAAAGAGCAACCCCAACGACTTGAATGCCAGAGCGGAAATCCAATGGCTCTCAACTATTGCCCACAATAATCTTCTTGATACCGGACGAATTGGCGACTGGGGCTCACACAGAATTGAGCACGAGCTTAGCGGTCAGTACGGTATCACACATGGTGAAGGAATGGCTATAGTACTACCAGCCTGGATTAGATACGTCGCGAAGGTTAAACCTTGGAAATTAGCTCAATTAAACGTGCGTGTTTTCGACGGGGATGCATTCACATTATCAGAAGAAGAGAATGCGCTGCAGTTAGCGCAAACGCTTGAGAATTTTTTCGAATACCTCGGACTTAAGACTCGCCTTAATGAGCTAAATATCACTGACGAGCACTTCGATTTGATGGCAAAACGGGCAACAAGAAACGGGACGATAGGACACTATATCCCGCTTGACGAAGGAAGATTCATCGGGATTCTTAAGTTAGCCATCTAATGAAGACCCGCATTCAAACTCAAATTCAGAATCAATCAACAATCTAAAGGAGAGAACTACTATGGCAAGAGTAAATTTATTGCAGCCAAACGAATTAGAAGGAAAGGCCAAGGAAGCATATGAAGATCTCGCTTCCAGAAACAAGATTACAAACATGAAGCACGTTTTGCTTCAGGATTATGGCACATACTTGGCTTTTATGGGATGGTATGACTCTTGGGAGAGTCTTGTTAATATAGTTGGAATTAAGGCCGCTACAGTATATGCGCATTCAGTATCGACAACAAACGGATGCCTCTTGTGCTCCTTGTTCTTCATTAGCGATTTAAGGCAGATTGGATTAGATCCAGAGAATCTTGTGCTTGAGGAGAATGAGCAGATTCTTGCTGAGCTAGGTAAGCAGATTGTTAAGGATCCAACAGCTGTATCAGACGAACTTTTCGATTCACTTAGAAAGTTCTATAACGATCAGCAAATTGTAGCTATCGTTGGCTTTGCTGCTCAAATGCAGGCAACAAATAACTTTAACTCAGTACTTCGTGTTG
>JAAYFK010000039.1 GCA_012728275.1 Clostridiaceae bacterium | reverse complement strand
GTTAATTCACTCCCTAATCAGTTATCCGGAGGTCAGCAGCAAAGAGTAGCTATTGCAAGAGCGCTCGCTTCTAAGCCTGCAATTATTCTTGCTGATGAGCCAACAGGCAACCTTGACACAAAGACAGGTCTTGATGTTCTAGGACTATTAAAGACAACTTGTCACAAATATAATCAGACACTCATTATGATCACGCATAACCAGGATATTGCTCAGACTGCAGACCGCATCATTAGAATTGAAGACGGGCGCATCGTAAGAGCGTAAAGAAAGGTGTGAACATAATGAAAGTAAATAATTCTTCCATCATCCGAAAACTTGCAATAAGTACTCTAAAAAAATCAGCGAAGAGAAATATTATTGCTATATCAGCGATTGCTCTTACAACGCTAATGATTACAAATATTTTCTTCGTAGCATTCTCTTTTTCTGTGGCTTCAGATGAATTTGATAATAGAATCGAGGGTTGTAGTGCTGATTTCTATTTGGAAAACTTGAGTGATGAGCAACTCGATAAGATTACTAATTCTAGTTCTGTTAATTCAACTGGATATCAGATTAAGGTGGGATCATTTAATGGACAACCTTTTGAGAATAAGCCACTGGAAATTGGGTATCTCGATGAGAATAGCAGAAGATGGTATTTTGCAGAACCGTCTATTGGGCATGCTCCCGAAAATGATAATGAAGTTGCTGTAGATGCTGGTGTGCTAAATGCTTTAGGAATTCCTAATGAATTAGGAGTAACAATTAGCTTGTCATACACAAACTATTCGAGTACAGATAATGCTGGTGTAGATAATACTGGGATGGAGACAGCTGATTTTGTTGTAGTTGGAATCTATGATGAGAATACAGTTGGTCCATACCATTATGTTCTCGTATCGGAGGATTTTGCAGAATCTCAAGAACATGTCAATAGAACTAATATAGTTTGTAGCAACAGAAATAACTTTAATTCCGCTTTTGACAACATGCTGATGGAAGAGGCAGATTCAGTCTCTTCTCAAATCATTATTAAAGAATATTCTCCAGATGGTGGATTAACTTTGAACCTGGATACCATATTAATTATTGGCTTGTTTCTTGTGGTATTAGGTTTCAGTGGATATCTGATTATTTATAACATCTTCCAGATATCTGTAGTAAATGATATTGCATACTATGGGCTCTTGAAAACAATAGGTGTCACTGGGAAGCAGCTTAAGAGAATCATAAGAGTTCAAGCTTTGGCACTTAGTGCTATTGGTATTCCCTTTGGTCTTATTTGCGGAATAGTAGTTGGTGTCATAACTTCGCCTTCAATTATGGGTGCGACAATGCTCTCTAGCGTAGCAGATAGCTATTCGTTCTCACCGTGGATTCTTGTGCTTTCCTGCTCGTTTTCGCTTATTACAGTATTCATATCCTGCAGTAAACCCGGCCGTATAGCTTCGAAGATATCACCTGTTGAGGCTTTTCGATATAGTGAAGTAAAGACAGATAACAAGAATAATAAGAAGGTATCTGGTCTTTCTGGAATGGCACTTAGAAATCTTGCACGCAACAAGAAAAAGACAGCACTCGTTTTCTTATCAATGGCGCTTCCAATAGTAATCTTCTCTCTTGGAATCAGTATGGTCAGCAGTATGTCCTTTGAGAAATACTACAGTTCAGATTATGCTTTCAAAGTAAGTAACAGCGATTACTTTATTTATGAGATTCCAGATTCTATTAATGGTTCAGTTAGTGACTTTGTTAGTGATAGTGATATTGAGAACATTAGGGATGAGATAGACTTTGAGACTTATGGCTCAGCATATACTACACAAGGCGTTCCTTGGAGTGAAGATGGAAACATGTCAGTAATAGTGGGTTATGATGATAACTTGTTTGATAGCGTAGAAGTAATAGAAGGTGACATAACGCCACTCTTTGATTCTGACTCCAACTCTATTGCGTTAACGACTGATTGTGATTTGGGCGGCAATCTGATGGTTGGAGATAGAATCACAATAAATTATTCTACATATGTAGCAATAGACACAAGAACCGGCGAACCATTTGCTGATTCCGAGTCTTTAGGAAGTACGCCACCAGAATTCATTGATATTGAAGTAACAGAAAATTTAAAAGAGTATGAAGTCTGTGCGATAGTTGAACCTTCTCGTGATTTATATATTGGTTATCTTATTGTGGATTCCTATTCTTTTGTTTTGCCATCTTCTAGACTGATGGATGACACAGAAGGAGGTTGCTATCGTTACCTTGCGGTTTTTGACTCAGCTGATGCGAGCAAAATTGAAAGTGGAGATGAGTTCATAAAGGACTATACGGAGAAGAACGAACTAGAATATAGAAGTGCCACAACGGAGAGAGCTGCATTCTCGGACTTTGAGAATATGATCAAGACCATAACTATTACGGTAAGTGTAATTCTTGGAATTATAGGTATTCTTAATTTTATCAATGCAGTTCTAACAGGTATTCTTACTCGCTCTCATGAATTTGCCGTTCTTAAGGCTATTGGAATGACTGATAAGCAGCAAAAGCGCCTACTAATTATTGAGGGTTTATTCTACACTGGCGGGAGTATTGCTCTTGGAGTGATGTGCTATTCTTTGTTGCATTTTCCGTTCAAAATGGTCTTTGCGGATCTCGCTTGGTTGGACCCACAGTATTCTTTACTACCAATGACCTTATTAGCTATTGTTTTTGTGCTATTCGGACTAGTAATTCCATATGTTACTTATACTGTTGTAGCACGCAAGTCCGTAGTTGAAAGACTTCGTGTTAATGAATAACAACTAGTGTTGTTATTAGTGGTGTTGTAATGAATAG
>JAAYFK010000038.1 GCA_012728275.1 Clostridiaceae bacterium | reverse complement strand
ATTGCACCCGCATAGAGAGCAAGAATTTGTGGGGCTCCAGCACTCTTGGTGACATACACTTTCTGGGACATATACATTCCTCCATTTTCTTCTAAAGGCTAAATACCGTAATCCCGCTGCGCAGCTTGGATTCTTCTTGTTATGCTCTCGAAAAAAGTAAAAGGCGCTCGTTCTCATATGAGTTCGAGCGCCTTTGCTTATGAAAAATATAACAGATTAGGAAAGCTGTGTCAACACTTTATGCAATTCTATAGTAGATAAATTGCAATTTTGTGCAATCCGCTTTGCGCCTTGATTCGCTTATTTCTTGTTTTTCAAGGCATTTGTGAAATAATCGCTGCTTGCGGCCTACAATTTATGCAATTATTCTTCGCCACTCTCTCATTTTAGAGAGAATTCAGTTTATGGGTATACTCCCATTATAGGAGAACTTGTATTCGCTAGTAGTGCCTGGTCGTTCTTCACATATTTCTTGAAAAAATGTAAAAATTTAGTTCATAGTAATTCAGCGTTCTTAATTAAATTATTATTCATATTCGTTAGAGAGCATAAGCCTTACAAAGTTAATTTATATTTACTAGCGACAATATAAGTGACAAATGTCTATAGACTTAAGCCTTTTTGTCTGTTAGTATGACAAAGTACTTGATGGTTAATTCATACTTTCAAGCACGTAAAATTAAATATTTGACACGGGAATCCGTGAGGGAGTAGTGGCGCGCGAGCGTGGCTGGTCAACATCCTGATCATACGATCTGGCCTGTCTTAAATAACGAGACTCATGTATTAACTTTTTCGAGAAGTCTAAGTCTTATGCCTATTATGGCGTTCTGGCTTATTCATGGAGGAAGTCGATACTTGGGTTTTTTGTTGTCGCAAAAAAGGAGGCTATTATGCTACTAGAAATCAACGACATTCACAAGAAATTTGGTTCTGGCGACAGTGAGGTTCAAGTCCTCAAGGGCATCGACATCAGTGTTGAAAAAGGCGAACTCACCGTATTACTTGGGCCATCTGGTTCAGGCAAGTCCACCCTTCTCAACATTATCGGTGGAATTGATAGCGCTGACTACGGTTACATCGCTATCAACGGAGAGCGAACAGCCGACATGAGCGAGAAAGCTCTCACGGAATACAGGCGTAAGCACTTAGGTTACATTTTCCAGCAATACAATTTGATTCCGAATTTAAACGTCAAAGAGAACATCGAGGTTGGCGCGTATTTGAGTGACAATTCCTTGAATGTTGATGAGGTTTTGCGCACTTTGGGGCTTTATGAGCACAGGCACAAACTTCCAAATCAACTTTCCGGAGGACAACAGCAGCGAACAGCTATTGGTCGTGCGGTTGTCAAGAATCCTGACATTTTGCTATGCGATGAGCCTACAGGAGCACTCGACTACAACACTTCGAAGGAGATCCTACAACTTATCGAAAGTATCAAGACAAAGTATGGCAACACCATAATAATGGTTACGCATAACAGCGCTATCAAGAATATGGCCGACAGAGTAATTAGGCTTCACGATGGCAAAGTTCGCGAAAATTACGTTAACACGAATCGCGTTGCAGCAGCTGACCTTGATTGGTAATCGAGCAACCTAAACTGGAGGTGCTATTATGAATAATCCTTTGAATCGCCGATTTTTTCGTGAACTTAAAGACGATATCGGCAAGTATTTAGTTATCTTTATTTTCTTAGCAGGTATGATTGCTATTGTATCTGGCTTCCTAGTAGCTGGCGAAAGTATGACTGCAGCCTACGATGAAAGCTACGAGAAATATAACGTTGAGGACGGCAATTTTGTCCTTGCTAACGAAGCCTCAGATGAAGATATTGACAGCTTTGAGACAGCCTCACAATATAACACCGTGATATATCCTAACTTCTATCAGCAAGGCGAAGTATCAAGTATGAGTTCTAGGGCAACTCTAAGACTTTATAGTGATCGAACAAGTAGCGAAGCTATGAACAAGGTTTGCCTCATTGAGGGCAATATGCCAGAGAACGAAGACGAGATTTGCCTCGACCGAAACTTCGCTATAAATAACGAAGTGACAATAGGTGACAGTATCACTTTCCTTGGACGTGATTTTACCATTTGTGGTTATGTCGCGATGCCAGACTATTGCGCCCCGTTTGAGAAACCTAACGAGACGATGTTTGATGCGCGTATTTTCGGCACAGGTATTGTGACCCAAGATGCTTTTGATAGCTTCGATGATACTTATATTCACTATCAATACTCATGGCGATATGAGACAACGCCTAAGAACGATGCAAAGGCGAAGACTATGGGTGACGACTACCTTGAGAAGCTGATCCCTATAGTATATACAGGTGGCAACAGCCTTGTATCATTTACGCCTGACTACATGAATCAAGCCATTTCTTTCCCTGATGGCGATATTACAAAAGATCAAGCTATGATCATTACTTTTATGTATCTGTGTATTGTGATTATGGCGTTTGTTTTCGCGATAACAGCAAATAGTACAATTCTTAAAGAGTCCCGCGTAATAGGAACTCTCCGAGCTTCAGGTTACTCGAAAGTTGAGCTGATCTTGCACTACCTCGCACTTCCTATGTTTGTTGTGCTTCTTGCTGGCATTGTCGGTAATATTTGTGGATATACCGTCGTCAAAGACTTTGCGGCGAATATGTACTACAGAAGCTACAGCTTGCCAACATATGTGACGCTCTGGAATACAAATGCCTTCATAAAGACGACCATAATTCCTCTTGTCGCTTTCTTCGTTATAGAATTAGTGTCTCTTATATGGAAGTTTCGCTTCAGTCCTTTGGATTTCTTAAGGCAGAACATTACTTCGTCTAAGCGAAAAAAAGCGATCCGCCTAAACTCCAAGATTGGCATTCAATCGCGCTTCAGACTGCGTGTAATTCTGCAAAATCTTCCAAACTACGCGATGATTTTTATAGGCGTGTTCTTTGCAAACGTTATACTAGTTTTTGGATGCGTACTATCGCCAATGTTGAGTCACTATGCGGATACGATTACAAGCAGTTTGCTTTGCGAACACCAATATGTACTTAAGAACCAAGTCGAGCTAGCAAACTCCAACGAGGGCAGCGACGAGGAAGTGGACGCCGAGCGTTTTGGCATTCAGTCTCTGATTATCGAGTCGGGTGATTGGAAGGAACCTGTTATTACTTACGGAATTGTTCCTAATAGTAGATATATCGATATTGATAACTTTGGAACAGATGATGAAATCCCGATAGTTTCAGTCTCCAACGCTCTCGCGGAGAAATTCAATTTGGGTGTTGGCGACGTCTTCACTCTTGACGAAGAATTTGAAAACAGGTCTTATGAATTCGAAGTCGGACAAGTCATAGACTTCCCTGGCTCCATAGCTATCTTCATGGAAGAGGACGCCTTCAACAAAGTATTTGATTTGGAGGAGGGTTCTTTCTCAGGTTACTTCTCAAACACAAATCTTGTCGACGAGGGTATTCTCGACGAGTCTAACGTCGCAACAGAAATCTCGAGAGACGACTACTTGAAAATATCGCGCCAATTAGAAATCTCAATAGGTGATTTGATGCAGTTGTTCAGTCTTTTTGGAATTCTCGTCTTCATGCTTATTGTGTATCTTCTTTCTAAAATAGTAATCGAGAAGAATGCTACATCTATTTCAATGATTAAGATTCTAGGCTACCGCAATGGCGAAATCAACAAGATCTATGTAGCGGCGACATCCATTATCGTTGTCCTCTCGATAGTTATCACGGTTCCCCTCGCAAGCATGCTAATGAGCTATCTGGTAGAAGCGCTTTTCATGAGCTTCAATGGTTGGATTCCTTATTATGCTCCCCCGTTGCTATTACCTGAAATGTGCGGCATCGGAATTGTCAGCTACGCAGTGATTGCTTTTTTCATGACGCTTCGTATCAAGAAAGCCTCATTATCCGCAGCGCTGAAAATTAACGAATAGGACATATAATGTCAAGGTCCTTTGTTTACCTATTATGCTTCGTGATGTACAATTATGTTATGTATCGGCCGCTTCGAAAAGGTCGGATAATTTCTTTTCGAGCAATACGAGGTACCTAGGATGCTTACTAATTACGATTTCGATGATTTAACAGCATTATTGGTTAGTATACGTTTTAATCCATATCGGGACTTCTATGTAGAGGCTTTGGATGCCTTGACTAAGTACATTGAGAAGAATCAATTTGATACGCCAGTGGAATCGAGCGCTGTTCGCCATTTGCTTTCAAAGTATGTGAACTTTAATGATCAATTGCTTGCGTGGGTACATAATCCTTGCTTGTTTACGGGTGCAACAAGAACTATTGGTGGTGCATCGACATACTTGATAATTGTCAAGATTTTTTCAACACTTCTTGCGGTTATCTATGAGAAGGAATATGATCGTGCAGTAAGCCTAGCCAGCGCCAGCCGCAACATTCCTGCTATTCTAGCTGATTACGAGGGTGACGAGGCAAAGATTCGTAAGAAAATCGCTGTCGAGATAAAGCCATATCGTAACGACTTTGACAAGTTCTTTCTACAAACAGAACTTAAGGCATATCCTACCAAATAAGGTATAATAGTGGCGACAATTTGATCGAACTATTAAACAAGGTGTGGTGGAAAGCTAATGCAAAGTAACAACAGTTCGCCTGCGAGTGCGGCTAAGACAATCAAGATCCGAAGCTTCATCAAAGGCGAATTTGTTCTTTTTGCATCTTTGTTATGTGCAATAGTATCTTCATTTTTCTGCCCGCCATCTGTAGACTATTTGGGCTATATCGATTGGAATGTTCTTTCTCTTCTAATGTGCCTCATGCTTACTGTTGAAGGCTTCACTAGTATTGGTTTTTTCACAATTATTGCTAATAAGGTAACTAAGTCAATTCATCACTTCACGATACTCGTGTTGATGCTTGTGCTTCTTCCTTTTATTGTCGCTATGCTAGTTACAAATGACGTCGCGCTAATCGCCTTCGTCCCTTTTGCAATTACTATTCTTGTCAAGATGGATCGTAAAGCCCTAATTATCCCAGTCGTTGTCCTTCAGACAATCTCTGCCAATTTAGGTTCAATGGCAACACCTATTGGAAATCCTCAAAACTTATTTGTCTTCACGAAGTATGAGTTGAGCATAGGGCAATTCGCTTCTGTCGTATTGCCTTTTATACCTCTTGGAGTTGCACTGCTAGTTATAGTTACTAGCCTAATCGTTCTTTACAATAATAGAACTAGAAAAGAGAAAGCAATCGTTGCTTCGAATTCACTACCTCAGTTGCAAACTCAATCGCCAGTTCAATCAACAGCGGATGATGCAGCTTTATCGAAAATGCCAATCTCGCGCGTGATAGTATATACGTTACTTTTCGTGCTGTGCATACTTTCTGTAGTAAGAGTTGTGGACTACTTCATTACCTGGGCTATAGTACTAATTGCCTTCTTCATAGTAGATAGAAAGCTCATAATTAGGATTGATTGGTGCCTGCTTCTCACCTTCATCTGCTTCTTCATTTTCTCTGGGAATATAGGAAACATAGAAGTCATTAAATCATTTGTGGTTTCATTAATGCAGAAGAATGTATTCTTTTGCAGTCTTGGACTAAGTCAAGTTATAAGTAACGTTCCAGCAGCAATCCTTCTTTCTGGTTTCACCGACAATTGGCGCGACCTTATTCTTGGTGCTGACATTGGAGGTCTTGGAACTCCTATTGCTTCTCTGGCAAGCCTTATTTCACTTAAGATTTATATGAAGATGAAGGACTCACGCCCTGGTAGATACATACTATGTTTCCTAGCACTCAACGCTTTATTTCTAATAGTTTTTATCGCTATAGCAGTTTTGCATGGGTAACGCTAGTCTTACATTCTTCTGAATCGTTCGTAACGTTTATTCGCGATATCCTCGCCCAAGAGACTATTGCTATTTGACAGGAAGCTAAGGATTTGCTCCTTCAAATTAGTTGCTACTCCTTCAAGAGATTCTTCATTCATCGTCTCTGGCTCATCAATAATTCGATCAATGATACCTAGAGAGAGTAAGTCGTTAGCTGTTAACTTCATCTCGGAGGCAGCCTCGTTCGCACGCTTGGCATCCTTCCAAAGAATACTTGCATAACCTTCAGGTGAAAGAATTGCATAAATCGCATTCTCTAGCATCCAAACTTGGTCAGCTACTGCCAAAGCAAGCGCTCCACCGCTTCCGCCTTCGCCAATAACAATAGACAAAATGGGCACCTTCAATGTGGACATCTCGTATAGGTTAGTTGCAATTGCTTCGCCTTGTCCTCTCTCCTCTGCCTCTAATCCACAGAAAGCTCCGGGAGTATCAACGAAGAGAATGATTGGACGATTGAACTTCTCAGCTTGCTTCATTAGTCGAAGTGCTTTTCGATAGCCGTCAGGTGAGGGCATACCAAAGTTACGTTTAATATTGTCCGTAGTATTCTTGCCCTTAGCCTCAGCAATCACTGTAACTGCTTGTCCGCCTATGTGCGCGATGCCACCAATGATTGCTTTGTCGTCCTTAAAATATCTATCTCCATGCATTTCGCAGAAGTCATCGAACATTGCACTGATATAGTCGTCAGCTACCGGGCGATTTTTTTGTCTTGAAATGCACACCTTGTCCCAGGCTGAAAGCTTTGAGTTCTTGCGCTTTTTTGCCTTGGAATTTGAAGAGACGGTATTTGCATTTGCTTTGCTAGCATTTTTCGCGATATCCGCTACTACTTTGCTACCTAGCGTTGACTTATCCGCTGAGTGGAATGTAAGAAGAAGGTCGAGAGTGGACTTCATTTCTTTTCGAGAAACAATAGCATCTACAAAACCATGCTCGAGAAGAAATTCCGAACGCTGGAAGCCCTCAGGAAGTTTCTGACCAATGGTTTGCTCAATTACACGAGGACCTGCGAAACCAATTAATGCTCCTGGCTCGGCTAAAATAATGTCGCCTAGCATAGCAAAACTCGCTGTAACGCCTCCCGTTGTAGGATCAGTCAATACAGAGATATAAAGCTGGCCAGCATCGGAGTGCCTCTTGAGGGCTGCCGAGGTTTTCGCCATTTGCATCAAAGAGACAATGCCCTCTTGCATTCTAGCTCCACCAGAGCAAGCAAAAATAATCACCGGGAGCTTTCTCTCCGTCGCGCGTTCAACAGCACGAGTGATTTTCTCACCCACATTGCTTCCCATTGAAGCCATCATAAAACGACAATCGCATACGCATAGAACTGTCTCGTTCTTTCCAATTTTGCCAATACCAGTAATTACAGCCTCATCTAGACCCGTCTTCTCCATAAGACCTTGAAGCTTGGCCTCATATCCAGGAGTACCTAGAGGGTTTTTAATAGATAAATCAGTATCCCATTCAACAAAAGAATCTTCCTCAGTAATGCTCTTTATTCTAGTTCTGGCATCCATTCGAAAATATGCTTCGCACTCAGGGCAAACGTAATAATTCTTGCTTACCTCTTCAGTAAACACGGCAGCAGAACACTTTGCGCACTTGCAAAGCATTCCTTCTGGTGCAGAAGGCTTGTTGATATCCTCCCCATTCTCCTTAGATGTGCTGTGATTGACGAAAGCTGCTTTTTTGAACAAATAACGTAATTCCATATTATCCCCTGCTTATCCCTTAAGACTCTGACTTCTTGAGCTTCTCGATAAAGTCGATATCCGTTTTACCATTGATGAAGTCCGGATGATTAACTAGTTCATATTGATAGTCAACATTTGTCTTGATTCCTGTAATAATTACCTCGCCTAAAGCCATTTGCATTTTGCGAACCGCCTCTTCTCTAGTAGAAGCATGAACAATAAGCTTGGCAAGCATTGAATCGTAATAAGGCGGAATTACTAGACCTGAGTAGATGGCCGAATCAACTCGAACGCCAGGGCCACCTGGAAGATACATGTCGGCAATAGTGCCTGGGCATGGTCTAAACTTCTTGTCTGGATCCTCGGCATTGATACGACACTCAATTGAATGACCGCGAATGACTACATCATTTTGGCCAAAGCTTAATGGCTGTCCAGATGCTATCTTAATTTGCTCTTTAATGAGGTCGATACCTGTAACCCATTCGGTTATTGGATGCTCAACCTGAATTCTTGTATTCATCTCCATGAAGTAGAAATTACCATTTGGTTCAAGGAGAAATTCAACCGTTCCAGCGTTCTCGTAGTTGACAGCCTTCGCTGCTTTAACGGCAGCCTTACAAATGGCTTTTCGAAGTTCAGGAGAAAGCGACTCGCAAGGAGTCTCCTCAATAAGCTTCTGATGGTTACGCTGAATGGAGCAATCTCTCTCTCCAAGGTGAACGACGTGACCAAGTTTGTCTGCGAGAATTTGCACCTCAATGTGCTTTGGATGCTCAATATAGTGCTCAATATACATGCTCGCGTCGCCGAAAGCATTTTTTGCCTCTTTTTGTGCAGTAACAAAAGCCTGCTCGAAGTTCTCCTCGTTTCTAGCTACACGCATGCCCTTACCGCCACCGCCAAGGGAAGCCTTAATCATTACGGGATATCCAGCCTTAAGTGCAAGCTTCTTGCCCTTTACTACAGAAGTCACTGCCTCTGCGCTTCCCGGGATTGTTGGAACTTCGGCCTCTTGCATGGTTCTCTTAGCTTCGGCTTTATTGCCAGCTTGAGCCATCATTTCAGCCGTTGGTCCGATAAAAGTAATGTTGCACTTCTCGCAAATTTTCGCGAATCTGCTGTCTTCCGAAAGAAATCCAAATCCAGGGTGAATCGCATCTGCACCTGAACAAAGCGTCGCACTAATTATGCGACTTACATTCAAATAACTTTCACTCGAAGGCGCCGGTCCAATGCAAATAGTTTCGTCAGCAAGTTGCGCATGAAGAGCAGTCTTATCTGCTTGCGAGCAAACAGCAACCGTCTGAATTCCCATCTCACGGCATGCGCGAATTATTCTTACGGCAATCTCGCCTCGATTAGCTATTAGAATTTTCTTAATCATTTATTCCTCTTATCTCATTATTGCGAACTTAATTGTGCATGACACAGCAAGCTCGCCATCTACTGTAGCTGTCGCTTCACCCATACCAATAGGACCTCTTACGGCAGTAATTCTGGTCTCAAGCCTTAGCCTGTCGCCGGGAACTACCAACCTTTTAAACTTGCACTTGTCTATCCCTGCAAAAACTGCGGTCTTACCCTTAAACTCATCCTTGCTTAGGATTGCAACAGCTCCTGTCTGAGCCAAAGCCTCAACCATCAAGACGCCTGGCATTATTGGTGTTTCAGGAAAATGTCCCCTGAAGAAATACTCATCAAAAGTGACATTCTTATATCCTATTGCATACTCTCCTGGAACATAATCTTCGATGCAGTCTACTAGAAGAAAAGGATGTCTATGCGGAATAATTTCTTGTATTTGTGCGATATTTAATTTGTTACTCATTCTGATTTACTCCTTTTCAAGAAATTCTGAACAAAGGCTGTCCGAACTCAACATTGCACTCGTTCTTGACTAGAATCTCAGATATGACACCATCACAATCGCTCTCGATCTCGTTCATCATCTTCATTGCTTCAATAATTGCGAGAACCTGACCCTTCTTGACATGATCGCCAATCTTAACAAAAGGATCCGTTCCTGCTGCTGGGCTTGCATAGAAAACGCCTACTAGTGGTGAATTAATCAATACACCTTCCTCAACTGCCTCTTCTTTATTGCTTGAATTGGATTTTGAAGAACCTTCTTCACATGCTAGGGATTGGAATTGCGCTTGAGCTGTTGCTAACGCGTTTGGAACAACTGTTCCAACAACTTGGCTTTGATCCACAAATTGTGTAACAACATTTTTTGATCCGTGCAAATTTAGACTGAAATCTCCGTCCTTATACTCAAAGCTATCAAGATTTGAATCCGATACAGCCTTAATAAGCGACAACATATCTTCCACATTAAAAGTTTGCGTGTTCTTGTCTGCCATTTTCTTTCCTCCGACTCTTAAACCTTTTAAGCCTCTTAAGCCTCATACTTCTTGAGCAAAATCGACGCATTGTGTCCGCCAAAGCCCAAGGAATTGCTCATCGCGTAGTTGACCTTTGTATGTACACCAGAACCAAAGCAATAGTCCAAATCCATATCCTCATCTGCCTCACTTGAACCAGCAGTAACATGAATGTAGTCCTCGCAAATTGATTTAACGCATACGATTGCTTCTATTCCTCCAGCTGCTCCTAGTAAGTGTCCAGTCATGGACTTAGTAGAATTTATCTTCAGCTTCTTTGCGTGATCCTTGAAGGCATATTTTATTGCTCTTGTCTCGAAAAGGTCGTTATGGTGAGTAGATGTTCCGTGTGCATTGATATACTCAACATCACTTGGAGAAGCATTTGCTTCGTTCATAGCCATAATCATAGCCATACCTGCACCGCTTCCATCCTCAGCTGGTGAAGTTATGTGGTATGCATCGCAAGTGGAACCATATCCAACAATTTCTGCCAGAATCTTTGCACCTCTTGCCTTAGCATGCTCGAGTTCCTCAAGAACAATAACTCCAGAACCTTCGCCGATTACAAAACCATCTCTATCCTTATCAAAAGGTCTAGAAGCTAGGCTTGCATCTTCATTAGTAGATAGCGCCGTAAGAGCTGTAAATCCAGCTACACCCAAAGGACATACCGCACTCTCTGTACCACCAGCAAGAATTACTTCAGCCTCGCCATGCTTTATAGAATGAAAAGCCTCGCCAATAGAATTCGTGCCTGAAGCACAAGCAGTTACCACGTCGATATTCTTGCCCTTAAGACCAAATTGAATTGCTACATTTCCAGCAGCCATATTCGAAATCATCATCGGAATAAACAAAGGATTAACTCTAGCTGGGCCCATTTTCATAAGCTTCTCGTGCTCGCGATCGCTAGCTTGCAAACTTCCAACGCCACATCCAATAATTACACCAACACGGAACAAGTCTTCCTTGTCTAGGTCAAGACCTGACTCGTCTAGCGCCATCTTAGATGCAGCAACAGCATACTGGGAGAAAAGTTCCATTCTTTTCGCCGACTTAAAATCCATATATAGCTTTGGATCGAAGTCCTTAACCTCTGCGGCCAACTTAACCTTATAGTCCGTTGTATCAAATTTTGTTATTGGGCCTACACCACTTTTACCTTCGACAAGTCCTTCCCAGAAAGACTGAACATCATTTCCAAGAGGCGTAATCGCACCCATTCCAGTTACTACAACACGTCTACTCATATAACTCTCCTTTATTCTCACATGCACATTCCGCCGTCAACGTTAATTACTTGTCCTGTAATGTACGAAGCACTTGGCGATGCTAGAAAAGCAATTGCATCAGCAATATCCTCTGGTCGACCATATTTCTTTAGTGGAATTGTATTAAGAAGTGACTCTTTGATTGAATCCTTTAGCACTGCTGTCATATCTGTCTCAACGTAGCCAGGAGCAATAGCATTTACTGTAATTCCTCTTGAAGCTAACTCTCTAGCACAACTTTTCGTAAGACCAATAACGCCAGCTTTGGAAGCCGCATAATTAGCTTGTCCTGCATTTCCTGAAATTCCTACAACTGAGCTTAAGTTAATGATTTTTCCACTTCTCTGCTTCATCATGATGGATGCAACAGCCTTAGTGAAGTTAAATGTGCCCTTAAGGTTCGTTGCAATAACAGCGTCAAAGTCATCCTCCGACATTCTAATTAGTAGACCATCTCTTGTTATTCCCGCGTTATTTACAAGAACATCAATTGAATCGAAGTCTTCACTAATCTCCTTTACTGTGCTTTCAACTTGAGCTGAATTTGAGACATCACACTTATATGCCTTTGCCTTAACTCCAAGCTCTTCAATGATGCCAATCGTCTCGTTGGCCTTCTCTTCATTGCCTGCATAACAGATAGCTACGTTGAAGCCTTTTTTTGCTAGCTTAATTGCTGCTACTCTTCCTATTCCTCTAGAGCCACCTGTAACAATTGCTACTTTTGTATCACTCATTGCCCGTTCTCCTTGTAGTTGTTTATGTATTCAATAGCTGATTCAGCCTCTTCAATTGACGACACATTAATGCACTTTGCATTTGGTAACGTTTTCTTTATGAAACCGTTTATTGTTTTTCCTGGGCCTATTTCAACAAATAGATCCACTCCCTCATCTTCCATAACCTTAAGGCTTTCTTCCCAACGAACTGAAGATGCTACTTGGTGCTGAAGGTTGTCTCTAATTCGAGCACTATTGTGATTTAAAGTTGCATCTATGTTGGCTACATAAGGAATGGTAAGTTCACTAATCGGAATATTATCTAGTTCTTCTCTAAGCTTAGCCCCTGCACTATCAAGAAGAGGTGAGTGGAAAGGTCCGCTTACATTCAGAACCACCACTTTCTTAGCTCCTGCTTCTTTTAACTTCTCGCAGGCATTCTCAACAGATTGCTTTCTTCCTGTAATTACTATTTGTCCTGGGCAATTGTAGTTCGCGACATATGCGCCATCAATTTCATCTATTACTTCGTTAACTTGATCACTGGTTAGACCAATAATTGCGGCCATTAAACCAACGCCTTCTGGTACTGCTTCCTGCATAAGCTTGCCTCTCTTACGAGTTAGTCGAACAGCATCTTCGAATCGCATTGCTTTGGCGCTTACAAGTGCACTATACTCACCAAGAGATAGTCCAGCACAAATACTTGGGTTAATTCCATTATCTTCAAGGAAGGAAGCAATTATGCCGCAGGTTGCCACTAGAGCAGGCTGAGTATACTCAGTAATATTTAGTTTCTCGTCTTCTTCCTGAATTAGCTTACGCATGTTAATTCCACAACAAGATGAAGCTGCGTCAAGCATCTTGGATGCTTTCTCGCTAGCGCTCCAGAATTCGCTTCCCATTCCTATCTTCTGGCATCCTTGACCTGGAAAAACAAAGGCTATCTTCATACAAACATTTCCTCAATAATTGTTTTACATGATCTTTGCTTACATACTAGACCAGATATTTGACCAGCCATGAAGCTACCCATACTGGTGTCTCCATCGACTACTGCTTTTCGAAGAGAACCAAGACTTAATTGCTCCAGCTCTTCCAAAGTAGCGCCTTCTTCTTCAAGTCTCATGTACTCTCTAGTAAGACCATTACGAATAGCTCTAACAGGGTGACCTGTCGAACGGCCAGTAACCTTAGTGTCAATATCTTTCGCCTTAAGAACCATATCTTTATAATTCTGATGAATATTTGTTTCATCTGCAGCTACGAAAACGGTGCCACATTGAACTGCCTGCGCGCCCAAAGCAAAAGCCGCCTTAACTCCTCTTGCATCAGCTATACCGCCTGCTGCAATTACAGGAATGCTTACGCTGTCTACCACTTGTGGAACTAGTGTCATAGTCGTCGCTTCGCCAATATGTCCACCTGACTCAGTGCCTTCAGCAACAACCGCATCAGCTCCGCACTTTTCCATTCTCTTGGCATAGGCTACGGAAGCAATAACTGGGATAACCTTGATTCCAGCTGCTTTCCAATCTGCCATGAATTTCTCTGGTGAGCCTGCTCCAGTCGTGACGACCTTAACTTTCTCTTCAATAAGAACCTTTGCAATTTCTGGAGCATGTGGATTCATGAGCATTACGTTTACGCCAAAAGGCTTACTTGTTAGCTCTCTTGCCTTACGAATTTGATCGCGTACCCAATCACCATTGCATCCGCCACTTCCAATGATTCCTAGTCCGCCAGCTTCAGATACAGCCGCCGCCAAATGGTAGTCAGCTACCCAAGCCATACCACCTTGTATAATTGGATATTCAATTCCTAGAAGTTCTGTAACTTTTGTTTTCATTTTAAGTACCGCCTGCCTTATGTTGTATTCCTATGCTGTATTCCTATCTCGAAAATTCTTTTAAAGTTCTATATATGTAGCGCCCCATGAAAGTCCGCCACCAAAGCTTGATAGTACTAGCTTCATGCCTTCCTTGAGTTCACCCTTTTTTCTTAGTTCATCTAGCAAAACAGGAATGCTTGCCGATGATGTGTTTCCTGTATTTTGAATGTTCATTGGGAACTTGAGTATGTCTACTTTAAGTCTCTTAGATACCGACTCGATGATTCGCTTGTTAGCCTGATGAAGTACATATAGGTCGATTTCCTTAGCTTCTTTACCAATTTTTGCTAATAAGTCCTCTATCACCTTTGGTACCTCAGTTACTGCAAATTTGAAGACTTCTTGTCCTTTCATTCGCATGTAGATGGATTCTTTGAAAGCATCTGTTTGCTCGACGTCTTGCATGGCGCTCTCGCAGTGCAGGCAGTCGCCTCTTTTTCCAGAAGCTCTCATTATAAAATCACATTCCACTTTCTCGTTCTTCTTAAGAACAATAGCTCCCGCTCCGTCTCCGAAAAGAATGCAAGTTCCTCTATCCTTCCAATCCGTGTAGTTACTCAGACACTCAGAACCTACAACTAGGATTGTTTCGTATTGGCCAGCATTAATATAAGCTTGCGCTGTATTAAATGCAGTAACGAATCCCGGGCACGCACTATTAAGGTCAAAGCATGCACTATTTATTGCGCCTGTCTCTCTTTGTACTATGCAAGACATTGAAGGAAACACATAATTAGGTGTTGTCGTTGCAACAATAATTAAGTCAATCTCCTTAGCATCAATTCCTGCATTCTCTATAGCTTTGATTGCGGCCTCAGAAGCCATATATGAAGTAGTCTCAACATTAGGATCAGAAATATTTCGACTCTCTATTCCCGTTCTCTCTACTATCCACTCATTATTTGTCTCAACCATGTGCGACAAATCCTCATTTGATAATTTCTTGCTAGGTAAATATGATCCGTATCCAATAATCTTTCCTGCCATTTTGTCATCCAATCTTATATTTGAATCAAACATCTCCGCCCGTTTTCTAATCAATAGCCTTGCCTATTGTGGGTTGTGTGGGTTATGTAAGTCTCAAGACTTATCGAAAAGAAAACCGAGCGGCATTGTTTGTTCGTCAAATGTTTTGACTGTCAAAGTAATATCACAGAACAATAGCATAGTCAATAGGATGTATGTGGCAAAAAAAGAAGTTGTTAAATTTATTTAGGTTTTGCTGGAGTAATTGGGGAACTCAAATTTGCTGCGCCTTCGGCTGTGTACCTAAGATTTGCTTAACTACAGGAAGAGAAATGTCGCAATCGAAAAATACCATCTGTTTCTGCGGAATTATCGAACATCGTGCCGTAGTTAGATTCTGTTAGCAAGAACCTTCTTCTCAAATTCTTCAATTACTTTATGTCTATTTGTCTGACAAGATACAGTTTTTCTGTACTCAGTTATTAGAGAAGCAATATGAATAGCTAATTTTGATTAGAATTAGTAATAATGACCTTCTTCCGCAAATGCTATATCAGGATACAGTTCTCTTAATCTATCTAATAAACTTTCATCATAAACATACACGCTGCTTAAGTCCGGCATTGAATCTATTATCTCCGTAATTGAAGAGAAATCTTCATCAATATGTATACATCTAACTCCTTCGCAGCCCATTAGATACCGATAATTATCTGGAAGAGTGTGCATAGAATAATTTACTGTCGCAAGATTGTCATAT
>JAAYFK010000037.1 GCA_012728275.1 Clostridiaceae bacterium | reverse complement strand
CTTTGAAGTGAAAGTGTAATCAAATTCGCTACTTGAACTATTGGAAGGTGCACTTGTTGTAGCCTTACGAGTTGTGGCTACCGAGCTTACAGGCTTAACTTGCCTTTGTGAATTTGAAGCACTTGATGATCTATTTTTTTTCATTAAATCCCCTCTTGTACACGAAAAATATCTTTTCCTTTAAACTATCTATTAATATACCTATGTGAATTCAAACTTTCAAGCAAAATAAGTTAATAAATTGACAAATTTCATCTGACAAATATTCATTAATTGTGTTTTTCGCACATATTCATGTCTTTCCTCTTTCTCGGTTGTTAGAGGTTCTTTCTTGATATATAATAATCAAAGCGATTCTGATAATTAGGAGTTATATGGAAACCAAGTTAATTACAATACCTCATATATTTAAGCTCCTTTTTTTGTTGGGCTTAGCTGTCGTTGTTCACCTTGCTTATCTTACTAGCTTTGTGGTTGTTTTTGGTGCCAATTATAACCGAACTATAGACAACAACTATGCCGCTTACATCGCGATTTTTCCGATATTAATGATTTCGACGATTGTACTTGCTGATTTTTTGCAAATGCCTCGTTTTTTTCGAAAAAAGAATATAGATGTTGTATCGCAGACATTGTATTTTTCCTTTATTCAGACATTAATTACGCTTTCAGCTAAGGATCTTACTGAGCAAAGAGCTTTCCCTAGAAGCGTTATTGTAATTAGCTTTATTTTCTTAATAGTTTATGTTTTTGCTTGGGAGATGCTCTGCAGTGTAATTAGCCATAGGCTCTACGACAACGGCGAGCTTGTAATAATTGGAGCTAATCAAGCTACTATGCAAGCGGTATCCGATAAGATTCAGCCTTCTCTTCCTGGACTTGACTTAAACTTAAGTGAACCTATTAAGTACTCAGATAAGAGGCTTGTGAGTGCAGCCATCCGCCGTAACGCAGAGATTTTTATTTGCCCTGACGTTCCTGAGGATGTGAAGTCGGATATTATTTTATCTTGTGCAAAATATAAGGCGGTTGCATATGTTGTTCCTCAGTTCTATGAGATCAGCCTTTACCGTTCGAGACTTATTAGTCTCAACGATTTGATGGTCTTCATGTTAGACAGGATGGGGCTTACCTTCGAGCAAAGAATGTTTAAGCGTTTGTTTGACGTAGTAGTTTCTTTACTCGCGATAATCGTAACAGGTCCATTGATGCTTTTCTGCGCTCTTATCGTTAAAATCACTTCTCCTGGGCCGGCTTTTTTCAAGCAGGAAAGACTGACTCTTAAGAATAAAAAATACAACATCTATAAGCTTCGTACTATGAGCGTAGATGCTGAAGACAAGACTGGTGCCGTTATCTCAGGTAAGAACGATCCTAGAGTAACTACTTTTGGTAAGTTCTTACGCAGATCCAAGATAGACGAGCTTCCACAATTTCTTAATGTTCTCATCGGCGACATGAGTGTGGTAGGTCCCCGTTCGGAAAGGCCTGAATTTGTTGAGAACTTTGAGAAGGAGATTCCTGGATATTCTCAGCGTTTCTCTGTTAAGGCTGGAATTACAGGACTAGCTCAAGTTGCAGGCAACTACGATACAACTGCCCAAAATAAGCTAAGGTACGATCTACTCTATATTAAGAACTATTCTATTCTTCAAGATATTAAGATTATCTTCTCAACAGTAAGATCCATCTTCACCCCAAGGTTATACAATAAGACCTTTGAAGCGAATAGGAAGACTGTACTTTCGGTTCAATCCAGAGAGAATCATGATTCGGAATCATAAGATTTTAGTTTAAGGGATTATTTTTTTGATAGAGTGCTTGGCTTGTTCGCATGCTTGAAAGCATATCGTATGAGACCGAATATGTGAACAAGGTTGATTTTGGAGAAGAATTTCCTTTTCGAGAGCCTCTGAGTAAGATGAAAAATAGAAGCACCGGATACTAATGCAACCTTAAGTCCATGCTCATATACACAAGCACAATAATCCGCATCCTCCGGCGCGTAGAAATATTTCTCGTCAAGAAGGCCGACTTTCTTAATTAATTCCATTCTCATTACCCAGCAGGCGGAGATTGCATAATCGCCAAAGTAAACAGAATTATCTCTCGAGAATTTCAACGAAGGAAGTTTCCCGTTTAGTGGCACATATCCATTAGGAGGCGTTGTTGTAAGATCCTTGCCTGGAAAAAACTCATACTTCTCTCTCGCTAATCCACGAGAATTCGCCGCCTTTGAAGGAAAAGCTTTAAGGAATTTGGTCCTTAAAGAAGGGGCCTTTTTTACGGACATTTGCTCAACACCTCGATCATTGAACATACGAGGAGCAACAATTCCAATAGAAGGATCGCTCTCGAGTGCGGCGAACATCTTTGACATCGCGTCGCTATTAATAATGGTGTCAGAATCTAAAATAATAAGGTACTTAAAGACTCTGCCAGATTTAATTGCTGCTTTGATGCAATCGTTACGAGGCTTCGTAGTACCTTCATTCTTATCGTTGAAAATCGTAGATAGTCTACTCGGAAATCTCTCAGACATGGAATTAAGGACTCGCGCGGTATCATCCGTTGAGCCATTGTCACAAGCATAGATATACGGGTCGACGCAGTCGAGCTTCATTATTGAGAGCAAGCAATTCTCTAAAAAAACTCCACTATTGTATGTCAAGACAACAAAAGCACATGTTTCCTTCTTACTTACCATTTCGAACCTCGTAAGCCTCCTCGTAGGCTTTAATACTATTCTTGCCACACTCTTTCCAACTGAACATCTTGGCGTGTTCACATTGCTTTTCAAGCCTTAAAAGAGCCTGTTCCTCGCATCTCTCTATTGCCTTATCCTCAGCTATCGCCTCATCCAAGGCTTTTGTAATAGTTTTCGTGTTCTTAGGGTCGCAAAGGAACCCAAATCCTGACGCTATCTCTTCTAGAGACGAACCGATTGAAGTGACTACCGGCTTACGACTTGCCATACCCTCAATTACAGGAATTCCAAAGCCTTCATAGAAGGACACATACGCAAAGACGCTTGAAGCTCGCATCAAAGGAATCATATCCTCATCTGCGACGTAGCCGGTAAATACGATCTTGTCCTTTAACCTGCTATCTTTGCTTACTGTCTCGAAAATCTCCTCGTAAAGCCATCCCTTTTTGCCAATTATTACAAGTTTATACTCGTCTCGAATTTGGTCGCTTAATCCAGCATAGCCTTCAATTAGACCTGGGATGTTTTTCCGGGGCTCAAGAGTGCCTACATAAAGAATAAATTTGGAGTCAATTCCATAATTTTGCAATGTGCTATCTGAAGCTGGAGCAGTATCAAAAAACTTCTCCTTAACACCCATGTAAGTTACTGATACATCTTTATTTCTTAATTTGCAATACTTGGCAATATCCGCTTTCGAGTTTTGAGATATTGTTATTACCTTGTCGCATGCCTTCGAAGTCATCTTGATATAAGCTTTGAACATTTCTCTTTTCCAGCCAACATGATATTCAGGTAGGAAAAAGTAGGTCATGTCATGGAAAGTTCCAACTACTGCTGTTTTATGCGAAAACAGCCTTAGAAAATACGGCATCGTAAAATTAGGACAATGCAAAACATCAATCGCCTGTTTTCTTATTCTAAAAGGAAGAACAATTTGCTCCCAAAGCACGCGAATCCATTGTTTACGCAGAATCCTATGGTTTACAGGCACAAATTTGAAGTTGTCTTTGTAAACTCCAAACCCGTCAAGATCATCATCTTGAGCGAAAAGAATATACTCGTTCTCATTATCTGACTCTTGAAGACCCTTAAGTAAACCAAGCATGTATCGTCCGATACCAGTCTTATTCTTCGGCGTGGCTGTCAAATCGATAGCAACTCGCATCAAAAATACCTCTCTACTATCATTCTAAACGGAATCAAAGAAGATCGACTCTGCCCTTTTCCTTAAGTAGCTCAACCATTTGCTTAACATCTTGGACCTTGTCCTTAGCACAAACAAGAATAGCATCCTTAGTTTGAACAACGACTGTATCCTCAAGTCCAATAGCTGTAGTTAGCTTATCGCCAGACTCATCGAAGAATACGCATCTCTCACAATCAATAATCTCACTTTGTCCAACACGTACATTGCCATTCTCATCCTTGTTAAATACCGAATCCAATGCATCCCAAGAACCCACATCGTTCCAACCAAACTCAGCTGGAATACAATAAACCTCGGAAGCTTTCTCCATGATTCCATAATCAACAGAAACCTTCTCAAGTCCAGGATAAACAGCAGCAATCGCTTCCTGTTCCTCCGGCGTACGTAGCTTGTCAAATATAGCCTCCATGCTGGCATACATCTCAGGAAGAAGCTGTTTATATTGCTCGAGAATAACTGAAGCCTTCCAAATAAACATTCCTGAATTCCAAAGATATTTCTTCGAATTAATGTACTCTTTAGCTATTGATTCTTCTGGCTTCTCGACAAATCTTCTTAGGTAAAATACCTCAGATCCAGGCTCAACAGGATTTGTTGAGAAACGAATATAACCATACCCAGTAGAAGGAAATGTAGGCCAAATGCCCACTGTGACCATCTTATTCGTCTCTTCAGCCGTCTTAAATGCTAGCTCTAAAACACGCTCATACTCGCGAATATCGGCAATGTGGTGGTCTGCTGGGAATACCGCCATCAGAGCATCTCCGTAGAGTCTCTTAATGGTCATGGCTGCATAAATGATGCAAGGAGCCGTGTTCCTTTGTACTGGCTCGATTAGAATGTGACTTCTATCTACCTCATCGAAAAGAAGCTTGTCCATTAATTGTGCTTGCTTCTCATTAGTTACAATAAACGTATCTTTTCTATCTACAACATGATCATAATGCTTGATCGTCTCGTTAATCATTACGTCATTTCCTGTTAGCTTAACTAATTGCTTTGGTGTCGTCATTCTAGAAACAGGCCAAAAACGTGTTCCGCCACCGCCTGCCATAATTATTGCTGTTCTTTGCATATTTCCCTCACGAAAGTATATTTTTTATCTTCTAAAATTTGTAATTAGTGATATTATACTCTAATTAAATGTTTTAAAGGATAACTAATCAAATGAATTACAAGTTTCTATTGGCATCTGATATGGATTACACGTTTCTTCTCCCAAGCGGAGAGGTATCAAAAGCAAATAGAGAGGCATTATTAGAATTACGCGATAACGGTATAGCCTTCACATTTGCTACAGGAAGAACACATTTTTTGGTAAGCAAATATGTCTTCGATTTGGGAATTGAGGTTCCTGTCATTTGCAGTAATGGTGGCGAGATTTTCGACTATAAGAAACGTAAGAGTGTATTCTCCGCCGATTTTAGCGACAAGAAAAGTAGAGAATTGCTTAAGTTGTTTTTTGAGAATAATATAGATTTTACGGCTTACAACAGCGACGCAGTATACTTCTCACCTAGAAGTAGCCGATTGGATTTCTTTTTGAAATATAATGAAGGTCTTTCTGAAGATGAGAAGGCTGTATTAAGAAATTTTGATGCGGATATACTTAAATCCGAAGAATTGCCGGGATTTAATAAGTTCCTAATGATTGAAAGTCCTGACGATTTTTCTTCGCAAATATACAATGATAGTGAACTTGAGGTTGTATCATCGACTAAGGGATTTGATGATGTAATGGTTAAGGGATCTACGAAGGGTAATGCCTTGCACGCACTTGCTAAGCATATGGGAATACCTGATTCGCATGTTTTCGCTATAGGCGATAACGACAACGATTATTCGATGTTTGATAAGCCTTTTAACGGGATTGCGATGGGCAATGCTACTCCAATTCTTTTTGACGTAGCTAAGTATGTTACTTCGTCATGCGAGGAGGACGGCTTCGCTAAGGCTTGCCACGACTTCATTATTCCTTTAGCAAGAAGTATGTCTTGAGTCTTGAGACTTGAGACTTGATTGCATGTCTTGATTGTAGTTTTTGATGTTAGGTTATTTTCTTCTAATAACCTTATCCATCAATCTCTCGTATCCTTTGATTAATTCAGGCCACGAGTAGTCTCTAGCAACATATTCGATACCATTCTGCCCCATAAGCTTGTTCTCCAAGTCGTGGGAGACTAGATAATTTATGCATGCTTCGAACTCAAGATATCCAAAATAATAAAGACCAGCATTACTTCTTACACAGTGACCAGCCAAAACATCGCAATCTCCACTTACAAGGACTGGCTTCCCAAGCGCCATAGCTTCAAGAACAACAATGGACAGGCTCTCAAACTTGGATGGCAATACCAGGAACCTAGAAGCGGCAATGCCTGAATACTTGTCTTCTTCACTTACAAAGCCTAACGACACTATGTCGTCGCGCTTAGGTACTTCTATTATCTCCTTGCCCATTAGAACAAGTTTTAGTGTACTGTTGGGATTTCTTTTCTTATATTCAGCAAAGTACCTGAACAATTCTGGACAGCACTTGTTCTCATCTATTCGTCCGACATAGACCATGAAGTTATCTAAGTTATATTTACTCTTAAATCCATCAGCATCAATCCCTGAAGGAAGCTCTACTCCAACTCCACCCTTGCCGTCGTTATCAGGCTTGCCCTTAACGTCAAACAATTTATTAGTTAAAGTTTTCTCCTCAACCGTGTTGTAATAGAAGGCAGCAGGCCACTTGAACATATCCGCAAAGATATCTAGATGTATTGGTCTTTCCTCATGTGCGGTTGGGATGAATATCGCCTTATCCTTAACATGAGACATAGCAAAATATGTTGTGTAGTACAGATAGCATACAAAAATAAAGCAATCGAAGATGTCGTGAGAGTTTTTTACAAAGTCAACAAGCTCAGGACTTTCTGGGCCTTGTCTTTGCATCCAAATCTCTTGTTCAGCTTTACTAGTAGGAGTTGTTAGAACTCTAGCGGATAACCTGTTAAACGTTTCCTGATTACGAGGTCTTACTACCTTGAAGCGATGTATTGTTACGCCGTTTAGTTCCTCTTCGTTGATTGTATACTCGTTATTCCAGGTCACATAATCGATGGCTTTGGTCGTTGCCACGTGAACTTCATGCCCGCCAAGTGCGACCATATGCTCTGCAACTTGCCTTGCGTATGCTTCGGCACCGCCATTTACCTCAAGACCATATCTTTGAACTACGAAGCAGACTTTCATGACTTCACTCCTTCAATATATTGCTTTAGGGTGTCAATGAATTCCTTCGAGACCACATCATAAGAAAAACGCTTTAGTCGCTCACGCTCGTCTTCAATTATTTGGCTTCGAAGATCCTTTTCGAAAAGAATCTCATGCAAATACATCGCACTTGTGGCAGGGTCCTTTGTCTCAAGTAATACCCCGCTGTCGCCCATGGTCTCTGGAACAGCAGCTGCTTTATACGCTAGAATTGGAACATCAAAACACATAGCCTCAACCAAAGGGACGCAGAAGCCCTCGTGCTCGCTCATGCAAAGCAAGCAGTCCGCCGTTTTGTAGAATCCAAGAATCTCATCAAATGGTATTTGCTTGGTGAAAATGACGTTATCTAGCTCAAGAATTTTCGCAAAAGCAATCAATTCAGATAGATATTTTTCTGTGCCGTTAGCACTTCCTACAAGTATGAAACGAACCTTACACTTCTCATCACCGTATAGCTTGTTATATGCATATGCGGTCGAGATAATATCTTCTTGGCATTTGTTTGGTGCTATTCTTCCGATAAATATTACATTCTTAACTAAATCTTTGTTAGAGCCGAATTTATCTACAACTTCTTGAGAGGGTTTCTTCTTATAGTCTTCAAATGGAATGAGTATAGGTCTTACTACAAGAGGACACGTGTAACCTATTTTGCGAAGCTCGTCCAGGTTGTACTGAGAATCACAGAACCCGGCTTCAAAAGTGTCCTTAAGAAGTATCGTCTCATCGGCGCCCATCGCGCAAAGCTTTGTAGTAGCGCCGTTATAGGACGCAAAGTAATGAGAAGGTGTGATGTTGTGGTAGATTAGAAACTTACGGCAAGGAAAATCCTTGACCTTCAGGTTAAGCTCTGAACCAGTGGACAAGTGATATAGAATCACGTCGTCTGCTTTTAATTTTGGCAAGCTACTATACTTTTTGACGTAACTAGCATTAATTCTCTTGTCTATATTTTCAGCAAAAATCGATGACTTGTAGCCATTCTTTTCCAAAAGTTTATGTATCGCTAAACAATCGTTGCTTACTGCATCGCCAAAGGATAGCGTAACTAGAATTTGAACTACTCTCATTTGCTTTTCTCCATCTTCATTAACCTAATATCCAAATCAGAAATTCTCCTGAGTAGCTCCTCTCGTTCATCCGCAAGCCTTTCGCTTTCAAGCAATACGCTCGTCAGCTCCTTGTTAAGCTTGTTTTGACTGTTATAAATTCCATACACGAAAAAGCCCATAAACCATGAGCAAACGCGCCCGATAGGGTTATGAGGTACAAGAACTACATCGGGCTTTCTTATTATGTCGATGTTTTCTTCTGGTATTCGAGTAGTGCCGCTTGGAGTAATCTTCCCCCTAAGCTTCTTGAAATCAAACGGAATCGCAATAGTACCAGAAAGATTAGTCGATGCGACCTTTTCAGCTATGATTTTGCGTACATTGGACATCTTAGTTCTCCTTATCGCAATTAGCACTCATGGTCTTTTCGAGAGCCTCAACTCGCTTCTCAAGCTCGTTTTCAATCTTCTTAAGCTCTTCAACCTCATCTCTTTGAATAGCTACAGCTTCAGCAACTCTATAGTAATGATAATTCAAGATATTCTGCTGTCTTACTATAGGCAATACAAAGAACGCTGCTAGCTTTCTAATAACTTTCTTAATAAAGACTTTGATTTTGTTCCCTAATAACATCTCATATGCGCTTACTTCATAGTTTGTGCCTAAGTAAGTAACAGACTTAGATATATCGTCGTCTCTAGAAGAAAAATCCCGTGATGCGCCATTAGCGTGCGTCGCTCCACAACTATGTGTCTCTTCGCGAAAAGACAAGGGAATCTTATCAGCGCCCCTTTCCTTAATTCCCTCACGGATTTGCTTCATAATTAGCTCTATATTTATGTCGTTAGCAGTCGTATTCTCACTCATGAGTCACATCCTCCTTATTGTCATCGAGATGGTTCAAAAACTCCATCAGATTATCGATAATTGCATCCCACGAGAAATGCTTGATAACGTAGTCTCTGCCATTCGAAGCCATAGCCTTGCATGATTCTTCATTTGCAAGAAAGTAATCAATGCAACCTTCAAAGTCGCAGAAGTTGTTGAAATACAATCCCCCATTAGATTCCTTAACAAAGTTCGTCGTAACGAGGCAAGCCTCATTTACTAGAACAGGCCTCTTACATAACCAGCTCTCCATAATAACAAGCGAGAAACTCTCATTATGAGAAGGCTGACACAAAAATGTTCCTGCCGCCATTGCATCGTACTTATCTTGAATTGGCACGAAGCCAAGATCAGCGACTTTATCCTCGATAGCCTCAGGAATTTCAATCTCGCCACCACCAATTAGGACAAGCTTAAGATCCGATGAGGTGTTCTTCGATGCTTTTCGAGCATGATACTCTTCGAAAAACTTGAGAAGCGTATCAACATTCTTACCCTTATCCTTACGTCCCGCATAAATCATAAATGGGCCTTCGAGCTCATACTTCTGCTTAAATCTTATAGCGTCACCCGTGACGGAAATATCGACCCCCGTACCAAGCACCAATTGCTTAACACCCGCTAAATCGTAATAAGTATTGGCAAGTTCGTACTCAGGAAGAGCATTATAAATAAGGCCCTTAACATTCGAAAAGCAACTAGCAAAAGCAGAAAAATGAAAGTAGGCCTCGTCATGAAAACAAGGAATGACGATACTCTTCTCAGGAAACTTTATGCAGCCATAGTAGGTAGTGCCAAACATATACGGTGCATAGAAAAAGTAGGAATAATCATCGTAATGCTCTTCCATATACTTGTACAATTGAGAGCTATTAACCATCTCTTCTAGGAATACTTTCTCTTGCTCTGGGGAAATGATCTTACCTTGAATTAAGTATCCATTAATCTCGTCAAACTTAGCAGTGTTCCTCTTGCGAACAGGAAATCTTCTAATCGTAACGCCAAGCTTCTCCGAGGTCGTCTCACCCTTCTCATAGAAATCAACATTCCAATCCGAAGCGAACTCTCTTACACATGTTGTAAGAATTTCAATTGATATGCCTCTCTTATTAAGGTTATCTGTCAAGCCCCGAACTAACATCTCGGCGCCTCCGGGAATACTATCTCCATACCAAGGGACTACAAAACCTATCTTCTTCAAATTAAGTCTCCTTAACAGTTGTCTTAATGTTGGTGCTACTTGTAATACTCTTCTTCCTTCTCCTGCTTGATACGTTGGCAACAATTGCAAATGATATCAAAGCTAAGAAAGTCGCACCAGTAATACCTAAACCAATATATGAATATATTGGAATATATTCAAATCTAATTTCATAATCCCCAGAAGGTACTTTGGCACCCATGATTGTTCCGCTAACGCAATATAACGTAGCTTCCTCGCCATCGATATATACCCTCCAACCTGGATAGTAGCTTTGAGAGAACATAATAAAACTATCGGATTCGCTACTTACTTGAGCTACGATCCTATTGTTCGAGAAGTCTATATTACTGATGCTAGTATCCCCTTGATCGATAGACATATTTACATCTTCCTCAACGTACGCTACGTCCTTAAAATCATAAGAAATTAAATCGTTCAGCATCGTATCGAAGCTGTCAACATGTTCAACTCTTTCAGGTACATAAAGAACATCATTCACATTAGGATTCTCATAGATAGCCGTGCCGTCTTCTAGACTATCGTAAAGCAAGTAATTATCTGTCTCATAACTAATTCTTTCTACCTGTACCGATACGATATCTCTTGTAGCACCGTCAAAACTATAAACTCTAATATTTATAGGATCGATAGCTTGAGTCGTGTCACCTGAATTGAATATTGCCTCAACATGTGTTTCTCCACGTCTTACTGCGCAATTATAGTTCTGTTCGGCAAAATCATAGGTACGACCGCCATAGAAATCCATAATCATCTCACCTGAGATTGGATGCACATCTAAAACTATATCAATCTTATAGTCGGTGTATGGTTCTAGCTCTATAGGTTCTTGCCACATGAAAAGTCCATCGATGTTCGGGTTAAGAACTATATCTGAAGCTTCAAAAATTTGCTCCTGTTCGATTGAATCCGAAGTTACAAAACTGCTGTTTGTGCCTAAGAGTCCTGACGTATCTATGATGTATTCAACTCCTAACATGGAGAGAGCATCATTCTCGTACTTAAGTGTATATCCCATCAAAGGCGACCCAATCATTACTCCCGAATTGCTTAGCATGCAATTGTTGCCTTCATTAAGCATTCGAAATAGATTCGGATAGTTAAAAGGAACATAAGCATTAATGCTAGCTATGCCTCTTTGTGCACCCATATTATTAGATACGATACTAGTTCCATTGTATTGATTAACATAAGCATCAAGTACCTTCGAATCTCCGAGATCATCTCGTAAAGCAATAGTTTGCTCATCTATATCAAAATACTCGTAAGGAGTCGAATTGCTTAGAGTCTGGAATGGCAATACTTCAAAACAAGTAACCATTATTAAAACTGCAGAAAACAGTAATAACCTACTGTTATCACCTATCTTAACTTTAAGTATAATTCTTAGGAGAAGAATCGCCGCAAACGTTACCGCTATAGAAGGCAGAAAAGCATCTAGCATATAGCTTCCAAGTGCTTGTAGTGAATATGAACCTGTTACATTAATATAAATTAAACTACCAACCCCGAACAATACTACCAGTCCGGTTACTACAAGGGCACCTTGCAAGAATCTCTTAGTGAACAACTTCAATTCCCCAAGCTGGAATATCTGAGAAATACCAATTGCAATGAGCACAAAGGCAAAGAAAATAAATATAAATAGTGCCCTCGAAGGAACCCTGAAGCCACCTATCACCGGGATTACATAAACTAGCATCCTTAGGTATGGAATATGTCCTACTGACGCATATATTAGAGAAATAAGCATGATGACCGAAGATATGCGTACCATTTTTATCTTCCTGTATCGAATAACCGTAAACAAGAGAATCGCAAAACACAAGGTACCGAGAAACAACTCAATATTCATCTCCGAAGAATCCATAACTGTAGCGCAACCATAGATATCACCATAAACCTTTGGGAATATCATTTGTAGCATCTTATAGTAATTAATGGATAAGGTTAAGAAATTATCGTAGGAATTATTCTCGGCCATAGACGATAAGTAAGAAATTATCATCGCCGTAGGAACTAATACCAAAGCGCTCATTCCTATGTAGGTAGTAACCCACAAAACAACATCTTTTATTAGCTTCTTAATAGCAGTTTTATTTATTAACGCGATAAACACAATATAGAAGAACAAAAGAACATCTGTATAGAAGGCTTGCTGGAATACATTAGCAGAAACCTGCATGCTCATTCCAAAAGCACAAACTGCAAGCCACTTGAACTTTCCTTCGTCCAGATACTTCTGCGCGAAAAACAAAATCATCGGAAGAATCGTGACTGCCGTAATTATCCCGATGTGATCCTTACGAAGACCTCCCAAATGAATTGAGCATTCATATAGAACAGCAACAACGAAAGCCACTTTATTATTACACTTAATCTGTGCTAAATACTTATATGTAAAATAAGCCCCAAACGCAAGATGAAACCCATAATAGCAAGTCACAAACGTCTTCAAAGGCAAAAGTCCAAAAATAAAAATTGGCGGATAAGTAATCGTACCACCTATCTCACTAGGCATTCCGCCAAGTAAGTATTTAGTCCAAAATGCGAAGTCTCCCGAAAAAAGAGAATCAATATAGAACTTCTTCGTCGCGAAAAAAGAAACTCCATCACTTCCCAAGAAAAATTCTCCCTTGGTCAGATATGGGACAACAAGGACCAAGGCAACTACTATGAATCCTAAAGCAGAAAAGGCTTCAGCAAACCATTTCCGCTTCCTCAAATCGCTCAAACTAATCATCTTTGAAGATAGCTCCAATCAAAT
>JAAYFK010000036.1 GCA_012728275.1 Clostridiaceae bacterium | reverse complement strand
TATAGTGACGAGAATGCTTATTACTTGCGCTAATATAAGCCTAGTTTCTCCAAATACAAGGCCGTCCCATTGAGCAATAGGATTTATTGATTTCTGTGCGAAAAGGCCAGTTGCAATCCCTCCCCATACACCGCCGATACCATGGCAGCCGAAAGCGTCCAAGGCGTCGTCGTAGCCGAAGTGCTTCTTAACAACTGATATGAAGAAATAGCATAGAGGGGATACGAGCGCACCAATTATGAGAGCGGCCCAAACAGGCACAAAGCCTGCGCCGGGAGTAATTGCAACTAAACCAGCGACGATTCCAGTGACTGCACCAACTAGAGAAGGCGTGCCATTATGCTTCCACTCAATAATTATCCAGGAAAGCATTGCTGCACCAGCTGAAACAGCAGTAGTAATGAAGGCGTGAGCTGCAAGACCATCAGCCTTTAAGGCAGATCCGGCATTGAAGCCAAACCAACCAAAAAGCAAAACAAATGCGCCTATAGCTATCATAGGAATGTTGTGTGTACGATAGGACTGGGTGTCATATCCTTTGCGCTTGCCAAGAAGGATACAAAGAACGAGCGCCGAGAAGCCAGAGCTGATGTGAACGACATTGCCTCCAGCGAAGTCAACCGCTCCAATACTCGCGAGAAAACCGCCCTGTCCCCAGACCATATGGGCCATAGGGTAGTATACGATAATCGACCAAAGTGCCATAAAGATGAAATATGCTTTAAATTTCATGCGTTCCGCAACAGCTCCGGAAATAAGTGCCGGCGTGATAATTGCGAACATCATCTGGAAAGCGGCATATACGTAAGCCGGAATGCTGTCGCTATAGCTGCCAGGCTTTGAGCCTATTCCGTTGAAGAATGCATTTCGAAAATCCCCGATAATGCCAAAGTGGTTTCCACCGAACGACAATGAGTAACCGAAGGCAACCCACATTACAATAGCAAGACCAATCATGAGAGTTGACATCATAATTGTGTTGAGGACGTTCTTGCGCCTAACGAAGCCGCCATAGAAAAGCGACAGCCCGGGAGTCATAAATAATACCATTGCTGAACATATCAGCATAAAGCCAGTATCTGCTGAATTCATTTTTGCTCCTCGATTCATATTTGATGATAAAAATATAAACCCAGAGGAGATACCTGTCAACAATAAATGAAAGATTAATTAGAATAACTTGCAAATAATTACGCAAAAATGATAATAGCAAGGTAAAAAAGAAGAAATAGTGAAAGTTAAACGATATAAAGTTTCATAAATAGACAGTAACAAGGTAATGCGCAGTAACGCGATTGTGCGTTGATGGAATCCATATTTGCATTTATATCAGTACTTTATTCTAATCAAAGTTTGGGGGGCAGCACGAGAAGAAATTGACTTTAATTTTTTCTTGTCTGTGGTAAACTTTTATTTGTGTGTATTTATATATATTAATAACACGCGCGATATGTTGAAGGATCATACTTTTCGAAATGCAAAATTCATTATCATAGATTGGAGCTTGGGTCAAATGCCTGTAATAGATTATTTGGAGAGAAACGCAAGAATATATGGGGATGAGGTAGCTCTAGTCGAGCTTAATCCTGAACAGCAGGAGTCGGGCCGAATCACCTGGAAAGAGTACGAGCTCATCCAGCCTACCGAGAAGCAGGCGTATAGAAGAGAGATTACTTGGAAGGTGTTTGACGAGAAGGCGAATCGCCTAGCGAACATGCTAATTAGTAGAGGCATTAAGAAGGGTAATAAGATTGGCATTCTCATGATGAATTGTCTTGAGTGGTTGCCTATTTATTTTGGAATACTAAAGACAGGCGCAGTTGCTGTGCCCCTTAACTTCAGATATACATCGGATGAAATTCTATATTGTGCTGACTTAGCCGATTTGGACATTCTGTTTTTCGGGCCTGAGTTCATTGGAAGAATTGAGACAATCGAGGATAAACTTGCTTTGAATCGCGTTCTAATTTCCGTTGGTGAGACTTGTCCAACCTTCGCTGAGAACTATCGTGAGCTTGTTGCTGACTATTCTTCAGAAGCGCCTGACGTCGTAGTAACTGACGAGGACGAGGGTGCGATTTATTTTAGCTCAGGAACAACTGGCTTCCCTAAAGCGATTTTGCATAAGCACAAGAGTTTGATGCACGCGGCATCAGTAGAGCAGAAGCACCATACAACAGGCAAGAACGATTGCTTCCTTTGTATTCCACCTTTGTATCACACAGGAGCGAAAATGCACTGGATGGGTAGTCTTCTATCCGCTTCACGTGCCGTTCTTCTTAGAGGTACGAAGCCACAATATATCCTAGATGCTGTCTCAAAAGAGCATTGTACAATTGTTTGGCTTCTAGTGCCTTGGGCGCAAGACATTCTCGACGCTCTCGACCGTGGAGAAATCAAGCTTTCGGACTATAATCTTGACCAATGGCGTTTGATGCACATAGGTGCGCAACCTGTGCCAAAGTCCTTGATTAAGAGATGGTTAACTTACTTTCCTAAGCATCAATATGATACGAACTATGGTCTTAGCGAATCCATCGGACCTGGATGCGTGCACCTCGGCGTTGAGAATATCGACAAGGTTGGCGCGATCGGCATTCCTGGTTATGGTTGGGAGTGCAAGATTATCGACGAGAACGGAAGTCCTGTAGCTAAGGGTGAGACCGGCGAGCTTTGTGTAAAGGGTACCGGCGTCATGGTTTGCTACTACAAAAATCCAGAAGCAACTAACGAAGTTCTTAAGGACGGCTGGCTTCTTACCGGTGACGTTGCAAAAGAAGACGAGGACGGCTTTATCTTTCTTGTTGATCGAAAAAAGGACGTAATTGTCTCTGGTGGAGAGAATCTCTATCCAGTAGAGATTGAAGACTTCCTCATGAAGAATGACAAAATCAAGGACGTAGCTGTAATTGGTCTTCCGGACAAGCGTCTAGGCGAGATTGAAGGCGCCATTATTGAAGTTAAGCAAGGCGAGACTTTGACTGAAGATGAGGTTAACGAATTCTGCTTGCAGCTTCCTCGATATAAGAGACCACGCGAGATAATTTTCGCGCCAGTACTACGTAATGCGACAGGTAAAATTGAGAAGCCAAAGCTTCGCGGTTTGTATGGTCAGGAGCACTTGGTAGATTTCGAGAACCAGGATTGATAATATGGAACTTATCCAAGAACTTGATTGGAGCATCCTAAATTGGATTGCCGAACATATGCATAATGGCGTCCTCGATGTTGTTATGATTTCGTTTACTGCCATCGGAGAAATAGGGCTTGTTTGGATTCTGCTTAGCCTGTGGAAGATTTTGTCCAAGGATTTGCGTAAGCGAAAAGAAGGCATCCTTATGATAGTTGCCATTCTCGTCGGAGTACTAATCGCTAATGTTATTCTCAAGAATACTGTTTGCCGCTCGAGACCTTGTTGGCTCAACGAAACCGTCGACTTGCTTATCAAGAATCCGAAGGACTACTCATTTCCATCCGGTCACACTATGGCCTCGGCAATTTCCGCGACAGTAATGTGCTCCCTTAATTTTAAGCGCAACTGGTGGACGATTCCTTTGGCTCTTGCTATATCCTTCTCGCGTTTGTACTTGTACGTGCATTTCCCGAGTGACGTTTTGGCCGCGGCTATTATGGGCGTTATTGTTGGACTCTCGTGCGTCGCCGTTTATCGTCGATTTGTAGTTCCAAAAGTTCGTATGCGAGCGATGTATATATGCGTCAAGGACATGCCGCGCGCCATCGCTTTTTATGAAGGGCTATTGGACAAGAAGGTTTCTAAAAGGGATGATGTTTATAGTGTCTTCAAGCTCATGGGCATGAGGTTTGGTTTATTCGCTTATGAGAAGAAGAACGAGCCTCACGAGTTTGGCTCCAATTGCTTGCCTAGCATTGAGCTTTGCGACAAGGAATTGCTTCTGCACAAAATTGAAGGTCAGGAAGTGTGCTTCCCCCTTACGCAAATCGGCTCAAATTGGGTTGTCGAGATAGTTGATTCTGAGGGCAACCACGTAGAAATTACTGCTCCAGTTTGAGAAATTCAGGCAAAAATTAACTTTTGATTGTTGACTTTTATCACCTTTTCGAAATAAAGCAATAATTTACACGTGCGCGAGCAAATACTGTGTTGATTAATAGTCATTCAGGAAGTAAAATTAAATTTATAGGGCTTGATCGCGCGCCTTTGTCAGGGTCACGTTTGAGCCTTTCTTGTAATCAACAATATTTTTTTACTAGCGTGTCATTATGTGACAAAGGAGGAAGAATGTTTAGGATTGATGTCGACAAATTATGTTGGAAGCAAAGCAAGAATTTTCTAAAGAAATCAACAACCAAGTTTAAGGACGACGAGAATGAGTACATAGCTTACGGCTTCGTGACCGTTCAAATTGGTAAGACCACATATGAGTGCAACGCCGCAGTCGCATCGACCGCTTTATATCTGCTTAAGTCTTTGATGCGAGATCACATCGAAGGCAGCGAGATTGCCATGCTTCCTTCAAGTATACGCGCAATAATTCCCGATGACGACATGCAAACCGTTAAGATTCGTAGCGAAGCAGGCTCTGAGTCAATCGACTGGAGTATCGTTCACAAGCCAGGAAACGTAGAGCTTGTTCTTGATGATTGCTCTATAGAGAAAGTTCCTGCAGGCGAGTACCATAAAGAAGTCATTGCTTTTGCTTCAAAGATTGAGCAATTCTATAATGATTGCGCTCCTAAGGCAGTACCTGAGGACGAGAGCTTGAGACTAGGGTATGAGGCTTTCTGGAATGAGTGGAGAAGGCGAATTGCAAGATAGAGGTAGTAAGTATTATAAGTACTGATAGTCAATGGAAAAGCATATCAAGAGGATGTTTTTTGCATGGGTTATGAGTTTGATTTCATAAGCAACGATCTCTATTTAGATATCATTCCTTCAATTCCGGAGAAGAAGCTTGCTGAGTTGTTTTTCGTAGAAATTCGACTAGCTAAGAAAACTCTACTGGTGTATATTTGTTTAGAATGATTATAAAAAGAGGTCATACAATATGTATATTTCTGACACTATTCGATATGTAGGCGTAGATGATCACGAGATCGATCTTTTCGAGGGGCAATACAGTGTTCCGAAAGGAATGACGTACAATTCGTATGTGATTCTTGACGAGAAGATTGCGGTTATGGATACGGTTGATATTCGATTCGCGCACCAGTGGCTGGATAACTTGGTGGCGGAACTCAATGGCAAGCAACCGGATTACTTGATAGTGCAGCACATGGAGCCGGACCATTCGGCGAATATCGCCAATTTTTTAAGTGTGTATCCTAATACATCTGTTGTTGCTAATAGCAAGACTTTTGTCATGATAGATCAGTTTTTTGGCCCTGACATGGTGAAGAATAAGCTTTGCGTGGAGAATGGGGAGAGCTTGAAGCTTGGAAAGCATGAATTGACGTTTGTTTTCGCGCCTATGGTGCATTGGCCGGAAGTTATGGTGACGTATGATTCGGCTGACAAGGTGCTTTTTTCTGCAGACGGGTTCGGCAAGTTTGGTGCATCGGATGCGAATGAGCCTTGGGATGACGAGGCTAGGCGTTACTATATAGGAATTGTAGGCAAGTATGGCGCGCAGGTGCAAGCGCTTCTGAAGACGGCGGCGACGCTCGATATCAAGCAGATTTGCCCTTTGCACGGGCCGATGCTAACCGATAATTTGGGACACTATTTGAGCAAGTACGATTTGTGGTCGTCCTATACCCCAGAGGATGAGGGCATCATGATTGCGTATACGTCGGTTTATGGCAATACTCGAAAAGCAGTTGAATTCCTCGCAGCCAAGATTCGCGAGGCAGGTTGTCCAAAGCTAGTAGTTTACGACTTGTCCAGGACCGATATGTCTCTAGCGGTCGCGGAGGCTTTCAGATATGGCAAGCTGGTTTTGGCAACGACGACATATAACGCTGACGTATTCCCATTTATGCGCGAGTTTGTTGAGCATTTGACCGAGCGCGGTTTTAAGAATCGCACCGTGGCCGTTATTGAGAACGGTTCTTGGGCGCCTCAAGCTACGAAAGTTATCAAGAACATGCTCGAAAAAAGCAAGAACATCTCCTACACCGACGCAATCGTCACGATTAAGTCCGCTATGAATGGTGAAACTAAGGACGCGCTTGAGCAAATGGCACGCGAGCTTTGTCGCGAGTACGTTGCGCTTAGCACCACTAGCGCGATTAAGAACGACATGACCGCGCTCTACAGAATCGGCTACGGCCTTTATGTGGTGACATCCAACGACGGCAAGCGCGACAACGGCTTAATCGTTAACACGGTTACACAAGTGTCGGACAGCCCGAATTACATCGCAGTCAATATCAACAAGGAGAATTACTCATATCACGTAATTAAGCAAACGGGCATAATGAACGTGAATTGCTTGTCGATCGACGCACCTTTCTCGATTTTCGAAAAGTTTGGGTTCCAAAGCGGGCGAGTCGTAGATAAGTTTGCGGACCAGGAGGCAATTCGCTCTGATAACGGCCTTCGCATTATGCCAAAGTATATCAATGCAACTTTCAGCCTTAAGGTCGAGCAGATAGTCGATTTGGGAACGCACGGCATGTTCATTTGCTCTGTGACCGAGGCCCGCGTATTGAACGATAAAGAGACAATGACCTATTCGTACTACTTCAGTAACGTTAAGCCAAAGCCACAAACTGATGGCAAGAAGGGCTGGGTATGCAAGATATGCGGATATGTACATGAAAGCGAAGATCTTCCGGATGACTTCATCTGTCCATTGTGCAAGCATGGTGCGAGCGATTTTGAGAGAATCACTTAACAAGTAACAGGGAAGTGTTAATGAGGATATATTAATAATAAGAAGAAGGGCAAATTGACCCTTCTTTTTTATGAATCAAATGCGAACTAGCTGTGATGAAGTCAGCATAAAAATTTACACTATATATACAACACTTTCGAGTATAAAAGATATACTAAAGATAATCATACAAGTATTGCTTGAAGGGAGATGCTAAGCATGTTAGAGATACCACCTACAAAAGAAAAGATGATTAATATGCTTGGTTCCAAACTCCAAACACTATGGGAAGAGCAATGTGCGGCCATCGAAGCTAAGTATGAGATGGAGCGTATTTGGAGTAAAGCCTTTAAGGAATGGGAATACGAGTACAAGTATCGACGTGGTGGTAAGACACTTTGTGCTTTGTATGCTAGAAAAGATGATTTTGGAGTGATGGTTATTTTTGGAAGAGAAGAGCGTACAAAGCTAGAGGCTAGACGAAGCGAATTCTCGGAAGAGTTAATGAAGACTTACGACGATGCGACCACGTATCATGTAATGTTCAGACCGAGAAATGAGGAAGCGATTAAGCAAATCGTGAACATGCTTTCAGTTAAGCGGCGCTCTAATACAAATTGGTAGTATGAAACAAAAGCTTAGAGAGGCTTTTCGAGAGTAAGTAAGAAGCAAATAGTCTAGATAGAACAACTTTTTACTGATATAATCCCTCTATTGGAGTGCAAAATTGTGCTTCAAAATTTTTTTGAAAAAGAGGGATATTTTTATGCCAGATTTAGAAGTGTTATTGCCAACACTAATACCTATTGGAATTGCGGTATTGATAGTGTTAATACTTTTGATGTCAGGATACGTGAAGTCACCACCGGATCAAGCTTATATTATTTCCGGACTTAAGAAGGAAGCAAAGATCCTTATCGGACGTGCTGGAATCAAGGTACCATTTCTAGATAGACTTGATAAGCTCTATTTAGGACAGATGACTGTTGACATTAAGACAGAGCAATCAGTTCCTACAAATGACTTCATCAACGTTTATGTAGATGCAGTAGCGAAGGTTAGAATCTCGCCTACAACAGATGGAATTCGACTAGCTGCTAAGAACTTCCTTAACAAGAAGGCAAACGATATAACTTTGGACTTGCAGGATTCTTTGCAGGGTAACATGCGTGAGATTATCGGTACACTTTCTTTGAAGGAAATCAACACTGATAGAGACTCATTCTCAGATCAGGTTATGCAGAAGGCTTCGAGGGATATGGACAAGCTCGGTATTGAGATTTTGTCTTGTAATATCCAGAACGTAACGGATGAGAATGGACTGATTAGAGACCTTGGTGCTGACAATACTGCTTTGATTAAAAAGAATGCGGCAATTGCAAAGGCACAAGCAGAACGCGACGTTGCTATTGCGCAAGCTGAGGCGGACAAGGCAGCGAACGATGCAAGAGTTATTTCTGACACCGAGATTGCTCAAAGGAACAATGAATTAGAAATTAGGAAGGCAGAACTTAAGCTTATTGCTGATACCAAGAATGCTGAGGCTGATGCGGCTTACCGTATTCAGGAGCAAGAGCAACAAAAGAGCATTGAGACAGCTACAGTTAATGCGCAAATTGCTAAAGCTGAGCGTGATGCAGAGCTCAAAAAGCAAGAGGTTGAAGTTACTAAGCAATCCCTCGATGCCTCTATTCGCGCACAAGCTGATGCTGACCGTTATGAGCAAGAACAGCGCGCACAGGCTGAACTGTTTAAGAGACAGAAGGAAGCAGAAGCTAAGAAGTACGAGCAACAGCAAGAGGCTGAGGCTAAGAGAATTCAAGCAGAGGCTATTCGCTTTGCAGCAGAACAAGAAGCTGAAGGTATCAGAGCTACCGGTCTAGCCGAGGCTGAAGCTATTAAGGCAAAGGCTATGGCTGAGGCAGAGGGTATCGACAAGAAGGCTGAGGCTATGAAGAAGTATGGTGAGGCGGCTATCGTTGAGATGGTAATGAACGCTTTACCAGAAATTGCGAAGAATGTTGCTTCACCTCTATCTAAGGTTGATAAGATTACTATGTACGGTGAAGGTAACAGTGCTAAGCTACTTCAAGACATTATTAATGGAACAACACAAGTAACTGAAGGTTTCACACAGGGCATGGGTATAGACATTAAGTCTCTACTTGCTGGTCTAGTTGGAGGCAAGATTGCAACTGCTGGTGCTTGTGAGCATGCTCCTTCCACAATGAGTATTTCTAGTGAAGTAAGTGTAACTCCAAAAGATAACGAGTTTATTAATGTAAGTTCTACTCCTTCAATGGATGAGGCTTCAGCGACAGATACTAGCGATAGCGAGAACATCTGATTGCCGTTGTCTTGGTAAGAGACGAGTTATTAATAACGAGAATTATCCCCTTGATCGTAAGGCCAGGGGGATTTCTTATGGGATAAATCGCACAAAAGTAAAAAAGTGTAACACAAATAAAGATTTCTGTATCGCGACTTGATTATTATGATTATAAAGATTAGGCTATTTATTATAGATTTTGTGAAAGAAGAAATCATTATGAAGAAAAGACGTTCAAGCAATGCTTTGGATATTCTCGCTTTTCCAACAGTTATAATGATATG
>JAAYFK010000035.1 GCA_012728275.1 Clostridiaceae bacterium | reverse complement strand
CTTTACTTACACTAGTAAAGGGGGTGTTTTCTACTCTGCATATAATGCTTGATATCTTTACTCGTTTCCGTCTATGTTTTTTCTGTACAATAATTAAAAATTTTACTATTTCATTTCTATTCTTAGAGCAAAAAGTGTAAAATAGTATTTATGAAAAAAGCATTAAAGATTATTATTGGATTTTTTATTTTTTTACTTGCCACACTAATCATTGTTGGTGTTGGCGCATGGGAAGCTTTAAGGCTTGCTATTTATGGACCATCTACACATTTCAAAGAGGTTTTCGTTACTTCTATGATGGAATCTAGTTTTGGACCAATAGTAATCAGATTAGTTCTTCCAGAAGATGAGATTCAGACTATATTGAGTAAGAACCAGATCGTGGAATTAAATACTGTAACTGATCCTTCACTCGTCAATATCATGTATCAGGAATCGCAGGACAGACAGGCAACCCTCCAAAATTCGAATCAGGATACTGAAGAGGATTTGGATCCGGATGGAGATGGGATTGAAATACATGAGATATCCGGTCCTACATTTCACGGTTGTCTTATGATTGTTTATGATCCTTCCAGAGTAATCTGTGGAACAATTCCTACTTATTCTCAAGGAGGCGGCGGGTTGACTTTGGAAGCTCTCATTGACAACTATGGCGGTGTTGCTGGAATAAACGGAGGCCGATATGAGGATGAGAGTGGACTTGGAATGGGTGGTTACCCAATAGGAATGGTATTCTCAGAAGGTACACTTAGACACGTTGGCTATCCTCAGATTCTAGATGAGGCAACCGGAGAATATATTGATGACCCAAATCCACAAGGTTCTTTTTCTTTCTGCGGTTTTACTAATGACGATGTCCTGGTAGTAGGAAATATGGGTTCCGATTATGCTGAGAGTATTGGTATAAGGGATGGTGTCTCTTTTGGACCTGCTCTTATAATTAACGGAGAAGCAGCGGACTATAGCGGTGCCGGCGGTGGTCTTAACCCTCGTACTGCAATAGGTCAGAGATCTGATGGAGCTGTTATCTTTCTTTGTATCGAAGGACGTAAGACAACCTCCTTGGGAGCGACAATGGCAGATCTTATTGACATAATGCTCGAATACGGTGCTGTCAATGCCTATAATCTTGATGGTGGAATGTCATCTTCAATGTACTTAAATGATGAAGAAATAGTTGATAATGCTAATGTTCGTTCTGACAGAGCAATGCCAACTGCATGGATAGTTCTCCCTCAGCAAAGTGAGGAGGAACCATAAATGAAGAAACACCAGAATGTAGCTGCTAGTAAGACTGAGAATAAGACTAATATAAGAGAGACTAATATAAGAAAGACTAGTATTAGAGAGAGTAATACAAGAAAAAATAATTTAAGAAAGCCAGTCAATCGTAAGGCAAGTAAGAAGATTTCCATTTCTGTTTTTACTATCATTCTTCCTATTTGGCTTATTTTAATAACCGTGTTCATTTGCTGGTTCTATGGGAAAGCAAATAGCTATATGGTTCATTACGAAGAAGTGTATCAGTTATCTTTACCAGAGCATGTTGCCGAAGAGGTTTTCGCTCATTTCAAGGATTATGATATAAATTATATCTTGGATAACATGGCCGAGACCTCAGTCCCAAGAATCTCCGGATTTGAATCGGAAGATTCGGTAATAACATACATCAGAAATATGCTTGAAGGAAAAGAATTAACATATCAGCCTTCCAATAATTTCTCGGATTCTATGCCTACGTATGTTGTTGAGGCTGATGGTTTTGTTGTAGCCGAGTTTACCCTTTGCAAAGACTTGCAGAATCCAAGAGAATTTGGTTTTGCCAGCTGGCAACTTAAGGAAATCAACTACTACACTGAACCTTTCGAGACGGTTAATATTACTGCTCCAACTAACTTCAACGTTTACGTTAATGGCATACTTCTAGATGATACTTACGTATGTTCTGATGAAGTTCAGCCTGCAGACGCAAGTTATGTTCAAGACTATGCTACTATTCCAGGCAATCATGACTTCTATGTAGCGGATCTATATCTGGAACCGGAAGTAAGAATTACGGATATGTATGATGAAGAAGTGACTGTAACTTACGATGAATCAACGGATTTCTATTACGCAGGTTACTCAGATCAGCATCCTGAACGTGATGAATTAGAGGCATTCGCAATCGATTACACGTCTACTTTTGCCAATGTTATTTCTAGGGATGAGCAGCTCACGAGTTTATTACCTTTCTTCCCTGCTAATAGCGAGCTATATGACTCTATTAGTCGTAATACATCATTACTTTTTTTTGATCCACATTCTGACACTACTATTGATAACGAGGAAATCCTTGATTTCATCACATATTCAGAGGATGTTGTTTATATTGAAGTATACCTTGAGCAGAATATGACCATGGGATATAACGATATTGAGGTGGTCCCTACAACTGCCAGACTCTATTGTGTAAGAATCGATGGTGAATGGAAAGTTGTATCAATGAGATTCTAATATATGCAAATAAGGGAGAGATAGATTGGAAATACCTATAATCATTCCGGCATATGAACCTGATAATCAATTGATTAGTTTGCTTGAGACTCTTGTTAATGGCAAAAGAAAAATCATTGTAATTAATGATGGCAGTTCTTCAGAGTATTCGGACGTTTTTACTAAAGTTGAGTCTTTGATTACACCTGATGGTGGTGTTTTACTTACACATGAGGTGAATTATGGAAAAGGTAAAGCATTAAAGACCGCATTCGATTATATAATAAAGAACTTGCCTGATGTTATTGGTGTTGTTACTGCCGATTCGGATGGACAGCATACTGTTGAATGTATAGAAAGCGTTTCCGATGAGTTTTCCAAGAATCCTAATTGTCTAATATTGGGAGTCAGAAGTTTTGATGGAGACGATATCCCCTGGAAGAGTAGCTTTGGTAATAAACTAACAATGAGAGTCATGAAATTTGTGTCAGGACTTAGCATAAGTGATACTCAAACTGGACTCAGAGCTATTCCTTTTACTTTTATGAAGGAGCTCGTTGATTTCGGAGGCAATCGATTCGAATTCGAAACAGAAATGCTTCTTGCAACTGTCGACAAATATGAAATTAGAGAAGTAACAATCCCGACAATTTATGAATCCAAAGACAATCACCAAACGCATTTCAATCCTATCAAGGACTCAATTAATATCTACAAGATTTTGGGGAAGCAGTTCTTTAAATATATCCTTGCTTCAGCAAGTTCTTTTATTGTGGATATATTGCTCTTCTATATCTTTTGTCGTGTGTTCAAGTTCAACGGATTAAAAGAATACATTATTGTCTCAACGGTAATAGCCAGGGTTTTCTCAGCAGTTTTCAATTACGCCGTAAACTATAAAAAAGTATTCTTAAGTAACGAGACTGTCGCTAAATCAGCGACAAAGTATTTCTGTCTGGCTATTCTTCAGATGGGATGCAGTGCTTTATTTGTTACTCTTGGCGTAATGGCTACTACTGGCAACGAAGTTGTTGTAAAAATTATCGTTGATACGATACTTTTCTTCATTAGTTATAAGATTCAGCATAGATTGGTTTTCGCGAAAAGAAAGTAATCACTCTATGCGGAGATATATGTTCGAATTATAAAACAACGATAATAAGCTCATCTGGCTAATGTTATTTACTTCCCAGAAGGGCAACAGGCTATCACTATTTATCATATATATAATTAAAAAGGTAAATTCCCTGAGTTTAACGTAACTCG
>JAAYFK010000034.1 GCA_012728275.1 Clostridiaceae bacterium | reverse complement strand
AAATTAAAATACGTTACAGGAAATCCTTCGAAATATATAAGGGAAGTGCTTTCCCAATATAAGAGTCCTCGTTTTGACGATCTGCCCCCCTTCACTGGAGGGCTTGTAGGTTACTTTTCCTTCGATTTTCTAGGATACAGCGAACCGAGCGTGAGAGTTGAAGTGGAGGATAATGAGAAATTCAGAGATGTCGATCTCATGCTTTTCGATAAAGTAATTGCCTTTGATAACATACGTCAAAAAATCATTCTGATTGTAAATATGCAGCTTGATGAGCCAGAGACAAACTATAATAAGGCAGTTTGGGAGCTAAAACAAATAGAGTCTCTACTTCGCACTGGAGAGAAGAAGAATGAACCTGGCGGAGTTCTCCAAGGTGAAGTTACTGCTTTATTCAGTAAGGAACAGTACTGTGAGATGGTAGAGAAAGCAAAGAATTATATCCACGAAGGCGATATTTTTCAGATTGTACTTTCCAACTGTCTAAGCGCGCCTTTTGAAGGTAGTCTCTTGAACACTTATCGTGTTCTTCGAACAATCAATCCCTCGCCATATATGTTTTACTTTTCAGGAACTGATGTAGAAGTTGCAGGTGCTTCTCCTGAAACATTGGTTAAGTTGGATAATGGCGTACTTCACACTTTCCCTCTAGCTGGCACACGTCCAAGAGGCAGAACGGCGGAAGAAGACAAGGCACTGGAGGCCGAACTTCTCTGCGACGAGAAGGAACTTGCTGAGCATAACATGCTGGTGGATCTTGGCAGAAATGATCTCGGAAAAATCAGCAAATTCGGTTCTGTACAAGTCGAAAAACTACATTCCATTGAGAGGTTCTCTCATGTAATGCATATAGGCTCCACTGTACGCGGTGATATTATGGAAAACAAAGATGCTCTTGATGCCATCGAAGCGGTATTGCCGGCGGGAACGCTTTCTGGCGCCCCAAAAATCAGAGCTTGCCAGCTAATCGGCGAACTTGAGAACAACAAGCGTGGCATCTACGGTGGTGCCATCGGATATATCGACTTCACAGGAAATATGGATACCTGCATAGCTATCCGTATCGCATACAAGAAAAACGGTAAGGTTTTTGTCAGAAGTGGAGCCGGCATAGTGGCAGATTCAGTTCCCGAAAAGGAATACGAAGAGTGCCTTAACAAAGCTAGGTCTTCTCTTAAAGCACTAGAGCTTGCACAGGAGGAACTATGATTCTACTTATAGATAATTACGACAGCTTTTCCTATAATCTTTTTCAGCTTATCGGTGAGATAGAGCCGAACATCAAGGTAATTCGCAATGATGAAATGACTGTTAGCCAGATATCTGATATGAAGCCAGACCATATTATTCTATCGCCTGGTCCTGGCAGACCTGAGAACGCAGGTGTAATTATTGAGGTAGCAAAAGCTTTAGGTAAAGATATCCCTATCTTAGGTGTATGTCTTGGACATCAGTCTATCTGTGCCGCTTTCGGAGCAACTGTGACCTATGCTAAAGAACTAATGCATGGTAAACAGTCATCTGCAAAATTCGATACAAGCTCACCGATTTTTCGAGATTGTCCAGAAACAAATCTGGTTGCAAGATATCATTCTCTTGCAGCTGATCCCGCTACTATCCCTGAATGCTTGAAAGTCATAGCTACGACCGCTGATGGAGAAGTAATGGCAGTTCAACATAAGGAATATCCAATTTTTGGACTTCAGTTCCATCCAGAATCAATTTTGACACCAGTCGGAAAAACAATAATAAGGAATTTTATAAAAGGAGATTTGAATCATGATTAAGGAAGCAATTACAAAAATAGTAAATAAAGAAGACCTAACATACGATGAGGCTTATACCGTCATGAATGAAATCATGAGCGGCGAAACAACTGCAACACAGAATGCTGCATTCTTGGCCGCTTTGTCAACAAAGAGCGCACGCGCAGAGACAACGGATGAAATCGCCGGATGTGCTGCAGCAATGAGAGCGCACGCTACTAGAGTTGAGACTGGAATGGATTTGTTTGAAATAGTTGGTACTGGTGGTGATAATGCACATAGCTTCAATATTTCAACAACATCAGCATTAGTTGCGGCAGCAGGCGGCATGAAAGTTGCTAAGCATGGAAACAGAGCTGCGTCCTCTATGTGTGGAACCGCTGATTGCTTGGAGGCGCTTGGCGTCAATATTCATCAAAGTCCTGAGAAATGCCTTGAACTATTGAAAGAGGTTGGAATGTGCTTCTTTTTCGCGCAGAATTATCATTCATCTATGAAATATGTAGGTGCTATTCGTAAGGAACTCGGTTTCCGTACTGTATTCAACATCCTTGGTCCGCTAACCAATCCTGGCTCTCCGTCCATGCAGCTTCTTGGCGTGTATGATGAGTATCTGGTGGAGCCTTTGGCACAGGTTCTTGTAAGTCTAGGTATTAAGCGTGGTATGGTTGTATATGGTCAGGATAAGCTGGATGAGATTTCCATGAGTGCGCCAACTTCAATTTGCGAAATCAAGGACGGCTGGTTCAAATCCTCTGTTATAACGCCCGAGGATTTTGGTTTTGCGCGCTGTACTAAACAGGATTTAAGAGGTGGAACGCCTGAAGAAAACGCCAAGATTACTCTAGCTATTCTTAACGGAGAAAAAGGACATAAGCGAAATGCTGTTCTCATTAATGCTGGTGCAGCTCTTTATATCGGTGGTAAGGCTGATAGTTTGAAGAACGGAATCGCACTTGCAGGACAGATTATCGATTCTGGAAAAGCAATGGAAACACTAAATAAACTTATTGAGATTAGCAATCGCGGCGAATCTTCAGAAAGCAAGGGGACAAAGGCATGACGATTCTGGATCAGTTAGCATACCACGCTCGTGAACGAGTAGAAGACGCGAAGAAAACGGTATCCCTAGAAGAAGTAAAGCAAAAGGCTTATGCTTCTCCCAAAGGCGATTTTGCTTTCGAAAAGGCGTTGAAGAAGCCTGGTGTCTCCTTTATATGCGAATGCAAGAAGGCATCCCCATCCAAAGGACTGATTGATTCTGAATTCCCATATATGCAGATAGCAAAAGAATATGAAGCAGCCGGTGCAGACTGCATTTCCGTATTAACTGAGCCAAAATGGTTTTTGGGAAGCAATGACTATCTTCAAGAAATCGCCTCCGCTGTCTCTGTTCCGTGTCTTCAAAAGGACTTTACAGTTGATGAATATATGATTTACAAAGCGAAACTCTTGGGAGCATCTGCGGTCCTTCTCATATGCGCGATCCTGGATGAAACACAGATTAGAAACTATATAAACATCTGCGACGAGTTAGGTCTGTCTGCTCTCGTAGAAGTACATGTCGAGAAGGAAGTCCAGGTAGCGATAAATGCAGGAGCTAGAGTAATTGGCGTTAACAATCGTAACCTTAAGGATTTCTCCGTTAATTCTGAGAATAGTCGCAGACTTAGATCTTTGGTTCCAGCAGATGTTGTATTTGTTTCTGAAAGCGGTGTCAGTAGCGCGGAAGATGTAGAAAAACTCCGTGAGATCGGAGTGAACGCCGTATTAGTTGGTGAAACATTGATGCGTGCTACTGATAAAAAAGCAAAGCTTTCAGAACTGCGAGGTATGATGTGACAAAAGTAAAATTCTGCGGGGTATCTCGCCCTTGTGATATAGAAGCGGCTAATGAGCTTCGTCCCGAGTATGTCGGATTTGTGTTTGCGACCGGTAGTCATCGATGTATTACTCCGGAAAAAGCCAAGGAATTGAAGCAAATGCTTTCGCGTGATATTCTTGCGGTTGGAGTGTTTGTTAATGAGATGCCCGAGAAAATCGCTTATCTCTTAGACAACGGAATTATTGATATTGCTCAGCTCCACGGTCACGAGGATGAAGATTATATTCAGAGCCTTCGTCGCCTTACCAATAAGCCGACTATCAAGGCTTTTCGAATAGAATCGAAAAAGGACTTAGAAGCAGCCGAATGCTGCATCGCCGATTATGTTCTGCTCGATTCCGGCGCTGGGACAGGAACGACATTTGACTGGAAACTCATAAAGAGTATTAGAAGACCATATTTTCTCGCAGGGGGACTTTCTCTCGACAATGTGAAAGAGGCGATAACGATGCTTCATCCTTATGCTGTAGACGTCAGTTCCGGTATTGAAACAGATAAACTCAAGAATAAAGCAAAAATGACAGCATTTATTGAAGCTGTCAGAGAGGAAGGCCAAGTATGACTAATCCAAACGGACGCTTTGGTATCCACGGCGGTCAGTATATACCTGAGACACTGATGAATGCGGTAATTGAACTGGAAGAAGCTTATAACCATTATAAAAATGACCCGGAGTTCAATAGAGAACTTAAATCTCTTTTCGATGAATACGCAGGTAGACCATCAAGGTTGTACTATGCTAAAAAAATGACTCAGGACCTTAATGGAGCAAAAATCTATCTAAAAAGGGAAGACTTAAATCATACCGGCGCTCATAAAATAAATAATGTTTTGGGACAGGCGCTGCTGGCCAAGAAAATGGGGAAAACAAGACTAATCGCTGAGACCGGAGCGGGTCAGCATGGTGTCGCTACTGCTACTGCAGCTGCGCTTATGGGGATGGAATGTGTTGTGTTTATGGGTGAAGAAGATACTGTACGTCAGGCACTCAATGTATACCGTATGCGCTTATTGGGCGCGGAAGTTATTCCGGTAAAGTCGGGAACGGCGACTCTTAAAGATGCGGTGTCAGAAGCAATGCGTGAGTGGACTTCCCGCATTAGCGATACCCATTATTGTCTTGGCTCCGTTATGGGGCCACATCCGTTTCCAATAATTGTCCGTGATTTTCAGGCAGTTATATCTAAGGAAATCAAGGAACAGATGCTTGCATTAGAAGGTAGACTTCCTGACGCAGTAATCGCCTGTGTGGGCGGAGGATCCAACGCCATCGGAAGCTTCTATAATTTTATAGACGATAAAGAGGTCCGACTGATTGGCTGTGAAGCGGCGGGTAGAGGCATCGATACTTTTGAAACAGCTGCTACAATCGCTACTGGAAAAGTTGGAATCTTTCATGGTATGAAGTCATACTTCTGCCAAGATGATTACGGACAGATTGCTCCCGTTTACTCGATTTCTGCAGGACTAGATTATCCCGGAATAGGCCCCGAACATGCCTACCTTCACGATGTTGGCAGAGCAGAATATGTTTCTATCACGGATGAAGAGGCAGTAAATGCTTTTGAGTATCTTTCAAGAACAGAGGGCATCATTCCTGCGATTGAATCATCACATGCGGTTGCGCACGCCTTGAAAATTGCTCCAACAATGGATAAGAATTCAATTATTGTCATTACTATTTCTGGCAGAGGTGACAAGGATTGTGCTGCCATTGCACGCTATAGAGGGGAGAATATTCATGAGTAACATTCGAAAAGCTTTTGAAAATGGTAAGGCATTCATCGCCTTTATTACCTGTGGAGATCCAGATTTAGAAACAACTGCAGAAGTGGTTCGTGAAGCGGTCAAAAATGGCGCCGACCTTATCGAGCTCGGCATTCCTTTCTCTGATCCAACAGCAGAGGGGCCAGTAATTCAGGGCGCAAACGCAAGAGCTCTATCCGCCGGTGTTACTACGGATGATATTTTTGCTTTAGTAAAAGAACTTCGCCGTGATATTTCAATCCCTTTAGTCTTTATGACATATGCGAATGTCGTATTTTCTTATGGCTCAGAAAGGTTTATTTCAACTTGCAAGCAAATTGGAATTGATGGCCTTATTTTACCCGATGTGCCATTTGAAGAAAAAGAAGAGTTTCTATCTCTATGTAAGAAGTACGGTGTAGATTTGATTTCTCTGATAGCTCCCACCTCTGAGAACCGTATAGCAATGATTGCCAAAGAGGCCGAAGGTTTTTTGTATATCGTATCAAGCCTTGGTGTGACGGGGATGAGAAGCGAGATCACTACCGATCTTTCGTCTATTGTTAAAGTAGTGAGAGAGAATACTGATGTACCATGCGCTATCGGCTTTGGTATTTCCACTCCTGAGCAAGCGAAAAAAATGGCTGATATTTCTGACGGAGCTATCGTAGGAACGGCAATTATTAAGCTATTGGAAAAGCATGGGAAAGATGCTCCAAAACACGTAGGTTCGTACATTAAATCCATGAAGGATGCTTTGCGCCGTTGAATAATTTCTATGACACGAAAAAGGCATCGGATATTCACCGATGCCTTATTATTCGTTCGAAAATCAAATCAAATACTTAATTCTTAATTCTTTTCCTTAAGTAGGTCGCGAATTTCAGTTAAAAGCTTAGTCTCATCAGAAACCTTTGGCTCTTCCTTGACCTCTTCCTTTTGTACCTTAAGTAATGCGTCAAACTTAGCTCTTGCTTTCTGTATAACAGTAATTACTAGGAAGATGCAAATGGCAATAATCAAGAACTCGATAACAGTGTTGATGAAATTTCCGTAGCAAATAGCAACTTCAGGAGTTACTATCTCACCAGCTTTATCAAGAACTGCTGGAGACATGACATATTTCATATCTGCAAAGTCAAGGCCACCAATCAAATACCCAATACCAGGCATCACTATGTCGTTTACAAGGGAAGTAACAATCTTTCCGAAAGCACCACCAATAATGACACCAATTGCCATATCCATTACATTACCGCGACTTATAAAAGCCTTAAAATCCTTAATTATACTCATCTGTTATTT
>JAAYFK010000033.1 GCA_012728275.1 Clostridiaceae bacterium | reverse complement strand
GTTTGAGAGCAGTGTAAAAGAAAAGGATCATCAAACCTGGAAATAATACCCACTGGATATTATTTGAGTGTAGCGCATAAATAAGTAGCATCAGTTCTACCAACGTCTTTTCTGGCAGTATGTTATGATTATCAATAGAAATCCACCCATTCAATTTACTATGGGAGCAACCCAAATCATAAAAAATTCAAGGCCCTCTGTTGCATTGTTTTTCCTGTATTCAAAGCAACATAGCTAACAAGTTGCCAGTCACTGTTCTACGCAAAAATAATTATTGAGACATGAAGAGAAGGCAGTTTCTTGGTAGGAAATCATGTGGGTCTTTGACATTTTTCAAAAATCATAGTCTTTCAATTGGAAAAATAAAAAATAAGCCAAGAAGTCGTTAAAAATGCAAATAAATGAATTGATATCGACCAATAAAGCAAGTAAAATATAAAGACTATGAGGTGGGTAGAGATGAAGAAAGTATTAGTAATTGGTTGTACTGGTATAGCCAAGTTAATAATTCCAGCATTGTGTAAAGATAAATCTTATGTGTCAGAGATTTGTATTGCTGATACTGATAAGAAGATGTGCGACGAGTTCAAGACGATTCTCTCCGCTAGTCCAGTGCGCGTTGTAACTGCTGGTGTTGATATCACGAACGAAGAGCGCACAATGTTGATGGTTAAGATTTTTGGACCTGAGTTGATCATCAACCTAATGCCTGCACAGTATAGTTGTGTTTTGATGGAGTTGGCCTTGAAGACGAAGGCTTCTTATATTGATTCAACTTTGTTTTTCGAGACAAAGAATGCTTCGAGTGTGGAGGATATGCTTCTATCCAAGCAGTTCTCGTATTTCACTCGTTTTCGCGGGGAGAAATTACCAGCGCTTGTCGGATGTTCATTCAATCCGGCTGCGATAACTTCGCTTATTAGATTTGCTATGTCGAATACCTATGATTCGATTAGTTCGGTGGATATTTTTGATATGAATTCCGGTAAGGGAACTGCTGCTGGAATTATGGATTCTTCTTTCGAGATGGAGCTTTTGACGGAGCCTGCAAAGTATTTGGAAAATGGCAAGATTGAGACATATCAGCCATTGAAGGGCAAGACGGTTAGACAGATTCCTGGCTTTGGAAAGAGAACAATGTATGTCCTTAGCAATCCAATTATTACGGACTTTATTAAGGAGATTCCCGAGGTTGAGAATGTTCGTTGGTTCTCAACGTTTAAGAAGGAATACCTTGGAATTATTAAGGTGCTTGAGAAGGTCGGTATGCTAAGCAGGACACCTGTAGATGTTGGAGGTGTGAAGATTTCTCCGTTTGATTATCTTAATAAGGTAATGCCTAAGGAAGAGAGCAAGGCAACGGGCAAGGGTTCTTCAGGAATAGGTATTGTTATTACCGGAATCATTAAAGGTAAAGAGCAAACCAACATGTTTTATGCGAGTGTTGACAATTCGATGGTTCTAGAGAAGTATGGATTTGGATCGACTGAGTATCTTGATGCAGTTACAATGTTGGCCGGAACTATTCTTATGTGTACAGACAAGTGGGATAAGGCAGGTGTTTATTCGCCTAACGCTTATGACCCATCACTACTCATGGATATTATGAAGGATCAAGGAATCGAATTCGCAGTGTCTAAGGTTGCTCCTGTTAGTATGGTTGTTGAGGAAGAGGAGCCAGAGGACATTGAGGATTAATTATGGCAAAGTGAGTGTATTATTTGGTTTTCGACAGGAGTGGGACTAACGGTCTCCTCTTTTATGTCTATAAATATTGATTATACGAAAACGTTTTGCGTATAATAGTTCAGGTTTATTTGGAGGGAGAAAAGAGATGGGCGAATATTTACTCGAGACAAATAATTTGGTCAAAGCATATTCCAAAGATTTGGCTCTCAATGGCGTCAGCATTCACATTGAAAAAGGTGCAATTTATGGACTTATTGGACGTAATGGTGCTGGAAAGACTACATTGATGAGAATCATTTGCGGGCTTGCTAGACCTACAGAAGGTACGGTTAATCCTATTGGTTTTGCAAACAACAAAGACTTCTATAAGAATATTAGTGCCGTTATTGAGAGTCCGGCGCTATATCCATATTTGAATGCATACGACAACTTGAAGTTAAAGTGCTTGGCATATGGAATTGATAGACCAGGATACATTGAGGAGAAGCTTAAGATTGTTGGCCTTAATGGCGTTAAGAAGAAGGTTTCTCAATATTCGCTAGGTATGAAGCAAAGGCTGGCTATTGCACTTGCTTTGGTTGGTGACCCAGAATTCTTGCTATTGGATGAGCCAATTAATGGACTTGATCCGCAGGCAATAGTAGAGGTCCGTAATCTTTTCGAGAGGCTCAATAAAGAGAATGGAATTACTATTCTTATATCGAGTCATATTCTTGAGGAGCTTGCAAAGGTAGCAACACAGTTTGCAATTATCGACAAGGGTCAAATTCTCGAGGAGCTCACTAGAGAAGAGCTTCTAACTAAGGGAACAAATGAAGTTATTGTAGGATGCAGTGATGTGGATTTGGCAGAGAGTGCACTTAAGTCTTCTGGTTTTACGTCTATTCGTAAAGAGGGCAAGGAATCCATAGTAATAGGTGATAGTAATGCCGATGTTGCTTCGATTAATAAGATATTGATTGAGAAGAGCATTTCCATTAACTCTATTGGAACGAAGTCTGAGGGTATTGAAGACTATTATCTCAGACTTACAAGCAGGAAAGTGTAAGGGGGAGAAAGGAAATGTATTTTAACTTTTTACGAATGGAATTGTTCCGCTTACTTAAGAGAAAGAGCACCTTTATTATTTTGGGAGTGCTTCTTGCGTTAACTATTTTTACGAATTGGTTCTATTGCTCAGTAAATATTGGGATGACTGTTCAGACAGGTGACGCTATCGAAGAGTATGATCAGGCCTTTGAAGCTGGATATGATGCGGGAACGCAGATGGTTGACCCAGAGGAAGATTATCAAATGTTTGGCAGAGGCCTTGGAATGTATGGTAACGCTTCTGTTTCAGAGCTATATAATTATAATTCTAGCTCAGGAAATGTGATTCTTCTTCTAGCAATTTGGGTAGCTCTGTTTATAGGTGATATTTATTTATCCTCTTCGCAGAAGGTATACTTGAACTCTAACGCTAATAAGGGGGCTTGGATTGGAGCTAAGTATACTGTTGTAGCGTTGTACACTACGGCTATGAATCTTCTTCTATGGCCTATGGTTTTACTTTCAAGTGCTTTGTTCTGTGGTGACGTTAAGCTCTCATTCGATTTCAACTTTTTTGTATACTTCCTAGTGATAAACTTCTTATGTATTGCATTTAGTGTGATTATTGCAGCTCTCAATGACATTACAAGAAAGAGAGTTCCAGGACTAGTTATTGGAATAATTCTAAGTCAAGGTCTTGTTAGCTTGCTATTCGCAGTGTTGGATATACTTGCCAGGGTTATAAAGTTGGATTTGGGTGAGTTCCAGATTGCTAGTTTAAGTATTGCTAACAGGCTTGCTGTATTTAATCTTTCAACGCCTAGTAAAGATTTTTGTTGGGGTGTTACAGTTGGAGCGATATATATAGCTATTAGCTTGTTCTTCGTAGTACTTACGGCAAAGAAGAAAGATGTTGTTTGAGTAGTTTTAATTCGAATTTTGAATTATTACTACGCTTGGGCGGGAAAAATAGCGTATTAATTAAGAGGTGGAAGAGTATCTATCGCCTCTTGTTTTACGTTCAAAAACGAGAAGAAATCCAAGGTGAAATGTGCAATCAAATAAACTACATTCTAAAAAAAGTATAGTCAAAAAAATACTACTTTTTACAATATTTACAGCGAATTAATAAGTGATACCATAGGAAGATTGCCAAAATTTGATATTTGGTGTTATTATCAGAAACGTAAGGTGATTATGCTGTGGAGGAATCTATGGAAGAAGTTCGCAACGATGAATTCGTTTATCCTGTAGAAAGATCAGAGCTAGATAGGCTTTGTCTTGAGATGGTGCGAGAGTATTCTTGTGATACAGTATATTTTAAGGATAAGAATTCTCATTTTCTATGGAACAGTAAGCAACATGCCGCTCAAGTAGGTGTTGAGAGTGCCGAAGATATGCTTGGCAAGTGTGACTTTGATTTTTTCCCTGAGACATTTGCTCAAGCGGCAAGGAATATCGAGATTGAGATAATGAGAACCGGAATGCCTAGACTTAATATTGCTGAAGAGTTAGAAAGACCTTCTGGCAAGGCTTATTTTTTGGCATCGAAGTACCCTTTCTACAACGAGAAGAACGAGATAATTGGCACTTGGGGGATTTCGCATAATATTACTGATCAGAAGAGTTTGGAGAAAGAATTAGAGAAGTCTAATCAGAAGCTCCAGAGACTTGCTAGAGTTGATGATTTAACTGGGCTATATAACAGAAGATATTTCTACGAGACATTAGACAGAATGATTAGCATATATGAAGCGAGGAAGGACGATAATCTTACCTTTGCTATACTTGCTATTGATATTGATGGAATGAAGTATATTAATGATCAATATGGTCATCCCAATGGTGATGATGTCCTAAGAATGGTTGCCTCTTCATTGATTTGCAATACGAAGAAAGCTGACTCTTCTTTCCGTGTCGGTGGAGACGAATTCATGATTCTTGTTCCGGATTGCGATAAGAAGAGTGCGATTATTCTAGCAAACAAATTAGCTTGTGCTATTGCCGATACCAGGGTGCCTATGGGGGATAAGTTCGAGAAGATTACAATCTCGCTAGGACTATCCGTATATGAGAAGGGTATGGATGTATCTGAGTTGATTTCTTCTGCCGATCGAAAGTTATACAAGTCAAAGAGAAATGGTAAGAACCAAGTATCCTTCTAATAGACAATCTAAAAGACAATCAAATAGAGATACTTAAACGCCCGTAATAAGGCGTTTTTGATTATATGAGCAAATAACAGAATCGCCTAAACGTGGAGACGAGTAGGCGATTTGTTGTGGCACTATATAGGAGGTAGAGCTGAAGAAATTATGCAGCTCTTTGTTGACTAGTTGGCTTAGAGTAAGAAACAGAAGGCTTACGACGCACTGTGAATATTGGCTTACGAACAGGCTTCCTTACATGTCTAGGATTTATAGAAGACCCATAGGAATATGATGTTGATGAATATGTCTTAGGCGCAGAAGATGCAACTACGCTTGGAGATGCTCTATAAACGGCACGTTGCCTAGCTTCTTCCTTCTCGTCTTGAATAGTAATAGATATGGCCTTAAATGAGATAAGAGCTATGAGCAATAGAAAAGTCATTTCAACTGGTGACATATTATATACCTCGCATATTCTTGAACGTTTGTTCGTTTATGTTTGTAATATAACACATCATTTGCGACAATAATAGTACAGAAACGCTTTTTTCGAGAAAAAGAACAAAAATTCTATTTTTACTTCAAACCGGAGGCCCCAATACGGTTTGCACCAGCGTCAATCATCTCTTGAGCAAGCTCGAAAGAACGAATTCCACCGGCAGCCTTAATCTGAACGTCTGGTCCAATGTTAGCTTTCATTAACTTAACGTCTTCGATAGTAGCTCCAGCTGTACCAAAACCCGTACTTGTTTTGATGAAGTCGGCCTTTGCTTCAGTAACTATTCTACAAAGCGTGACTTTCTCCTCCTCGGTTAAGAAGCAGGTCTCAATAATTACCTTAAGAATTGCACCCTTCTCGTGAACGGCATTTGACAATGCAGCAATCTCCTTACTAACATAATCAAATCTCTTACTCTTAATGTGAGTCAGATTCACTACCATGTCTATCTCGCTAGCTCCGTTGTCACAAGCTTCTTTTGCCTCGAAAACTTTAGTAGCACAAGTACTGTATCCATTTGGAAAACCAATTACTGTACAAATCGCAAGGCGACCACTAGCTATGTCTGAGGCGTGAGATACGAATGAAGGTTGTACGCATACGCTTGCTGCATTTGAGGCTATGGCATTATTTACTAAGGCTTCAATGTCTTCGTAGGTTGCATCAACCTTAAGATTAGTCATGTCAACATAGGAAAGAAGATTACTTGAATCATACTTGTGAGAAAGAGTTGGGGGATTGAATCTGTTCTCAATTACTCTGGACATAAGTGAGTTCTGAATAATCGTAGAAATATTGTTGAAGCCGGTTAATTCACCTAAATTAGAAGGGAGCTCATATCCTTTACCATAAATCATTAGGGGTACTGTCTCTCTGGAGTGGTCGGTTGACTCTGTTGAAGGGTCGCAACCGTGATCGGCTGTAACAATTAGAAGGTCATCCGGTAATAACTTATCTAGGACTTTGCCAAGAGCGCTGTCAAATGTAGAAATTGCTTTTGCATATCCATCTATGTCATTACGATGTCCATATACCATATCAAAATCGACTAGATTAACGAAGCAAAGACCATTGAAATCCTGGTCCATAGTTGCAAGAAGAGTCTCTATTCCTTCGTCATTGCTACTTGTGTGGAAAGCGTCGGTAATGCCTCTCGAGGCGAAAATATCCTTAATCTTGCCTATCGATATTACACGATACGAGTAATGCTTCATAACATCAAGAAGAGTCGCGCTAGGTGCTTCAAGTGAGAAGTCGTGACGGTTAGAAGTTCTAGTAAACGAGCCTAATACTCCAACAAAAGGTCTAGCGATGATTCTTCCTACAGCATACTTTCCGGTCATGATTTCTCTAGCTTTCTTACATATTGAATAGAGCTCATCGACTGGAATTATGTCCTCGTGTGCAGCTATTTGCATGACACTATCTGCAGATGTGTAGACAATAAGTGCACCTGTATCAAGGTGTTCCTGACCATAGTCTTCGATAACCTTTGTTCCGCTATAGGGTTTGTTGCATAGAATTCTACGCCCCGTAGCGTTTGATAGCTTCTCGAGCACTTCTTGAGGAAAGCCATTAGGGAAGGTTGGCATAGGATCTGTAGAAATAATACCTGACATTTCCCAATGACCTATAGTTGTATCCTTGCCATTTGATAATTCGCAAAGTCTTGCATAAGCGCCAATTGGTCTTGAAAGATCGGGGAATTTGGAGATGTAGTCGAGAATTCTTTGGTCCTGATGGCCAACTATATTGAAAAGCCCCATCTTGGCTAGATTATTAAGCGGAGTATTTGTCTTTGATAATACAGAGGCAAGAGTATTGCTTCCTTCATCACCAAAAGCCTTCTCGTCAGGTGCAAATCCTAAACCAAAGCTGTCCAAAACTACTAGAAAAACTCTCTTTACCATACAATGCCTCCAAATACCTTAAGTAGTATCTTTGTGATAACATAATATAACAAAATGCCATTAAAAGTGGGCAATAAGAACTGTAAATTGCATAATCGATTAGAATTTTGACTCGCTACTTTGTTCAAAGTGCAAGAAGAGCAATCAGTATAAATATGCCTATAAATGTAATATAATTACGCACGGAGCGCATGCGTGAATCAAGAATGGAGAGCTCATTTCTGGGGGATTAATCGAGAAATGCAAAAATTTTCGAAGGAAGAACAGATAATTTCGTTTACTAAGAGTAAGAGAAGAGTCATTACAACATGTGTTGTATTGGCGATTTTGCTTACTTTCCTTATAGTATGCATTCCATATTTTCAGACTACAAGAATATCAACTTGTATAGGCAATAGAATTGATAGAATCGGTGTACTAACAAGAGAGCCTTTGGTTCAGCGTTTTGTGCCGACTGGCCGTGACTTGGAGTATGTAGAGCTTCACTATTCTAATTGCGATGCCAATGAAGGTACTATTCATTTCTCCATCGAGGATAAGAAGGGAAATGTACTCTTCAGCCAAGATGACGAGATAGCAAACCTCGAAGGCGATCCTTACATAAGATATGAAGTTAACTTAAAGGTAAAGGCGAATGGGACTTACTACATAAGGGTCTTCGTTGATGGCGTTATTGCGCCGCTCGCTCCTAAACTTTGGCTATCGAATAACGTTAGCGATGAGATTCGCGATGTAATTTATTATGGACAAGATCCAAATGTTAGAATGCAAGCTAATGTAGAGCTGGGATACTCAGTATTCCACTATGCTTCGTTTGCGATAGCTTTTGTAAGCATACTGTTTTCAGGTTTATCGGCGCTTATTGTTCTACATTTATCTGAGAATAAGAGAAGAATCCTTGGTATGGGAGTCTTACTAATAATGCCTGTAGTTATGTGCATTCTCGCTGAGACCTTGAACAACAATTCGATATTAAACAAGAGCATGTATGTATGGATGATTAATTACTTATTGTATTTCCTTATTTATTGTTTCTTCTATGCTCTTACTAATAAGCTTAGATTTACGGTTATTTTCTCAAATGCCTTAATTTTGATTCTTGCAATTATTAATTTCTATAAGCTTCAGTTTAGAGGAGAACCATTTACGTTTGCTGATGTTGTTTCGTTTGGAACAGCGATGAATGTTGCTTCGGAATATAAAATCGGATTGTCTTATTTAGTGATTACGACGGGAAGCGTGTTTGTTTTAATTACATCTATAGTTTCTAGAATTAGATATAGCGTTCACCACAAGAGGACCAGATTAATTATAGGTGCGCTAAGTGTTGCCCTTGGAGTATTCATGGTATCAGCTCTATTTGATACGGACAGATACTCCGCTTCAGCAGATTCTATTATGAAGAGACTGGGTATCGTTAACAATGTTTGGAATCAGCCCAAGAACTATTCTGACAATGGCATGATGGTAGCTTTAACTATGAATGCACAATATCTGACGGTCGAACAGCCTGAGGTGTATTCATTGGAAGATGTGGACAACGTAATCAGTGACGTCGATGCAAATTATGGAATGAGTATGCTTACGGGACGCGAGCTCTCTGACTACTATCGCAATCGTCAAGATAGCCAGCAAGAGATGCCTAATATTATCGTAATTATGAATGAGTCTTATTCGGATTTCTCGCAATTTGAGAATGTTGAACTTAGTCAGCCTTTGTCGCCTTTCATGGATTCTTTAGATGAGAATACGATATCAGGTGATCTTCATGTGTCTACTTTCGGAGGCGGTACAGCTAATTCTGAGTTTGAGTTCTTGACAGGAAACTCAATGATTGGTGTTCCTTCTGGAAGTATTCCATATCAGCAATACATCAATGGAGACACTGGCTCAATGGCTAGAATCTTGTCCAATCTTGGATATAATACCATTGCACTTCATCCATACCTTGCAAGTGGATGGAATAGGCCGCTTGTATACGATTATATGGAGTTTGACCAATTCTTGTCGGATACTGATTTCACTGACCCTGAGTACATTCGATCATATATTAGTGATTCTTGCTCCTTCGCGAAAATAATCGAACTTTACGAGCAGAATGAGACAGAGGGCAATGGTAATCCTTTGTTCCTATTTAATGTTACTATGCAAAACCATGGTTCCTACAGTAAGACCTACGTTAATTTTGAGCCTGATGTTGAATATGTTCCGGATCCCGGCGCATTCCCTGAGGCAGAGCAATATTTTTCTGTAGCAAGAAACACAGATATCGCTATGCAAGAGCTAATCGAGTATTTCTCAAATGTAGATGAGCCAACGATTATTGTATTTTTCGGAGATCATTTGCCAAGCTTTAACGACGGCTTCTACGAGATGCTTATGGGCGTAGAAGATACTTCCAATCTAAATTCTGAGCAAATGGGCGATTTATATACAACAGACTACCTAATTTGGGCGAACTATGGAATTCAAACTCCAGAGATTCCTAATATTTCTCTTAACTATTTGTCGACGCTTGTTATGCAAGTAGCTGGACTACCAATGACTGACTATCAGATGTTTTTGTCCCAGCTTCATGCATCATTCCCAGTTATCTCAACTATGGGCGTGTATGATATTAATGGAAATTACCTCGGTGGAACAAATCTGCTTACTGAGACGGATTTGTGGAATTACTATTCATTGCTAATATACAATGAGGTATTCGAGGACAATGATAGACGTGCGTATGTTTTCGATTATCCACACTACATGGCACTTCAAATCAAAGAAGAGATGGAGAATGAAGCAGCAAGCGGTTCTTCAATAGATGCTCTCCCAGCAGAAGAGACAACAGGCAGGGAAGAGGAGATTGTCGAGACAACGACAGAGGATTAAATGACGATAATCGAAGAGACGACTTTTGAGGAGATGAATCTTTCTCCCGAAATCATGAATTCACTTAAGAAGATGGGTGTTACTCGCCCGACAACAATTCAACAGCAAGCAATTCCTCTACTAATGGACAACATGTGCTTGATAGCAAAGGCTCCTACCGGAACAGGCAAGACGTTTGCTTTTTCGATTCCAATTCTTGAATACCTGAATTTAGATGCGAAGTTTGTGCAAGCTTTGATTCTCTGTCCAACTCGTGAACTGGCACTTCAAATTACAACTGAGATTAAGGGTCTGGGGCACTTGATACCTAAACTTGGAGTTTGCACTATAATTGGTGGCCAAAGCATGAGGGTGCAGCAAGAGAAGTTAGCCAAAAAGCCGCAAATTGTAGTCGCTACTCCTGGTCGACTTCTTGACCTAGCGTCGCGCAATATGATTGACATTTCTTCAATTTATACCCTCGTTCTCGATGAGGCCGACGAGATGCTAAAGATGGGCTTCATCCGAGACATTCGCCGCATAATTGCACTTACTCCAGAGGATAAGCAAATGGCTTTGTTCTCAGCAACTATGCCACGAGAAATTCAGGACATTACTTGGACCTTTATGCAGGGCGCAGCTGAGATTGACATTATGCCTAAGGCTAAGGACCATCCGAATATCGACGAGTATTGTTTGGATGTGCCTGATAAGGATAAAGCGAGCGCGATTTGTGAGATTATCAAGAAGGAGAACCTGAAGCGAATTATCGTTTTTTGCAACACAAAAATGCAGACTGAAATTGTCGAGCGAAAGTTCAGGTCAGAGGGACTTTCCTGCAAGCTATTGCATGGGGATATCGGACAAGGTTCTAGAAATCGCGTTATGGATGCTTTTCGAAAAGCAGACTTCAACATTCTGATAGCTACTGATGTGGTTGCTCGAGGAATCGATGTTGACGACATCGACGCGGTATTTAACTACGACATTCCTAATGATAACGAGATATATTTGCACAGAATTGGAAGAACAGCGCGTGCGGGTAAGTCAGGCAAGGCTTTTAGTCTTCTTGCTTACAAGGACAAGCCTCGTTTTGAGGAGATCAAGCGCTATACAGCATGTAATCCAACTCCATACGAACTATAATTGACATGAATTGAACAAAAACATATAGAATCTGCAATAAAATAGCATTTTTTCGCGATACAATCTTAATACAAAAGGGAGGTCGCGATTATGAAGCAACTAGTACTTGATTGGGATAAATACGCAAGCAAAGCAATAGAAGCAGCAGGCGAAGGTATCGTTCTACTTAAGAATGAAGACCGTACTTTGCCTTTTACAGATAAGACTAAGGTCGCTCTTTTTGGGCGCATGCAGAATAACTACTACAAGAGCGGAACTGGCTCTGGTGGAATGGTTAATGTTAAGCACGTTGTCACAATTCTCGAGGCGCTAGGCGATTGCGAGCTAGTAGAACTTAACGACGAACTCAAGACCATATATGCTGATTGGGAAGTTGACCATCCTTACGATCCAGGAATTGGCTGGGGACAGGAGAAGTGGTCTCAGCCAGAAATGGAGCTTGATGACGAGCTTGTAAGTAAGATGGCTTCCCAGAATGATGTCGCTATTATTGTCATTGGAAGAACAGCTGGAGAGGATAGAGATAATCTAGCCGATAAGGGTGCTTTCTTCTTGTCAGATATTGAAGAGGACATGCTTGAAAAAGTTTGCAAGGCATTTGATAAGACCATTGTTCTTCTTAATATCGGAAACATTATGGATATGTCTTTTATTAGCAAGTACAATCCTTCGAGCGTTATGTATGTTTTACAGGCGGGAATGTATGGCGCGATAGCTGTTGCCGACGCAATTTCTGGTAAGGTTAATCCTTCCGGTTCTCTTACTGAAACTATCGCTTATGAGATTTCTGATTATCCTGCTGACCCATATTTTGGCAAAGAGGATATTCTTAAGGATAAGTATGTTGAGGATGTTTTCCTAGGCTACCGATACTTTTCTACCTTTGCTCCTGAGAAAGTAATGTACCCATTTGGCTTTGGTTTGTCATATACGACTTTCTCAATTCTTCCAGAGAGCTTCGACGGCGATGAGAACGGAATTAGCGCTGTTGTTAAGATAACGAATACCGGTGACAGAGCTGGAAAGAAAGCAGTTTTGCTGTTTGTGAGCGCGCCTTCCGGTGTTATTACAAAGCCTAAGCTATCTCTTTGTGGCTTTGAGAAGACTGAACTTCTATACCCGGGACAGAGTCAAATTATTCAAATTAAGTGCCTTCCTGAGTTTTTTGCATCCTTTGATGATAACAACAAGCTTGGTCTAGGAAACGGCTGGGTTCTCGAGTCTGGTAAATATCAATTCTTGTTCGGCTTTGACGCTTCAGACGTGAGTCTTGCTGGTGAGTTTAATCTTTCTTCAAGCAAGATGATTGAGCAGTTGAATCCTGCATTAGCTCCTGTAGAGTCATTCGAGAGAATGATCGCGGTGCCTAGTGAAGATGGCTCCTTTGAGATTGGCTTCGAGTCTGTTCCTGTTCGAAAAGTTGAGAACATCGACAGCCGCCTCGACTTCGTTGATCCTGAAATCAAGCAAACGGGTGATGTTGGAATCAAACTAGCCGATGTAAAGCTTAAGAAGAATACACTTGACGAATTCATCGCTCAAATCGACGACGAAGAGTTATGTTTAATCATTCGCGGCGAAGGAATGAACAGCTCCAAGGTTACAACTGGAACAGCTTCAGCTTTCGGTGGCGTCAACAAGAAGCTTATTGAGATGGGCGTTCCAGCAATTTGCTGTGATGACGGCCCTTCTGGAATGCGCCTTGATAGTGGAAAGAAGACATTTTCGCTTCCAAATACAGCATGCCTAGCTTGTACTTTCAACAAAGAATTGAATACAGAGCTTTACACTATGTTCGGCATGGAGATGCTCTTGAATCAGGTTGATAATATTCTCGCGCCTGGTTTGAATATTAGAAGACATCCATTGAACGGGCGTAACTTCGAGTACTTCTCAGAGGATCCTTTTGTAACTGGAGTACTAGCAAGTGCGCAGCTCAAGGGACTTCAAGCAGTTGGCGTTTCTGGAACCGCTAAGCACTACTGTGTTAACAATCGTGAGACTCAAAGAAGACGTATGAATAGCGTTGTATCCGAGAGAGCGCTTCGTGAGATTTATTTACGCGGCTTCGAGATAGCAGTTAAGTATGGCAAGCTTACATCCATTATGACCGGATACAACATCGTAAATGGTGTTTACGCTTCCGCAAATTATGAGATGAATACAGTAGTTCTGAGACAGCAATGGGGATACACTGGAATAGTCATGTCCGATTGGTGGGCTGACATTGTTCCTCAAGAGGCCGGAGGTACTACGGGTTTCGAGCACTCAATAATGGCAAGATCACAAAACGATCTCTATATGGTTTGCCCTTCTTGCGAAAGAGAAAGCCTCTCTATTTCTGATTGCTTCGACATGCTTAAGTCCAATCGCGATGATATGATTACCAGAGCCGAGCTTCAGCGTTGCGCGAAGAACATATTGAAATTTGTGCTAGACACACCTGCTATGGATCGCATGATTGGTAATGGCGCTAAGGTGACTTCCCTTAAATGCCCTTACTTCGACGATACTGTTCCTGCTAAGGCGGATATGTACTATGAGATGAATGGTGATTTCTCATTTGAAGTGAATGGGGAAGATACAGCTCGCGGTAAGGATACTACTTTCGGAATTATCAACAACAAGCCTGGCAAATATGAAATCATTTATACAGCATCTAGCGAATTGAATCCTTTGGCACAAATCCCAATGACTATTTTCTATATAGGTGTTCCAGTTGGAGTAATCACCTGGAATGGCACCGAGGGCAAGGACGACTCGAAGTCTATGATAGGAAACTTCAATCCAAAGAATAGTGTTATACGTATTCATTTCGGAGGCAATGGCGTGAAGCTCAAGAAGATTAGCTTCAAGTACCTTGGCGAGCTTGAGCCAGGTGCGTCGTTTATTCATAGCTGACATCTTAGGCTACTTTTTGGATTCGCGAAAAGAACGCTTATGTGAAATGGACAATAATTAATGATACAATGTAACAAGCTGCCAATTACGGCAGCTTGATTTCTTGTCGCTTGAAGAAGGATAATAATAATATATGCGAAGAGACTATTTTACTTGTGTATTTCTATCATATATTTGTGTGGCACTCTTATATGTGTGCTTCGTTCCTTTGTATTTTACATATAATGGTGTCGTTTTGCGTGAGTTCTCGGTTTTTGAGAAGGCAATGAGCATAATTTATACGTTATTAGTTCTTTTCGCTTTGCCTATTATTGCAGCTATCAAGAAGAAGTTCTGGATGATGCTGGGTTCTGCTTTCTATGGTCTTCTAGCTTATCTTCCTTTATGGTTCATGCCATCTTTACTAGTCTCGATGTCAGGTTCGAAGGCGAATATCGGTGCTGTAATCGTTGGCTATTTCTGGGAGGCTGTCTATGGAATGGTGAACGCTCCGTTTGCAGCTTTGTCAGGTTTGCTTGGATCCAACACAGCAAAAGGAATGTCTCTCATGATTATGCCTTTTTCCATTGCAACTTATGCAATAGTTAAGTTATTTAGATTCTATCGAGATGCATATAATGATCAAATGCTTAGCACCTCGGCCGTTGTGGATTCAACAGTTTCTGGAGGCGATTCAGACTCTAGGCAAGTTCGAGAAGTTCGTGTTCCAGAAGCGCTTGGAACCGTAATTCTTGCACCAACTACATCACCAACTGTTGCACCAACTGTTGCACCAGCTACATCGCCAACCGCATCGTCAACTACATCGCCAGCTATTGAGACGGATTCCATTCCAATAGCGTCTGAGCCAGTAGAGCAGACTGCTATTCCATCAAATGAAGTGAACTCTGATACGATTGTCTTGGATGCACCCGTTAAGCCTGCATCTCCAATAGACGATGATGGAGTAATTCACCTTTAAGGCGCCTATTAAGTACATTTATAGTTTTTGAGACCACTCTTTACTTTGATAATCAAGGAATTTGTTGCATTGTTCTATTCTTGCTTGTAGAATAAGACAAATAAGAGCTTTTTGGAGATGAGAGAATGGCAAACAACAGATCGTTTTGGCACAGTTTGATGAGCAAGAGTGATGACAAGAAGGTCGTCACGAGCACGAAGGATCCCATGGAAGAAGGTCTTGAGAGTCTCTCTTGGTTTGAAGGGCAAAGGCTTGCTGTTAAGAAAAGGATTATTAAGACAAGAGAAACCTTTGGCGAGGAGATTGGAAATTCCATTACGCATGGAGTCATGGCTTTGTTCCTTCTCGGTATGCTTCCGTACACAGCTGTAAGAGCTTATATTCACGCGCCGGAAGGCTTTAAGGTCCTTGACACCGTTGGAATTTCAATATTTGTGATTTGCATGTTTCTTATGTTCCTAGCGTCGACAATTTACCACTCGATGAAACACGATACTCCACAGAAGCGTGTAATGAATAAAATCGACCACATTATGATTTATTTTGCCATAGCAGGCACATATTTTCCGATTTGCATTAGCGTAATTGGTGGCGGCCTAGGTCTTGGAATCCTTATTGCTGAGTGGGCACTTGCCATCGCTGGCACGATCATCAAGTCCTTGATGTTTTCTAAAACAAAACTCAGCTATGCCATCACCTGCATCCTCTTCTTAGCTATGGGCTGGCTGATAGTATTCTCCTTTGGTAAGTTTTATGCTACAAGCCCAGTTGCTTTTTGGTTAGTTCTTGCTGGCGGCATTTGCTACACGTTGAGCTTGATTTTCTTTAGTAGCAAGTATAAATTTGCTCACATGATATTCCACTTCTGTGTGGATTTCGGAGCGATTTGCCACTTCATCGGATTAGTATACTTCTTGAGGTAATTGTTTAGCGAGTAATGCAGTTAGACAAAACACAAGTATTGGCTACTGCTACTTGAGGCCTTTCTTTTCGAGATACAAAAAGCCCTCCTTACTGATTTCCAGTAAAGAGGGTTTTGATTTGAACGATTCTAGAATGTTCTTGTTAGCCTCCGAAAAGACCGAGTAGAACTCCAGCTGCTACGGCAGAACCAATTACACCAGCAACGTTAGGTCCCATGGCATGCATGAGAAGGAAATTACTTGGGTTCGCTTTCTGACCAACAGTGTTAGCTACACGAGCAGCCATTGGAACAGCGGAAACTCCAGCAGAACCAATAAGGGGATTGATTTTTCCCTTACTAATAATGCACATCAATTGTCCAAGTAGAAGGCCTCCAATAGTAGAGAAGATGAAGGCTAGAAGTCCAAGGCCAATAATGTAAATTGTTTTAATGTTAAGGAATGTAGCGCCAACAGCCGTTGCTCCTACAGTCGTTCCTAGGAAGATTGTTACTGTATTACACATAGCATTCTGAGCTGTATCGCTTAGTCTCTCAGTTACACCAGACTCTCTAAATATGTTGCCAAGCATAAACATTCCAATCAGCGCACCAACTGAAGGAAGAATAAGAGTGCAAATTACTGTAACAATTACAGGAAAGCAAATACGCTCAATCTTGGAAACCACACGAACCTGCTCCATCTTAATCTTACGTTGCTTCTTAGTTGTAAGAAGTTTCATAAAAGGAGGCTGAATGAATGGAATCAAAGCCATGTAAGAATAAGCAGCGATTGCGATAGCAGGAAGCAAGTGTGGAGCAAGATGCGTAGTCAGGAAGATTGCAGTTGGACCATCAGCTCCACCAATAATCGCGATAGAAGCTGCCTCACTACTAGTGAAACCGAGAACGGAAGCAATGATGAATGCGAAAGAAATTCCGAATTGAGCACCTGCACCCATAAATAAACTTGAAGGTCTAGCAATAAGTGGACCGAAATCAGTCATAGCACCAACTGCCATAAATATCAAGCAAGGAAAAATTCCAAGCTTTACACCTAGATAAATAAAATCTAGGATTCCAACAGCTAAGTTTGCGTCAGAGCCGCCCAGCAAATCCCAATGAACATGTCCGCCAGCAAATATCTCTGGATGATACAGGTCAGCTATAGGAAGATTGCTTAATAGCATGCCGAAAGCAATAGGTAATAGAAGGAGCGGTTCGAATTTCTTTCCGATTGCAAGATATATTAATAAGAAGGAAAGACAAATCATTACAAGATTACGCCAATCCATATTGGCTAGTCCGGAGGACTCCCATAAATTCAATAATGCGTCAATAAACACTTTTTGCCTCCTTATTATGAGATGACAACTAGAGCGTCACCAGTGTTAACAGTGGCTCCCTTTGTTGTAAGAATTTGTGCAACAGTACCGTCACATGGTGCATAAATCTCATTTTCCATCTTCATAGCTTCGAGGATAACAAGTAAAGTACCCTCCTTGACCTTATCACCAACAGCAACCTTAACTGATAGGATTGTTCCTGGCATAGGTGCATCAATGCGAGAACCAGAAGCAATAGCATCAGCAGGTGTAGCTGGAGCGGCAACGGAAGCAGCCGGAGCAGTTTGAGGAGCGGCAACTACAGGTGCAGCTTGAGTAGCTACAGGAGTAGTCCTTATAAGGTTCGCTTTGCCCTTCTCTACCTCAACTTCATATTGCTTGTCATTGATAGTAACTGTGTATATCATAGGTAGTATCTCCTTATTTCTTCTCTACTAGAGTGATTGATTTGAAGACGAGTTCCGATAAAGGAATTTTGGTCTCGTCACTTAATATAGCCATAATCATTGCAGCCGTTTTCTCGTCGCAATTCTTTAGCTTAAGAGACCCTGAAGAAAAATTATCTTCGGAAGTTTTATTTGCATGTTCTGTGCTTGCTTCCTTCTTATCTATTGTCGCTATACTAGTCTTCTTAGCCACTTTTTTTGCGTCACTAGCCTTAAGTTGCTTCTCAAATATATTAATAAGTTTAGAAAAGAAGACGATGCAGAAATAAATGAGAATCAGATTAGCGAAAACGACAGCAATTGTAAATCCGGCTACGGCCAAAGCCTCTGGTAGAGAGCTTACCTTATCGCCAGCTGCGTTTAGCATAAAAACAACGTTGTTCATCATAACTAGAATCAGTCCTCCTTCTTTACAATAGTGTAGTGGACAGTATTAGATTCCTTCTCATCACGGTAATCAAAGTACTTCTCAGCATAAGTTGGGAATGCGATATAAGAAAGAACATCCTCATCGCTTCTAGCTCTTGCCCCAATCTCGGCCTTTGCTTTCTCAAAAGCCGGCTCAAGAGTATCCGCAAAACGGCATGTAATTACTGAATCGTCACCAACAACTTTCTTGACGAGGTCAGAGTCAACTTCACCAGGAGCCATTCCGTACTCACCACGCAAGTACGCCTTAACTTCCTTAGAAATGTTCTTATATCTCTCACCAGCTAGAACGTTAGCTGTTGCTTGAACGCCTACCATTTGACTGATTGGAGTAACTAGTGGAGGATAACCCAAATCCTTACGAACGTTAGGAACTTCAGAAAGAACTGCGTCAAGTTTGTCGAAAGCGTTCTGAGCCTTAAGTTGAGCTACCAAGTTAGAAAGCATTCCGCCCGGAACTTGGTACACTAGAGCATCAGTATTCGTTCCAAGAACATATGGATCTAGAGCTCCGCTATCAAGAAATTCCTTCTTGACTGGAGCGAAAAAGTCGTTTATCTCTTTAAGCTTTGCAGAATCAAGCGTATTGGTATATCCAAGTTGCTCTAGTGCGTACTTCATTGTCTCAGTAGCAGGCTGTGCCGTACCGCCGGAGAAGTTAGAAATTGCGGTATCGATGCCATCGCATCCAGCCTCAACCGCCTTCATATATGTCATAGGACCAAGGCCTGTTGTAGCATGTGTGTGTAGGAATACCGGAATCGTAACAGAAGACTTGAGAGCCTTAATTAGGTCATATGCTTCAGTAGGGCCCATTATGCCGGCCATATCTTTAACACAAATGGACTTAACTCCCATATCTTCTAGTTCTTTACCCATCAAAGCGTACTTATCAAGTGTATGAACAGGGCTAGTTGTATAGCAAATACAACCTTGCGCATGCTTGCCGCACTTCAAAGTCTCGTCAACAGCAACCTGAATATTACGGAAATCATTAAGAGCATCGAAAATCCTAAAGATGTCCATTCCATTCTCAGCCGACTTTCTAATAAACATTCGAACTACATCGTCTGGATAGTGCTTATATCCAAGAATGTTCTGACCACGAATAAGCATCTGTAGAGGAGTCTTCTTTACCTTTGCTTTAATCTTACGAAGCCTCTCCCATGGATCCTCATTTAAATAACGTAGGCAAGAGTCAAAAGTTGCTCCACCCCAACACTCGAGAGAGTAATATCCGGCGTTATCAAGCGTCTCAAGTATCCCCTCAAAATCTGAGAACGGCAAACGTGTTGCGATCAAAGATTGATTGGCATCACGTAGTACAGTCTCTGTAAAGTTCACCTTCATTTAGTCACGCTCCTTATAAATAAAATAATAAATAAAACAATTACCTCGAATTATATAAAAGTTAATCGTGAATGTGAATAGACAAATTGACTTAAAAACGGAAAATAGCGCACTATTTTTCCTCTGGACAACAAATTTGCATTTCAATCAAAATATCCTTAGCTTTACCCGTCTCAAGAACAGGGTTTATCGCTTCATCTTGGAGATATACCATCATAGGAAGAGAAGGTAAAGTATCGGTGCTTTTTGTGAGTAATACGAAGCAATGCTCATCGTTACGCTTGCTTTTTCCCTTGGTATAATCCGATAGGTCGGAAGCGATGATTGAGCAAAATGCTGAGAAGGTCTCAACACTATTATTTGAATTATCCATCTGCTTAAGCACGTCTAGACTGGAATAGCATAACTTCTTTGCATCGATTATTGTCATCTGAGTTAATGGCGATGCAAGCTCTGGTTGAGTATAGAAGAAATCAACTATCGGATAAAAGGAACCTTCGGTACAATCAAGAGTAATGGATTCCTTTTGCCTAACTATGTAAAGTAATGAAGATTCATTAATTATATTCTTATTCAAATCTTCTCTCAAATCTTCGATCAGATCGACATAGTCTATGGTTGGAAAATGATTGCTGCTCATATTGCACCTCTTTCTTTGAACTATCTAGAATTCACCATATTCTAGCTCTAAGAAGGCTAGTGAGCAAAGAAAATTTCAAAACTCAGGTATACATTTATTTACAACAAAAACAACTGGTGCTATACTTAATGCTCGCAGGCGGAGAACTGCTCATTTTTTGTGCGCTCTTTTTCAAGGGCCAAATATGTGAGTAGCGTTTGCAATAATTAAGAAAGGAGATGTATTGATGCCAACGTTCAATCAATTAGTAAAGTCCGGCAGACATTCCAAAACTTACAAGTCTGCTTCACCGGCATTGCAGTTTGGAATGAATACTCTTTTGAAGAAAGAAACAGAAAGTTTCTCCCCTCAAAAGCGTGGAGTATGCACAGTCGTAAAGACAACTACTCCTAAGAAGCCTAACTCAGCTTTGCGTAAGGTTGCTCGTGTTCGTTTAACTAACGGCTACGAAGTAACTGCTTACATTCCGGGAATCGGACACAACTTGCAGGAGCACTCCGTTGTCCTTATCAGAGGCGGACGTATTAAAGACCTTCCTGGTGTACGTTACCACATCGTTAGAGGTACTCTTGATACTGCTGGTGTAGCCAACAGAATGCAGAGCCGTTCTAAGTATGGTGCTAAGAAGCCGAAGGCTGCGAAGGTTAAGAAGTAATTCTTCTCGCAAAGATTGGACAAATTAAGTGATCAGTACATTGTTCATAGATATACCATTCGTATCAGTCTATGGGGCATGCTACTTGAGAGCGCGACACGGTCCAAAGAACAACTGAAACGTGAGTACCTATGGTTTCAGAATACTGTGAATCATAAAGGAGGGAAGTAAAGTGCCAAGAAAGGGCAATATCCCAGTAAGACAAGTGTTACCCGATCCACTATACAAGGATGTTAAGGTATCTAAGCTTATTAACAACATCATGTTAGATGGCAAGAAGGGTGTAGCACAGAAAATTTGCTACGACGCATTTGATATTATCAAAGAGCGTACAGGTAGCGAGCCTTTAGATGTATTCTATAAGGCTCTTGAGAATGTAATGCCTGCTCTAGAGTGTAAGGCTAGACGTGTTGGTGGTGCTAACTATCAAGTACCTATCGAAGTACGTCCAGCAAGACGTCAGACTTTAGGTCTACGTTGGATTACTGCATATGCTAGATCAAGAAGTGAGCGCACCATGAAGGAGCGTTTGGCTGCAGAGTTAATCGATGCATCCAAGGAAACTGGCGGAGCATTCAAGAAGAAGGAAGACATGCACAAGATGGCTGATGCTAACAGAGCATTTGCACATTACAGATGGTAATTACGCGAAAAGGAGCACATTAAGATGCAAAGAGAGTATCCACTCGACAAAACAAGAAATATCGGCATCATGGCTCATATCGACGCGGGTAAAACAACAACGACCGAGAGAATTCTTTTCTATTCCGGTATTAGCCGTAAGATAGGAGAGGTTCATGATGGTGCCGCTACGATGGACTGGATGGAGCAAGAGCAGGAAAGAGGTATTACAATTACTTCTGCTGCAACAACAGCTCCATGGAGAAATCACCGTATCAACATCATAGACACACCAGGTCACGTTGACTTCACCGTTGAGGTAGAGCGTTCCCTTCGTGTACTTGACGGTGCTGTTACTGTCATGTCTGCTAGAGGTGGTGTTGAGCCACAGACTGAAACGGTTTGGAGACAAGCTGAGCATTACGGCGTACCTCGTATGGTATACGTAAACAAGATGGATATCATGGGCGCGGATTTCTTCCACGTAATTGACATGATTGAGTCACGTTTGAAGAGTAACGCTGTTGCAATTCAGTATCCAATTGGTAAAGAAGAATCATTCCAAGGTATTATTGACCTAATGACTCTTCGTGCCGAGGTTTATACAAGCGATGACGGAAGAGATTATGAGGATCGTGAAGTTCCTGAAGATATGCTTGAACTCGTCAAAGCTAAGAGAGAAGAAATGGTAGAGAAGATCGCTGAGACTGACGATGAACTCACAATGAAGTTCCTCGACGGCGAAGAGATCACAATCGATGAGCTTAAGGCAGCACTTCGTAAGGCAACATGTGCTTGTAAAATCATTCCTGTTATCTGCGGAACATCCCTAAGAAATAAGGGTGTACAGATGATGCTTGATGCAATTGTTGACTACATGCCATCTCCTCTTGACATTAAGGCTATCGAAGGTGTTAATCCTGATACCGAAGAGACTGAAGCACGTCCTGCATCCGATGAGGGTCCATTCGCTGCTTTGGCTTTCAAGATTATGACTGACCCTTTTGTAGGAAAGTTATGCTTCTTTAGAGTTTATTCAGGCGTCCTGCTTGCAGGATCCTATGTAACAAACTCTACAAAGAACAAGAAGGAGCGTATTGGTCGTATTCTTCAAATGCACGCCAACGAACGTAAGGAAATCTCCGAGGTATTCTCTGGTGATATCGCTGCTGCTGTTGGACTTAAGGACACAACTACAGGTGACACACTTTGTGACGATAAGGCTCCAATTATTCTTGAGTCTATGGATTTCCCAGAGCCTGTTATCGAGGTAGCTATTGAGCCTAAGAGTCGTGCTTCACAAGAGAAGATGATCATTGCTCTTCAGAAGCTTGCTGAAGAAGATCCTACATTCCGTACTTATACTAACCAAGAAACAGGACAAACAATTATTGCAGGTATGGGTGAGCTTCACCTTGATATCATTGTTGACCGTTTGTTCCGTGAGTTTAAGGTTGAGGCTAACGTAGGTGCACCACAAGTTTCCTATAAGGAGACAATCCGTAAGGCTGTTGAAGCTGAGGGACGTTTTGTTCGTCAGTCCGGTGGTCACGGACAGTATGGTCACTGCTGGCTAAGACTTGAGCCACAAGAGCCTGGTAAGGGATATGAGTTCGTCAACGCAACTGTTGGTGGTTCAATTCCTAAGGAGTTCATTGCTCCTGTAGATGCAGGTATTCAAGAGGCTATGCAGGCTGGTATACTTGGCGGATTCCCTGTAGTTGACATAAAGGTAACTGTATTTGATGGTTCCTTCCATGATGTCGATTCATCTGAAATGGCATTTAAGATTGCAGGTTCTATGGGATTCAAGGCTGGTATGACAAAGGCAGATCCATGTTTGCTTGAGCCTATCATGAAGGTAGACGTTGAGGTACCTGATGAGTATATGGGTGATGTTATTGGTGGTTTGAACTCACGTCGTGGTATAATCAAGACTATTGAGCCAGATAACGGAACACAGAAGATTCATTCAGAAGTTCCACTAGCTGACATGTTTGGCTATGCAACTTCACTTCGTTCTTCTACACAGGGCCGTGGTACATTCGTAATGCAGATCAGCCACTTTGCTGAGACGCCAAAGAGTGTAATGGAAGCAGTCCTAAAGAAATAATCAATATAGTTTTTCAAATAGAAACTACTTTGACTAACAACAAAAAGCAACATAAGCCTTTCTCGAGAAGCTTGAACGGGTATCTACCCTTGAAAGAAAGAGAGAAATCCCGTAAAATAGTCTTTATCGCGAGAGAGGCGGAAAACAAACAATTAACTTCTTAAGGAGGAAAATTTACAATGGCTAAGGAAAAATTTGTACGTAGTAAGCCACACGTAAACATCGGAACTATCGGCCACGTTGATCACGGCAAGACTACTCTTACCGCTGCTATCACAAAGGTATTGGCATTTAAGGGCGGCGCTAAATTTGAAGATTATAGTGCTATTGACAGTGCACCAGAGGAAAAAGCTCGTGGTATCACAATTAACACATCACACGTTGAGTATCAGACAGAAACACGTCACTATGCTCACGTAGACTGCCCTGGCCATGCTGACTATATCAAGAACATGATTACAGGTGCTGCTCAGATGGACGGTGCTATCCTTGTTGTTTCCTCTTCTGATGGTCCTATGCCTCAGACACGTGAGCACATTCTTCTCGCTCGTCAGGTTGGTGTTCCTTATATCGTAGTATTTATGAATAAGTGCGATCAGGTTGATGATGAAGAGCTTCTTGAGCTCGTTGATATGGATATTCGTGATCTATTGAACCAGTATGAATTCCCTGGTGATGATACACCAATCATTCGTGGTTCTGCTCTTGCAGCACTTGAGTGCGCATCTACAGATGTTACTGATCCTGCATATGCGCCAATTCTTGAGCTTATGGCAGCAGTTGATTCATTCATCGCTACACCTGAGCGTCCAACAGATAGACCATTCCTAATGCCTATCGAGGATGCAGTTACAATCACAGGCCGTGGTACTGTTGTTACAGGTCGTCTAGAACGTGGAACAATTAAGATTGGTGACGCTGCTGAGATCGTTGGTCTTGCTGAAGAATCAAGAAGCACAACAATTACTTCTATTGAGATGTTCCGTAAGACAATGGAATTCGCTGAGGCTGGAGAGAACATCGGTGCTCTTCTCCGTGGTATCGAGCGTAAGGATGTTGAGCGTGGACAGGTTCTTTCTAAGCCAGGATCAATCACACCTCATACAAAGTTCACAGGCCAAGTTTACGTTTTGACAGCTGATGAGGGTGGACGTCATAAGCCATTCTTCAACGGTTACCGTCCACAGTTCTATTTCAGAACAACAGACGTTACAGGTATTGCAAATCTTCCTGAGGGAACAGAAATGTGTATGCCTGGTGACCACGTAACAATCACTGTTGAGCTTATTACTCCTATCGCTATGGAGCAGGGACTTAAGTTCGCTATCCGTGAGGGTGGTCATACAGTTGGTGCTGGTACAGTATCTACAATCATTGAGTAATCTTTAACTGAAGATATAACTTGATAACTAGGGGCTTTTCGATTTTTTCGAGAAGCCCTTTTTTCTGCTCGAAAAGCCTTGTAGCCTTGCTTTTTTGTGAATAAAAGTATATCCTTAACGGGCAAATGTCACAATGTCACAATGCCACATTAAAGGAGTGAAGCCAAGTCAATGGAGACTTATTACGGCGGCTCGAGAGTAGCCCTTAATTTTGCAAAGAGAATAGTAGTAAAAGTTGGTACTTCTACGATTACTTATGAGAATGGTAGAATCAACCTTGGAAATATAGATAGACTTTGTCGTGCTTTGGCTGACTTGCAGAATAGCGGTAAAGAAGTATTACTTGTTACTTCTGGTGCTATTGGTGTTGGAGTAGGCGTGCTTAATCTCGAAGAGAGACCTACTACGATGCGTGACAAGCAAGCAATTGCAGCTGTAGGCCAATGCGAACTTATGAATGCATATAGCAGAAGCTTTGCGGAGTACTCTTATGTGTGCGGACAGATTTTGCTTACCAAAGACGGCTTAACTGATAAGTTAACCAGAGTAAATGTTACGAATACAATCGAGGCACTAATTGAGAAGAGGATAATCCCTGTTATTAACGAGAATGACTCGGTATCAACAGCTGAGATTCTTCATAATGGAACTTTTGGCGATAATGATACGTTGTCAGCTCATGTTGCTTGTCTTATCAACGCTGATCTACTGATAATACTTTCGGATATTGACGGACTATACGATGATGATCCAAAGTTAAACGACAAAGCTAAGCGTATTTCTTACGTAGAGCAGGTTACCGACGAAATGGAGGAGATAGCCAAGGGAGCTGGCTCCAAACTAGGAACGGGCGGTATGCATACGAAGATTAGTGCCATGCAAATGGTTATGGCCAAGGGCATTAATGGCGTAATTGCAGAAGGTTCAAGCCCTCAAGTCCTCGAGAGAATTCTTGACCAAGAGGATGTTGGAACATTTTTCGCGGCAACAAACTAATAAGTATTGCATGCAATACTCTTTTAAATAGACTTACTTGAGGAACCAACTTACTACTTCGGAATTCTTCTGGGTAGGTTCACTGTCGCTAGAATCCGAAGCATATCCAAGAGCACAACATCCGCGAATCACATCAGTCTTAGGTATATCTAGTTTTTCCATTAATGGCGCAAACTTTCTATTAGTTGATAAATCTGAAAGTTGGTTGATCCACACGGATGCAATACCAAGACTATTTGCTGCGATAAACATATTCTCAATGGCACATGCACAATCAGCAATTCCAAATTTAGCATCAGCGGCAGTTGAGGTGATAATAAGAGTATCTGCGTTGTAGAAGCAATACTCTGGACCGCGTCCTTGAATTTCTTGAACGGCAGTATAGAGTGAATAAAGAATTTCTTTGTCCTGCACAACAGTGAAATGCCAAGGCTGAATATTCATGCCTGACGGAGCTGCATATGCGCAACGCACAATTGCTTCAAGATCCTCGAGCTCCACAGAGCGGGACTTGTCAAAAGAGCGAGTGCTTTTTCGAGAGAGAATGTCATAAATAGTCTGATTAATCATAGAAGTGACCTCCAATAACTAGACTCCGCCAGTAGTTTCTTCAGGAGGCGGGGTAGGTGTAGGAATATGAACAGGGCAAACTACGCCTTCAGGGGGAAGCAAAGGGCTACCGGCTACGAAGTAATCTTCATAGGTAGAGTTAGCTGCGCGGCATTCGTCGGTTGCGAAGTATCCAGAAGTGCATACCTCAGCGGAGATAATGTCGTCAGGACGAGGGAAACCAATAGAATCATTATCGCCATGAATTCGGCTCATTACATAGTACCAAATACGAATAGCATTGCTTCTATCGCATGAAGGAATAACTGTTTGACGAAGCCTGTTATCGTATCCATACCAGACAGCGGCGCAATAATAAGGAGTATAACCGCAGAACCACTTATCAAGGTTATCATCAGTAGTACCAGTCTTGCCGGCAGTCTCTATCACTTGACCAGCACTATTGGTAATTAGAGATGCGTTTCCTGAAGCTGTACCGCTTGTGATTACGTCCATAAGCATGCTACTCATAAGGAAGGTTGTCTCAGTTGAGAAAACGCGATGACTAGATGGATTACTCTGTAATACTACATTACCATCATTGTCGAGTACCTTAGTGTAAGCATATGGTTCAGTATATATTCCGCCAGAAGCAAGAGTTGAATATGCTCCGCACATCTCAAGTGGGGTCATACCTGTTGTAAAGGCGCCAATAGCTTGAGCAGGGTAAGCACCCTCGCTAGTTCTGTCAATTCCTTCTTGAGCGAGGAACCAAAGAGCTGTATCTCCGCCAACATCATTCCAAACCATAACGGCAATCGTATTTTTCGAGTGAGTTACAGCTTGTCTTATTGTTATTGCTCCTGCATACGACCTATCTGCATTCAAAGGCCAAACAGCTTCAGGATTCGTCGGGTCGAGGTGACTTTCTTGGTCAATATAAAGCATCGAAGGACAAATCAATTGCAATTCGAGCGCCGGTGCATAAGCTATAAGCGGCTTGATAGAAGAGCCAGGCGATCGGTAGGCGTCGACTGCTCTATTAAGCCCCAGATTCATAACCTTTTGACCATAGCCGCCTTGCATGGCGGCTATCGCCCCTGTTTGGACATTAATTACCACCATTCCTCCAGTCGGTTTCTCTGGATAATCTACCAGAAGCGACGGGTCACATTGGAACAAATCTTGATTCATGAATGCTTCGTCCACAACGGCCTGCACATCTGGCTCCAGGGTCGTAAAAATCTGGTAACCACGATTGTAAACTATGGTTGTAGCAAGCGAAAAAGAGATATTACGTTGTACCATTAGGTCGTTAATGACCTCAGATACAGCATACTCTGAGAAATAGGAGTTAATATCCGTTGAACGTGTAGCGTTGCTGGACTTGAAAACTAACTCTTGGTTAAGAGCTGCTTGGTATTCTTCTTCAGTTATGTAGCCAAGCTCGTACATCTTGCCAAGTACGATTCTCATTCGGCGAAGCGCGTTACGACGACCTGACTCTCGCATAGGATTGTAATACGATGGGCTCTTTGGAAGGCCTGCTAGAAAAGCACTCTCTGCCAAAGTGAGTTCCCTGGCGTCTTTGCCAAAGTAGTTCTGAGCTGCAGCTTGAATACCAACAAAATTGTTTCCCATAGGGGCAAGGTTAATATAAAGCTCCAAGATTTCGTCCTTACTTAAGTCTTGCTCCAAAGCCATAGCTGAGAACCATTCCTGTACTTTTCGAGATGTAGAATGCTCATCTTGGCCTGTAATCAACTTGACAGTTTGCTGAGTAATGGTTGAACCGCCGTAAGTTGCTGTTCCGCCATTGGCTAGAGCAGAAAGAATAGCACTTCCGATTCTTTGAACGTCAATGCCAGAATGCTCGTAGAAACGTTCGTCCTCGATGCTGATAATCGCCTCATCAATGTAAGTCGATCTAACGGAACTATATGAAACATAGACACGGTCAACATTTTCAGTTCCGGTGAGCTTAGAAATTACGGTTCCATTTATGTCGTAAACGAAGGAAGTCTGCGTCTCCTCGGTCTGAGTTAAATCTGAGATTGAAAGAGTCTGAGTTGTGGAGACATATCCAAGTAACATACCTGCACCAAAACCACCAATAACGAAGCAAATGCAAAGAACGATTACTACTACTACCTTCAAAATATCACTTGTCACCGACATAATCTCATGAAAGACACTTCTGTTGAATCCACATCTTGTAGGTTTACCCTTGATAGTGGAGCGAAGCTCATCAGCTAGCGCCGTCTTCTCAGGCGAAACTTGCGTTGAGGTTCTGGGTTGGCTATTTGTAGAATGTCCGCTGCGGTAACGGTATCCATTGTTATCCATCAATTAATCTCCTTTAAAATAGAGTCCATCAGATAATTTTATCACGATTTACGTGTTAGAATTAATTATCATTCATTTTGGAGAGAAATAATGAAGAATCCTGAGGTAAAAATTACATCGCTTGAGAATAGCGGGCGCGGGGTTGGAGTACTTCCTTCAGGTAAGACGATGTTTGTTGAAGGTGCACTTCCAGGAGAAGTATGTTCTGTTGAAGTCATAAGCGAGAAGGCACGATTTGCCGAAGCTAGGGCGGTTCAAATCCTAGTTCCCAGTGTGGATCGAACGATTTCTCTTGAAGAGTATTACTCGCAAAGCGCCGGATGTGATTTGTGCCACATGAGTTACGAGTTGACAATTCAATTTAAGCAAAAAAAGGTTCGCGATTGTCTGACGAGAATCGGGCGCTTCGACAGCGTATGGATTGATGATGTTCTGAGACCAATTGTCGAGTCGACGAATGTGACGAAGTATCGTAATCACATGCAATATTTCATTTCGGATCTGAAGGTAGGGCTGGTTAGAAGAGGTAGCAACGACCTTGCAAGTAGTTCCCGAATTCAGCTGGAATATGACGAGATAGAGACTATCAGAAGTCAGTTTGAGTCTGTGCTTATGAAATATCCGACAAGACTTTTCTCCGGAGCTAATATTAGGGGCTCGAAAAGATCAAAGCAATTTCTCATCGAGTTAGTTTCTGAGGACACACGCGACCACGAGCTGATAATTCGCGATAGCAAGGCGTACTTAAGCGCGACTTTTCTAGTAGGTGCGATAAACGACGCGCTTGCGAGTTTTGCTGGTTCAGTTCTTGCAGGAGCAGTGCTTCAGATATGTAATAACAAGGCTCAGAAGAGGACTCGCGGTGGTAAACGCGTGGTGCTCCATGGCGAGGATTTCTACCAAGAGAAACTGTTTGACAGAAGCTTTATGGTAAAAGCTGGAGCTTTTTTTCAGGTGAACGTTGAAACCGCAGAGAGCCTGTACTCTGTGGCAAAGGAGAGCACATCTAATTGCAGGACGGTCTTTGATTTATTTTGTGGAACAGGAACCATCGGTCTTAGCTTAGTTAATCCAAGTCAAATGCTTTATGGTATCGACTCTGTCCCCGAGGCTATAGCTTCTGCCAAGATGAATGCAGAGTCCTCAGGGATTACGAATTGCAAATTTGTTTGTAAGGCTGTCGAAAAGGTCGACCTAAGTGACTTGCCTTCTCCCGATGTTATTATCGTTGATCCCCCTCGAAAAGGAATGGACCTCGGCTTTGTTCGCAGACTTGTTGAGCTGGCCCCACCGAGAATTGTATACATCTCTTGTGATCCCGCCACCATGGCCCGCGACTTGATAGAACTAAGCAAGGCTTATAAGATAGAAAGTGTTACGCCGGTTGATATGTTTCCGTGGACGAATCAT
>JAAYFK010000032.1 GCA_012728275.1 Clostridiaceae bacterium | reverse complement strand
CATGATATATAACGATGACATACCAACAAACGCTGCGACAAGACCAATTGTGACTATTACTCCTGCTAGATATCGCTTTGAAAAAACGAGTAGTTCATTTTTTTCTAGCATTTTTGTTAATCCAACTGCAATGATAACAAAGACAAAAAATAAAAATATGTACAATGCCCTAGCCGGGACTCTAAACCCACCTATTATTGGAATTCTATAAACAATCTGTCTAAGAACAGGAATGTGTCCAATTGCCGAATAAAGTACCGCTACTATCATTATAGTGAATGAAATGCGTATCATCTTCTCTTTCCTATATCTCAGAATGGAGAATAACAATATTGCAAAACAGAATACACCGACAAATAACTCAATATCAAACCCAGAAGACTCATTAGCTGATGGCCAAGAGTATATATCACCATACACTCTAGGGAAAATCATTTGAAGGAATTTGTAAAAAGCTATTGAAAAAAACTTAAAGAATTCAAAAGAAGTGCCTGAATCTCCTTCTGAGAACTGACTCATGACAAAAAAGGTCGGAATTAATACAAAAGCACTCATTCCAATATAAGTAAAACCCCAAGAAAAGATATCAACTATCAGCTTCTTTAGCTTTACTCTGTTTTGCATAGCTATAATAACTAAATAAAAGAAAACAAGAATATCCGTATAAATTGCTTGCTGGTAAACGTTTACACCTACTTGTAAACTCATTCCAAAAGCACATAATGCTAACCATCTGAACTTCCCATCGTCTAAGTACTTCTGTGCGAAATACATGATCATCGGTAATAACGTGATACAAATGATAATACCAATATGGTCTTTTCGACAACCTCCAATATGTATAGAGCATTCATAGAGAATTGCTACCACTACTGCAACTTGACTGTTGCACTTAACTTGAGAAAGATACTTATATAAAAAATAGGAACCTATTACCAGTTGAAACCAATATACAAAAATAGCTGCCGCTTTAAAGGATAGAAAACCAAAAACAATTAGAGTTGGATAAGTTATAGTACCTGTAATTTCACTTGGCATTCCTCCTAGAAGATACTTATTCCAAAATGCATAATCTCCCGATAATAGTGATTTAGCATAAAAACTCTTTGAAGCAAAGAAGGAAATACCATCCGGACCATAGAAAAACGTATTGCTTAGTAGATAAGGCAAAATGAGAAAAAAAGCTACTAATCCATATCCAGCAACTATCAGTAACTCATTCCGGATTTTTTTCTTTCGTAAGTCCGTAAATAATACCATGAAAATAAAACACTCCTATTTCCTAAAGAGGATAAACTGATTGAGTTACTTCCCAAACAGTAGTTCAATTTGATTGCAAAGTCTTTGGTTCAAATCGCTATTCGATAAACAAGTAACGTCTTCGTCTAATGCTGTAAGCAATTCTCTCATTGGTCCTTCAAAACATACTTGTTCAAGGAAAGAGACTACTTTCTGACGGTAATTGCTATCAGTATGATGCTCAAGAGCATACTCACGCGCTTTTGCTCTTATTGAGCCAAGCTCTATTTTGCCAGAAAGAATATCATGATATACGTTAGCAAGACTAATATCAATGCTCATTGGATTCACCTTAATGACGCATTCGTCAGGCACTTCACTATATACTCCAGTATCACACACTATTGTTACCTTACCTGACATAAGCTGCTCGCATAAAGATGCTGATCCACCTTCAAAGGCTGGATATCGTAAGTTAGTTACAATATCAGCTTTGTCATATTCTTCTTTTAGTATTTCATCTGAAACACTACCTAAGATTGATACCGAATCTTTAAGTCCATAGTGAGCGATTCGTTGACGAAGCAAAGCCACATATCGTTTGTTCTCAATAGAACCAACAATCGTATACTTCACTTGCTTAGCAATGTCCGGATTCTTCCCCAATACCTCAATTACATCATCAGAGTGTTTGTTGGGGTTGACATAACCAACGGTAATCATTCGAATGATATCGTTGCCTTCTGTCGAATTGCTCTTATTCTCTTTTGATTTGCTTTGGCATCCATAGATAAGTGGAACAACTAGAATAGGAGCATCTACATCCAGTTTACTCTTATGGTACTCAGAATGAACAATAACACCCTTTTGATTACTCAGCACTTCTTCGGCCAAACTATAAGTTGCCAAATCGAAATTTCCCCAAGTTACTGCAGAGTTCTGAGCAGCAATAATTTCATCCTTCTTTTCGGGATAATATTTCTCAAGCAACTTATCGTATTCGGAAGGATTATTACGATGAATATACCAATAGGCTTTAACAAAATTATGTAAACAAACATCATGTGCAATTACTACTCCTGGATTAGATAGCATTACATCATAGATTACTGAGTGATAATTACCGTTATCTCCCATGTTGTATACACAAACGTCATAACAGTCCAAATAGGTCAACTCATATGTTGCCTTGTATCGATTTACAATAACACTCGTCTCGTGCATCTCCACTTCAGGGCCAGTCTCATACGCGAAAATTTCAACATCAGCTACTTTGCTTAATGCCTCACACGCATGCTTACTATACTTTCCTATTGCACTTTCTTTCTCGAAAGGTGTAAACCAAGCTATTCTCACTCCGTCAACCTCCTAATTACGTTATCCCAAGTAATTCCGAGCTTTTCGAGCAAAGGCAATCCATTTAGCCCCATCTCTATAGTCTTTGGCTTATTTAAATACATCTTATCCATAGCTTCAGCAATGGCTTCAGGAGTAGAATCGGTCATATATCCCGTCTCTCCATCTTTAACAACAACATCGGTTCCGCCTGCGTCCTTACATGAAATCATCGCCTTACCAGCTTGAAAACCTTCAAGCGTGACATATCCATAACTATCCTCATCAAAAGGCACATAGATTCCTGCCAAGGCCTTCTCGAAAAGAGTGACCTTCTCTTCTTCGCTTATGAAACGATTCAAATAGGTGACCTTATCTTGAAGTGAATACTTCTCAATTAGCTCCATCAAAAATTTCTCATCGTCAGGGCTGTCACCTTTACCGGCTACAACGAGCTTTACAGCGCTCTTAGTGTAACGCATTGCCTCAACAACCATCCATTGGCGTTTGGAGTGATTGACTCGACTAGGATAAAAAATGTAATCTCCACACTCACCTGTTACTTTATAAATGGAAGCATCCATTAGCGGTGGGAATAGTACTTCTGATTTAATGCCGTTATACTTAAATAGTCGATCACTTACTACTTTTGAATTAGTAAATATCTTTCCCTCAAGATCTCGAAGTACCTTATTGTCCATGGTTTTAATTGCTTGACGAATAGCTACATCTGAAGGGTTGCTATCGCTAAACATTTCATACTCCGTATTATGTAAATCATATGCTTGCCTAAATTGGTGAAGCAACCATAACTTCTTCTTTGGATGCTTCACATAATAAGCTGGAAACTTCAATGCAATCACCAAATCAGTATTATCAATAACACTAAGTTTCGTAGCCATAATTGAGTCTAGGATTGCTTCCTTAGGCACCCAAGCAAATGGATATGAGATAACTTGCGATTGATGCCCATATTCTGATAGTTTTGAACACAAACTATCAGCTAGGAACTCTGCACCTCCGTACAAAAATGGAACCTTTGTTGTTACTATTGCTATCTTCACTCAGTAAACCTCCTAACAACGTTGTCCCAATTGATTTGAAGTTCATCTATTCTCTTAAGTCCATTCCGTCCCATAGTCTCGGTCTTGTTCTTGTCCAAATACATTTCATCATATACTGAAGCCAATGCTTGAGGAGTAGGATCAGTAAGATAACCGTTATATCCGTCAACGATTAATTCGTCTGTACCTCCACTATCTTTACAGGAGATTACAGCCTTTTGACTATGGTGTGCTTCTAGAGAAGGATATCCATAGCTATCCTCATCATAAGGAATATAGATTGCAGCTAGGCAATCACTTAAGAACTTAGCTTTCTCTTCATCTGAAATCCATCTGTCTATAACAGTCACACGGTCTTCTAGATGATTGTATTTAATCTCATAGTATATTTCTTCCGCATCTTGAGGTCTTTCAGACTTTCCTGTTATCACAAGTTTTACCGGTGTTTTTGTGTACTTCATAGCTTGAACAGCAAGAAGTTGTCTTTTGTGGCTACAAATTCTACTTGAATAGTAAATGTAGTCTCCATAACTATTGCATCTAAAGCTGCTGATATCAAAAAGTGGCGGATAGACTACCGTTGAATCCAAAGCGTTAAACTTTGTCAAACGATTGGATACTACTTGTGAATTAGTAAATATCTTTTTTGCTTCTCTCAACGAGACGTCATCGGATCGCATAACATACTCACGAATAGCACAGTTTTTCTCTGTATGAGGGAACGGCGAGAATTCAGTATCCCACAAATCATAGACCTCACGATAGTGGTGAATAAACCAAAGATACTTTTCTGGATGCTGCAATTGATACGAAGGCATTCTAATAGGAATCAAACGTTCACAGTAGTCTTCAAGATGGAACATACGAAGACCTACTGTTTGTGACATCATTTGGTTGATATCAGAGGAATATGGCAATTTGATTGACTCAGCTTGGTGTCCGTATTCATTGAGTTTCAATACTAACCAATCTACTATCGAGGTTCCTCCTCCATAGATAAATGGAACTATCGTACTAGCAACGATTATCTTCATCTCTTACTCCAAAATATACTTTTTTATTTGCTTACATACAAAAGCAACATCTTCTCTTGTCAACAAAGCGTGTGTTGGTAAATTCATTCCAGCTGCCGATACCTTCTCACTTACTGGACAATTTGCATTGGCATCTTCATATACAGGCATTTGATGCATAGGATAAAATAAAGGTCTAGTCTCTATTCCATCTTCCTTTAACTTAGTCATAAGGTCATCTCTGCTAATCTTAACGTTATCCTTCAATAGAATTGAGAACATCCACCAAACGCTTTCCGAATTGTCGGTGACTTTTTGAAATTGAACATAATCTTCAAGATCCTTGAGTTCATCCATGTACCATGAAGCGACTTTACGTCTGTTAGCTATATGCGTATCAATATTCTCGAGTTGCGCGAGTCCAATAGCGGCTGCTACATTTGTCATTCTATAGTTATATCCTACTTCGATAAACCAATATCTACGCTTAGGATCTTGTCCTTGTCCCTTAAGGATTCTCATGCTTGCATCAAGCTCATCATCGTTAGTGACAACCATGCCGCCTTCTCCAGTAGTAATAATCTTATTCCCGAAGAAACTAAACGACGCTGCATCTCCAAATGAACCGACACACTGCCCATTGTATGTTGCTCCATGAGCCTCAGCTGCATCTTCCAACACAAATAGGTTGTACTTCTTTGCTATTGCCATAATAGCGTCCATATCACATGGATTTCCATACATGTGGACTGGAATTATGCCCTTTGTTCTAGGCGTAATTTTCCTCTCAATATCCTTAGGATCAATATTCCAAGTATCTTGCAGACAATCAGCGAAAATAGGTGTTGCTCCACAATATTTTACGCAATTAGCGGTGGCAATATAAGTAAATGAAGGCAGTATTACTTCATCACCTTCCTTAATTCCAAGGCCTAATAGCGGTACATGTAAAGCTACCGTACCATTACAACAAGCAATCGCATGCTTAACAGTCATTCTGTTAGCAAAAGACTCCTCAAACTGATTTACATACTTACCCACAGACGATATCCATGTAGTATCCATGCAATCGTCAACATATTTCTTCTCGTTACCAATAAAATTAGGTACTGCAACTGGAATGTTCTTCATTCTTCTACTCCTTTAAGCTACGTATTTCTCTTGCAGGGACTCCATATGCCATAACGTGACTACCGATATTCTTAACTACCGCAGCCCCCGCACCAATATAACTCCATTCTCCTATTACCGTTCCATCTATTACTGAAGAATTTGTTCCTATGTGGGTTCCTTGACCAACACTCGTAGTTCCAGATATTGCTGTTCCTGGAGCTACATGAACAAAGTCAGCTATTTCGCAATCGTGATCAATTGAACAATTTGTGTTGATTATGCAACCATCACCAATTCTGCAATTGACATTTACTATAGCCCCCGCCATAATACAAATTCCTTTACCTAAAGATGCTCTTGAAGATATTCTAGAGAACTTGCTAACAGCATTAATTACCTCAAATCCTATCGCTATTGCTTGATCTTGAAGTTTTTTTCTAAGTTTATTATCTCCTATAGCGACGAATATCTTATTAATTCCATCATCGTAGAATTTCTTCATATCTCCATCAATACCTATAACAGCTACTTCTGGCATCTTTGGTACGAATTTATTAATAGGAAAAATAGGATCGAGACAACCTAATACCTCGTACTCGTTATTCTCTAACAGTATATCGAGTACGCTTCTTGCATGTCCTCCTGCACCAATAACAATAATCCTATCCAAAAAATCAACCTCACTTATCCCTTCAAATCGATAATCTTCTCTATATGCCTCGTAATCCAGACTCTCCAGTTTTCTGATGATCTCTTAACTCTTGTAGAGCGCCTCGTTCTTCATTCCGATGTTACAAGCTTAAGTAGCCTAATTAATGCACTTTGCAATCTGTTGCATTATTCTATCTTGTCTTAGTTTAACTACACAGTACTCCGCTTTCATCTCTGCACAAGTGGTTCTCGAACCAAAGTACCTCTCGAGAAAACGTCTGACTCTTCTCTTGAGCGATTTCCTGTGCACGTACTCATTATAAGCTTCATATGTAGCCTTATATTTAGCTAAGTTCTGAATGCTCTTCGCTCGGAGGTTCTCGTCGGATGCCGCGAAAAGATACAAAACCCCTTCTTTGGGCAATCCTGAATAGTAATTCCACGCAATATCGTGCATTTGCTTATCCGTAGGAAGCTTACACCACAATGACTCAAAACATTTTGTCAAAAACTCGTAATCATCATACGCCAATAAGCCAGATACATCCCACGCATACTTCAAATACTCATTGCGATAGAGTTCGAAACTTCTTACAGGTTTATTTCCTTTGAATTCTTCGCTAATCGCAAAAGAATAAATCATTCCTTCTTTGCTCATTCCAGAATTAAGCAATGCCAGATTAGCGTTGAAACCTCCTTCGTCTGCATCTCTATCAAAAAAATACCGATAGCAAGCCTTTATGAATTCTTCGCCATCCTTATATAACAAAGTCTCTTCAGATATAGAATTAACGCATTTTTCGAAATGCTTTAAAACAAAGGAAGCATCCAAAGTTGGATAATCTATTCTATCTACTGTCGTCGAAATACTATTCTTCACTACTGCTTCTCCAACTATGATTTAATCTAAATACACCTGAGTCATGATGCTTACATATCATCTCAAAGCTAAGTGCATTGCTCAAGTAATCACAAATCGAACCATCTTCATTTACTATAGCCACATCCGTAGCATATCCACCAGGAAGGAAAGACAATTTGTCTACTTCGAAGGATATCATCTTTTTCCCTTTACTTCTATCAACAGTATAACCATCAATCAGTGTATTTGTCGAGTAACATAAAACTCCATCTAATCGCAAGAAACCAATAGCTACACCTATAGCTTGCTCTTTATCAGATTTAACCTCAATATCAATATCCACACGAATTTTGTCGTCAGTTTTAAAAATTGTCTGAGCAACGTTATTACTGTTATACATCAATACCTTTTTGACTATGACTGTTCCATCACCTTTTCGAGCTGAAACAAGCTCTTCAGCTGTAGGCTCTATCTCTTCTCCAGAATTATCTTGTGCCTGTTCACTAGAAGCTGTTGATTCCTTCTGATCATTCTCTTCAGAATTCAAAGCAGCCTCCGCCTCCGCCTCTTCCGCCTTCTTCTCAGCGGCAATTCGCTTGCTTTCTTGGCGTTGAACTTCTTTGGCAGCAACCTCCTGACGATAATCTGCTATATAGTCAAGATATTGCTCATGAACATCGACAGGTTTTCCTTCAGATTTAATAAGGCCTTCGTGAATCCAATAAGAACGATCACAGATTTCCTCTATTTGCCCTAGTGAGTGAGATACTATTACAATTGTTGTTCCCTGAGCCTTAATTTGTTTTAGTCGATTAAAACACTTAGCCTGGAAACCTGCATCACCTACAGCTAATATCTCATCAATTAGAAGAATGTCAGCATCAATACTAATTGCAACAGAGAAAGCCAAGCGAGTGTACATACCTGATGAATATGTACGTACTGGGTTATCGATGAACTCCTCTAATTCTGAGAAAGCTATTATATCCTCCACCTTGTCGTCGATTTCTTTTCTGGAAAGCCCGAAGATTGCAGCGTTGAAATATATATTCTCTCGGCCGCTCATATCAGGGTGAAATCCAGCTCCAAGCTCGATCAGTGCAACAACACGGCCCTTCATCGTGATTTTTCCAGAGTCAGGATACATTATTCGCGTAAGAAGCTTAAGTGTCGTACTCTTGCCACAGCCGTTGTGACCGACTAGGCCGATAGCTTCGCCTTTTCGAACAGAGAATGAAATATCCTTAAGAACTGGTCTGTCTTCATAACGATTGCGCTCTTTAAAGAGCATGCGTTCTTTAAGCTGACTACCCTTATCTATATAGACACGGAATTTTTTGCTTATATTCTCAACTGAAATTACTACATCTTTATCCATTTTGCGCACCCCTCATCAAAGTTCTTCAGCGAAACGGCGCTTTAACTTACGGAAGACCAAACATCCAATTAGTAAGAAAACAACTCCAAGAACGACTGCTTCAAGAAGTGTCATCATCTCTGGAACTCTGCCATAATATAGGATATCTCTAAAAGCAATGATTACTGACGTCATAGGGTTAATATGCATTATCCATCTGTACTCAGTAGGACAAATCTCTATATCGTAAACAACGGGAGTAATATACATCCAAGCCATAGCAATAATCGTTAGAATATGCTCTAAATCTCGAAAATAAACGGTAACAGCAGAGGTGATCATTGCAATTCCAAGCGCTAGAAAATACTCGACAATCATTACAACTGGCAAACATAGAAGTGCGAGGGGAGAAATATGAACTCCCGAGTAGATTACTACACCAATAACAACTACGAAGCCCAACAGCATGTTAACAAAACAGCTTGTTACATATGAAATAGGTATAACTTCATTAGGGAAATATATCTTCTTAACTAAATCCTTTTGAGCTATGACGGATACCGATCCGCCAGTAATTGCAGAAGAAAAGAATATCCACGGAATAAGTGCTACAAACAAGAACAAGTAGTACTTATCTACCCCGGAGCGAAGAATAATCGAAAATACTAGGTTATAAACGAGAAGCTGAAGAAGTGGATTGATAAATGTCCAAAGAAATCCTAAAAACGAGCCTTTATATCGACCACGAAGATCCTTTTGAACCATGCTAAATATCATTTCTCGATATGCATATATTTCTTTAATCATGATTGCTCCTTCTTTGAGCTTGCTGCTTTCATCCTAAATTCTTCAAGCACTTCACTTAAAGAGTCGAAGACGTCATACTTTGCTACAAATCCTGTATCTGCATAAAGCTTAGAATTATCGCTTCTGTAATGAATTAATTCATCATCAGAAAGTCTTGGAGGAAGAGTAGTCTTCTTCATGGCAAGTTCACTCTTCTCTATAAGAGCACCAACCATATCTCGAATGTAATAGCTTCTTCCAGAACCAACATTATACGTCTCTAAAGCTTGTCCCTTCTCCGCCAGCAAACGATATGCATGAACAACATCTCGTGCATCAGAGAAATCTCTCCAAGAATCCAAATTGCCGAATTTGAAGGTATCTATCTCGCCATTTTCGAGAGAAGCAATTCTTGAACAATAGTCAGTAACGACGAATCCCTTCCGTTGACCCCTTCCTATATGATTGAAGGATCTAGTGAAAATAACATCAATATTGTATTTCGAGCAAAGAAGCTTAATCATCGCTTCTTGAGTATTCTTTGATACAGCATACGGAGAATCATTGATAAGCGGTGTCTTCTCATCTAATAAGCCTTCGGAATTCTGACACTTACTAATATCATACTGATTTGACGATCCAATCAGAAGAATTCTCGCATTAGGGCAATGCTTCAAGCAAGCCATAACGATGTTGACCGATAAATCAACATTCAAATGCATAGTAAGGTTAATTTTCTCCCAAGAAATATTAGGAGAAGCTTGACCGGCAAGATTGAATACATAATCTGGCTTAACTTGCTCAAATAAAGCATCGCAAGCTTTCTCATCTAGCATATCAATTGCCGTTACCTTGTCATCAAACGAAGCGATATCAGCACCATAAACATCATAGCTTCCCTCAAGCTCCTTACGTAAATAAGAGCCCGCAAAACCATTGATTCCTATGATTAGCGCTTTCTTCATATTTCTCCTACAAAAACACGCAAGTCGCCGTAAGTTCTACGGCGATCTCGTGCAGTTAACTAATTATAATGAGTTAGAAGCCTTAACTAGTTCCAAATCGTTGGTTACCATACGTCTTACTAGTTCATCAAAAGAAATCTCTCTCTTCCAACCTAGTTTCTCTTCAGCCTTAGCAGGGTTGCCAAGTAGAAGCTCAACTTCAGCTGGACGGAAGAACTTAGGGTTAACCTTAACAACAGTCTTACCTGAGTTCTTATCAACACCAGTCTCGTTAACGCCTTCACCCTTCCACTCAATGTCGATTCCAACATGCTTGAAAGCAGTCTCAGCAAATTCACGTACTGTTCTCGTCTCGTTAGTAGCGATTACGAAATCGTCTGGCTCATCTGCTTGAAGCATCAACCACATAGCCTTAACATAATCCTTTGAGTGACCCCAGTCACGCTTCGCAGAAAGGTTTCCTAGTTCAACACATTCCTCAAGGCCAAGGCTGATTCTTGCAGCTGTATTAGTAATTTTTCTTGTTACGAACTCAAGTCCTCTTCTCTCCGACTCGTGATTGAATAAGATTCCTGAACATGCGAAAAGGTCATAGCTCTCGCGATAGTTCTTTGTTATCCAGTGACCATAAAGCTTAGCAACACCATATGGTGAACGTGGATAAAAAGGAGTTGTCTCGCATTGCGGGATTGCTTGAACTAGTCCAAACATCTCAGATGTGGAAGCCTGATAGAAACGTGCCTCAGGCTTTACTACTCGGATTGCTTCCAACATATTTGTTACGCCGATAGCATCAATATCGGCAGTTGCCAAAGGCTGCTCCCAAGAAGTTGCAACAAATGATTGAGCTGCAAGGTTATATACCTCATCAGCCATAGAAATCTTCATAGCCGTTATCAATGAAATTGGGTCTGTCATATCAGCATAGATAAGATGAATCTTATCCTTAAGGTGGTTAACGTTACCATAATCAACGACGCTCTTACGTCTCATTATTCCATAAACTTCATAACCCTTATCGAGTAGAAGTTCTGCAAGATAAGATCCATCTTGTCCTGTAATACCGGTAATCAACGCGCTCTTCATGTTGACATCCCCCTAAATAATATTTTTTATAGTTAATATAGTATATACAAATGCGCGAAAAGGCGCAATTTCACTCGTGAGATTATATCACAATATATTTGTCGATTCTATTTGTTCTTTCGTTGACTTTTGACAAAAGTGCTGCCCCCAGAAGCTATAATCCATTAGCTTCAGAAATTACTCGTAAATGAACTCACTCGCGCTATACACATTTACAATTCCGCCATCCTCATTAAGTATCAGAAAGTACTCGCCATTCATTTCCAGGCTTCGATACACCGCTTGGGAAACAATTCTGTCTCCTTCATCCTCGCAAACAATATGATAAGTATAATCCTTGGTCTCATGACCATCGTCATTAATCATGCGTGATCTTTCTTCTACATACTTGTCCGTTACAACGTCAGAAATAACCGAAAGTTCGTCGCCCCGCGCCCTGTTGGCACTTATGAGCGAGTATCCCATAGCTAATACAAGCAATAAAATGAAGCCAAATGCAACACAGCTACAATAAAATGGAGTCCATCCGTTGTTCTTTTTACGTTTGCCTTCTTCCTCAGATGAGGCCTTTTGATTATTGGCTATCTTCTTTCTCGTATTAATAAATATAGATATTGAGACGAAAGCTAAAACCGTGTCTAATCCAATGAAGAAAGCCAGAAGAATAGTGAGCATCTTCGAACTGTTGTCCAAGTTTTCTAAGTAATCTCCATAAATTACCTCTTCGGTTAGCACTACTCGACCATCCTTATGAACTATCTCGTAATTACTATAATCATTTCCCTGATTTGAACCTAAAAAGCTCAATACACCAATAAATATTCCTACAACAAGTGCAAGAATTCCTACACTTAATGAAATGTATTGCCTCCTCTTAAAATTCGTAGTTGCGATTGAATAAGGGTCGTTAGGGTCCAAATGAATAACAGCTTTTTCTGACTGAATACCGCTTGTTACAGTTGACCATAAGCTATTATCATAGGCCTTGTACTCATTACCCTCGAAAATATAAGAATAAACTGGAGTACATACAAGGTAAGAGCCCGTAGTACCATCAACTCTCGAAGTATGTATCTTGTATTTGTAACCAATAATATCCGCAACTACTTCAGCGGTACATTCTTTGTTGCGTCTTTTAATTCGAATTAGTGAGTAGGCAATAAAATAACCGCCAATCAAGATAAAAAGCAGGCATGCTATGACTACTAACAAAGGTAAATCCTTACAAATAGGAACAAAGAGTTTAAGCGCGCTAGGTATCATCAGAGCTAGTCCCGTAACCATGAACAAGAATAACCCCGCTCTTCTTTTGCGATTATCCGGGAAAGCCATTACTACGACTGGCAAGAAAGTCATGAGTGCACCTATACAAAAAACTCCTGCAGGTACATTGTGCTTAAAACCCAAGAAGAAAATCATTCCGCCAACGGCTAATAGGAACACTAAAACCATAAAAAACGAGAAAACTTTATGTTCAACAGGTCCCGTCCTTAAACGCTCAGCGTTCTTCTCGAACTCTTCGAAGTTCGCTTCCATAGCTTCGTGATAAATATCTTCACGAGCAAGCGAATCTAATTGTTCTATTCTCATTGTAGAAAACAGTTTATCTTCCTTGAATTCCATACGCACCTCCTAAACGATTATTTTCTTATTTCGCGAAAAGAATAGCCTCCTTATAGACCATCGCTGCGGTATGCCAATCGAATTTTTTGCTATTGCTTATTAAATCCTCTTTACTAACTAATACTTTATCGTCTTTAACCAGAATTCTCGCCATCGCTTTTGAGAATCCCTCAACATCCTGAGAATCGACCTCTTGAGCAAAACCTCCGCTTACCTCTGGCAAGCTTGACGAAGAAGACACTATGCACTGAGCAGCGCATGCCATGGCCTCAACAACTGGCATTCCAAAGCCTTCATATAAACTTGGCAATACCAAAGCCTCACAATTGCGATACAAATCCCTCTTCATCTCGTCGCTAACATAACCAGTTCGAATAATTCTATTCTTAAAACTGCTGTTCTCTATCTTCGACAGCATTTCCTCACTATGCCAGCCAACTCCACCAGCTATCACTAGCTTTACATCGGGATAGTCTTTGGCAACTCCCTCGAAGGCATCAATGAGAACTCCAAGATTTTTTCGTGGTTCAAGGGTCCCCACGTACAAGAAAAACTTGTCTATCCCATAGCTTTCCTGAAGCTTAGTCTTCTCTTCTTGTCTTGAATTCTCGGAATCGTTAGGGCAATAGAAGTTGGAATCCACGCCGCATTTAGCTACGAAGACCTTGCTGCTTGGAACGCCAAGAATTTCTACAATTTCCTTTTTCGAGAAGTCCGAGATAGTGACAATAGCGTCCGCTTTGTTTGCCGATTGTCTTAAATGATTCTGAAGCAAACGCCTGTTCCTGTCGTCCATTGTCTCGGGATAACGTTCGCACACCATATCATATATTGTAATTATTGATTTGCCCTTCAAGGCTTGAGGCACTAGATAATTGAAAAAAACCGTAACATTCGCGTTAGAACGGGTTAGTCTTTCATAGCTACAAATCTTAGCCATATTTCCAGCCCTAATATATGCTCCAAGCGGCATACTGGTCACGATATGCATGTCATTTATCTTCAGAAGCTTGCTAACCAAGTCCGAGGCTTTATTGCGTCCTAGGAAATCAAAAATATGGCCTTCAAAAGACTCCTGCCCATCAATAGCAACGAGCTCTTTAGAGATAGCCAAAGCATATTGCCCTATTCCAGTGAGATTTTCACCTGCTATGGGCTGTAAGTTAAGTGCAATAGTATCAGAATTCATTAAATCTCCTAGATCAGGCCTACCGCATAATCAAGTACAGTTTACATCATTTCTTGGCTTTTGCGTACTGAGTGGTTCTTTTCTGGGCCTCGAAAACAAAATAGTCTCCCTCTTGATGTATCTTAACGCCTCCGAATATTGCTATGAATTTGTTCTTGTACCAATCAAGTCTTTTAGTTACCATGAGCATCCTGCCGCCAACTTCAAGTCTGTTGAAGCCCTTTTCTATAAACGCTTTTGCTATCTTGAAATCAGTATGGTAAGGCGGATTCGATAGAATAATTGTAAAACCCTTTTCGCTAACTTCATTTAAGCCATCCGATATCACCACATTTGCGCCCTCAAAGCCATTTGCCTTCATATTTAAAAGTGCCACTTCGCATGCAATAGGATCAACATCCGTCATAGTAATACAAGATGCCTTAACTCCATATGAACAAGCCGCCAAAGACACAATCCCAGTTCCACATCCAAGATCCAAGACCTTGTCTTCTTCGCTAAAGCATGCGTATTTAATCATAGAAAGAGTCCCCTTATCCGCACCCTTAGGCGAGAATAAGGAGACATTTGTTTCCACTATTATCAATCGTTCATTAAAGACAATCTCGTACATAAATCAAAGCTTCGAGTTAACGAAAGCCGACATACTCGTCTTAACTTCACTTAGTCTTTCTAGAGCGATAGCCTTATCTGTATCATAAATACCAAAATAGATCTTAAGCTTTGGCTCTGTTCCAGAAGGACGAACGCAAGCCCAATCAAGACCCTTGTCTCCACCTAACTCATACAGAAGAACATTAGACTTAACCAAGTCAATTGGAGATGTAGTAAGCTTGCCAGAAGAAAAATCATAACGAATCGACTTCTCATAATCTCTTACAGCTACCACATTAGGTCCGCCAATAAGCTTCAATGCTTCTTCCTTAGTCTGACATGCCTCAAGCTCTTGTCTCATCGAGCTCATGCAACCTTGAATCTTCTCAAGACCTTCTTTGCCCTCAAGAGTAAAGCTTACAGCCTCTTCAAATCCATATCCAAACTTCTTATATATTCTCTCCAACCTATCGAAAAGTGTCTCACCCATGTCCTTAGATTGAGCAGCCATACCGCAAATAAGCATTACAGCAACAACCGCATCCTTATCACGAACGTTTAGTCCAGAAAGATATCCATAACTCTCTTCGAATCCGAACTGAAAGCTCTTGTCACCATTCTCATCGTCAATCATAATTCTCTCGCCGATGAACTTAAATCCAGTAAGAACTTCTTGTAGCTCTACACCATAAGACTCGCAAATCGCACCAGCTAGCTTTGTTGATACGATAGTAGTAACAGCAAAAGACTTATCCGCTAATGTTCCTGCTTGCTTCTTAGAATTCAAGATGTAATCAAGAAGCATAATTCCCACTTGATTGCCTGTGAAAGACTTATAGACTTCCTTCCCATCCTCGACTGTCTTAGCTGCAACACCAACTCTATCAGAGTCAGGATCGGTACCAACCACGATAGAAGCGCCTTTTTTCTTAGCCAATTCAATTCCCATTGAAAGAGCCGCAGGATCTTCTGGATTAGGTGTCTTAACAGTTGGGAAAGAGCCATCTGGAAGTTCTTGTTCATTAACTATATGTACATTCTTAAAACCAACAGCACTTAGAATTCTTCTAACTGGCTTGTTACCTGAACCATGTAATGGCGTGTAGACAATATCCATATCTGATTGTCTGTCTATTGCATCCTTATCTATAACAAGCTCTTGAAGCATCGCTGTATAAGCCTCATCGACCTTGCTTCCGAATTTCTCGACTAGACCCGAAGAAATTGCATCCTCGAGTTTCATTTGCTTTATTGTTCTAACATCCGCATACTTCTCGATGTTCGAAAGGATTTCAGAAGCTGCCTCAGGTGTAACTTGTCCACCGTCAACTCCATAAACCTTATACCCATTGTATTTTGATGGGTTGTGCGATGCTGTAATCATTACGCCAGAAAAGGCACCGAAGTATCTAACAGCGTAGCTAAGCATTGGAACTGGACGAAGCTCATCTGATAGGTAAACCTTAATACCATATGCAGCAAGCGTTGAAGCAGTTACATCAGCGAATTCAGGTGAGAAGTGTCTGGAATCATAAGAAACAGCAACACCCTTCTCCATAGCTTCCTTACCGTTGGCAACAATATATTGAGCAAGTCCTGCAGAAGCCTTAGCAACTGTATAAACATTCATTCGATTGGTTCCAGCTCCAAGAATTCCTCTTAATCCACCAGTTCCAAACTCAAGATCTTTATAGAATCTTTCCTCAATCTCTTTCTCATCATTAGCTATATCAGCTAATTCTTTCTGAGTAGAAGCATCAAAGAAACTATCCTTACTCCAAATATCATATAAGTCCTTAAAATTCATAAAACCCTCCGAGAAAAAATAACAACCGTTTATATACGATTTATACTTCGTTTAACTCAAACAATATATCACAAACAAGACGAATTTGTAGTGTTATGGTTTTATCTTTTGATAATAGAAACAAGCAAGCTGTGTCCTATCGCGAAGTCCTAGTTTATTTAAAACTGTACTCATCATGTTTCTTACTGTTCCCTCACCTAAGAACATCTTTTCGGCAATTTCCTTATTAGAAAGACCATCAGCAACTAATTCAATTAATTGAATCTCCTTGGATGTAATGTCGAAGTCCTTATAGTTGAAACTTTCCTGTCTATTGATTAGATCTGGTAATTTCTCAACTATCTTGCCTCCAAAAACAATTTGCTCTCCATAGATAGCTCGTACCGCGGAAGGCAAGGTAGCACAATCTTGCTTTAAGATATACCCTCTTGAGCCTATCTTAAGCGCCTTGTTTATATATTCATCATCAAGAAAAGTGGTAAGAAATAGAATTCTGGCTTGCGAATGCTTCGAGATTATTGCCGTTGCAGCATCAAGACCGTTCATCTTATCCATTCTAATATCCATAAGAACGACATCAGGGATAAGCTCATCATACTTTGCTATGGCATCTCTTCCATTCGAGCATGTGCATATGACTTCTATAGATTCTTTCTTAGCATCATCTTGCTCTAGGATTACCTTAAGTGCCCCTGATACTAATGGATCATCGTCTACTATCATTACTTTCATGATTTATTCTCCTTTGGTAGAGTAACAAGTACTGTAAAGCCCTTTGCATCTGATGATATATTGACACGACCATTCAAGTTGTTAGCTCTCGCTACAATATTACTTAGTCCCATACCACTTCCATTCTCTAATGACAGAGCGTTATATTCGAAGTCTTTATTTCTTCCATCATCAAATACTCTAATTCGCCAAAATGTTATATTCTCTACGACTTCAATTCTGACGTTCTTACCGCTACTGTACTTGGCAATATTCGTAACAGACTCCTTAATTATTGCAAGAATTGTGTTTTTTATAATTCCGGAAGCGGGGGAGTCAATTGCAGTATTGACTGTCACTTCGAATTTATCAGAGATTGTTTTTGTTATCTCGTTGATTCCTATAGATAAATCAATAGAGTCGTCACGAAGCTCGTGTACACTTTTTCGAATTGAAGTCATAGCTAGGTTCAGAGTATCACCTACAGAAGACAGGGGTTCTTTAAGGTTGGGATCTTTGTTAATTATCTGAAGAGCCTGCATCTGCACGATTACTCTTGTAAGCATATGACCTACATTATCATGAATCTCACGGGCTATTCTATTACGCTCCTTAAGAGTTGCCAAATATACTTCGTCTTGATTTTTTTGCATCGCTTGTTGGTTCTGACGCTTTGCCATTAAGACTTCAAGTCTAGCGTCATCATACTTGCCCTTATATAAGGATTTCGTCTCGTTAATAAAAGCCGATTTAATAGCAAAGCTAATTGCTAGAACCAGAATCAAATATCCGACCCACTTGACGTTCATATCAACGTTTAAATTGCTGAGTTTATATATGACAAATACTACAAACACTCCCTTAATTGTAAGGAGAAGCATTTCTCTTCTTGTAACAGCAAACCGGCTAATAATTTCCTCTATATCGTATGTCGAAAACAGACAATAGACGATGATTGGAAATACTACAATAAGAGACGTACTCATAAAAGATAAAACAAAGAAGAGCCCCGCAGCCATAATAGCTACGGACTCTTCCCTTCTTAGATCACATATGACTGCAATGATTACCATCGATAGTATTGAGATTATCTCAATCGCCCCGATGTCAACATTAGCAAACATAAATAGGCTAATGCCAAGGATCAGTAAAATTTTATCAACTATTCTATGTATCATACCCTAATTATACATTAAGCTCTTTTTCCAGCACGAACGTTTTTGATTAATATGGAAACCACACCAAAAGCAATCGCAAAAAGAATTTGTACACCAAGACATACTAGAAGCGTATTCTTACTGAAGACTTCCCCTGAGCCTGGTATCAGCATGTTGTTAACCTTTACCGACCAATAGAATGGCAGGAATCTTCCAATTCTTAAGACATCAGCTCCAAGAACAGCAGTAGGAACAAATACTCCTGTTAAGAAGGACATCGCAAGACCAGAGATATTTGTTATCATCGACAAGCTGTTTTGCGATAATGGGAACGATGAAAATACTGATGCTATTGAACAAATAGTTAAAGTAGTAACAAAAGAATTAAGTAAAAGAACCCACCAATATTTATCATATAGAACCGTGCCGAAGCCTACGATGAAGATAAACACATTGAATATAAACCAAACAGCAATTCCACTTGTGATAAGTCCTATTGTATTTACTAGACTTCTCTTTAACTTCGATACAGGACCTGACTCTATTCTATTAGCTACGCTATTCTTGTTGTTCTTGATGATTACTGAACCAACTGCCAAACAGACTAAACCAAAGAGCAGGTAGCAATAGTATTGACTAGTATATTGAACGATTACCTCGTTAAGATCCTGACCTATTAGTTCCTTATCCTTTGTATATATCGAAGAAGGAACCTCATTCTTACAATTCTCGATTGCTGTGCTAGCAGCTTCCTCCTCAGAATATCCCATCTTGATGTAGGACGCATATACGCTAATGTAGTGATTAATTTGATCATCAACTGTAACAACTACAGGTCCGTTATTCATACTGGCGGAATACTTAATTTGTGAATCATCACTTTCTTCACCATTAGTAATCGCCTCACCAAAGCCACTAGGAATATCCATATGATAAGCTGTAACTCTGAAGTAAACCAAATCGATGACTCTTAGCTCTGACACGTCGGAGTAGTTATTTAGGTTGTTGTTAATCGAGAGATACTCAATAAGTCCACGGCTTAAGTATGAATCATCCATGTCCTTATAGCTAATATCGCTAGAAACTGCCATATTTTGACTGTTGCCGTTGTCTATTGCTTGGTTCGCTATAAAAGATAATAGGCCAACCATTACTGCGAAGATGATAGCGTATAAGATAATACTCATCTTTTCGCGAGCTAACATCTTAAAGAAATGCTTATAGAGATGCATATTTTTCCCTCCTTAGCATGATTACGCTTATGACTAGGCATAGTAGCGATACTACCAAGATTTTTCCTGCGTTAATGAAAAAGTCATAAGGCTGATCAAAATAGATTAGTCTGTACATTCCCATATTAAGGATTGTTGCAGGATTAATGGCATTGAGAATTGGAAATTTTGCCTCGATGATGCCAGGAAGGTTTGAAACCATCTCTCCACTCAAAAATACTGAAACCATTACTATTCCTGTTGCCTTATTCTCTCTTTGAGACAGTGATCCCTTCATGAACAAACCAAAGATTTGACCTATTGCCAATGCAAATACATCTGCTAGCATTACGAAAAGGACAACGAGTATCCAATTTTTACCTAGACTAATCTTAAAAACAAAATTCAATACTAGAAGATGAATGCCCGATAGAATCCAAACGCAAATTACTCTCGAGAAGAAAGCCGAAAGAATAAGCTTAAGCTTACGCGCTGGGGATACAGACACTCTCATGGCTCCAACTGAAATATCCGCACGAGTGTCGCTTACAACCCCAATACCTAATGTAACATTGAACAGCAACGCCATGATTATTGTACTTATGTAGTACCACTCGTAGTTGTCAGGGCTTCGCGTGTATATTCCATCGTTATATGTCGTGTATTCTATGTCTTCAGAAATCGACTCAATAATTGCTGGTACGCTAGATGGATCGGTCGAGTATGCGTCCATAATTATTGAGTAGTTACTCTGATAAGCGTTAGCTATAGTTTTAGTTACCATAGTAACAGTAGTTCTACCGTCCTTCTTAAGAAGGATTTCCATGTTCTCGCCGTCAACAACAAAGACAGCATCAAGATCTGACTTCTCATCTAGAAGAAGCTCATGAGCTTCTTCTATGTTTGCTACATCTTGCTTAACCAAGAAAGGCTCACCCTTGTCATTCTCGCTAAGAGAGTCAATTGTCATCTCAAAATTTTCGGAATACATACTCTCTTGATCAACTATGATAGCGACGTTGATCTGAGAAATTGAATTCTCCATTTCATATATATTTCCGAAAGCAACCTGAAAACATGTCATTAACGCAAGTGGAAAGACAAGCGACCAGAACCAGAATTGCGTCTCGCGTATGCTTTTCAAAAGATAGTACTTAAACATTTCTTTTTCTCCTTATACAAAATACGATTTACTAATCCCGCTTGTCTTAGTCATCACGAAGCTGCTTTCCTGTAAGCTCCAGGAATACATCGTTCAAGGTCGGCTGTTCGGAGAAAACTCTCTTCATAGAATATCCACCGTTTTGTAAAACTGAAATAATATCAACTACGTTGTGCTTACCACTTCCAGCCTCTACCTTCAGAATGCTGCCGTCATAGTTAACGTTAAAGATGTTCTTAAGTTCACGAATTTTATTAAGAGCGTCGTCTTCAATTCCAGAAGCCTCAACAGTAATAAGCTCGCTTTTCTTAATCATTTTCTTTAACTCATCAATAGTGCCTTCAGCAATTATTGTTCCCTTGTCCAAAATAATCAGATGATCAGCCAAGCGCTCAACCTCTTCCATATAGTGAGAGGTATAAACTACTGTAGTGCCGTTCTGTCTAAGAGTCTCAATACCCTCAAGAATCTTATTTCTACTTTGAGGATCTACAGCTACTGTTGGTTCATCAAAGAAAATAAGCTTTGGCTTATGTGCTATACCACAAGCAATATTGAGTCTTCTTTTAAGTCCTCCTGAAAGCTTCTTAGGTCTAAATTTCAAGAAATCGTTTAACTCAACAAAATCAATAGCTTCTTGCACATATCTCTTACGTGTTGCCTTATCTTGAATATATAATCCACAAAAGAAGTCGATATTCTCATAAACAGTAAGTTCTTCGAAAACAGAAACCTCTTGTGGCACAACTCCTATCTTAGACTTAATTGAATATGCTCTTGGTGTCATTTTCTCTCCGAAAATCGTAATCGCTCCCTTGTCATATTCCAAAAGCGAAAGAATGCAGTTAATTGCCGTCGACTTACCAGAACCATTAGGTCCCAAAAGTCCAAAAATCTCTCCTTCTTTAACGCTCATATTAAAGTGATCTAACGCTATCAGTTCTTTATAACGCTTAACTAGATTCTCAACCTTGATTACTTCTGCCATCAGTAATGTCCTCCTTGGTATTTCTGTTGAAATTATGCACCTTAAGACATTCATACATTAGTGTACGCAGTCACTTTAATATATGACATTTGTCCTTTTCGAAAAGGCACAAAAAAAGTGGCACATTACAAATGTAATGCACCACTAAATACTCAACCAATAATGAATAAATATCCGGCTATCCCGGCTTGAATGATTAATCCGATTACGTTGACTACCCAAAAATACCAATGCTTTGTCTTATGACGGAAGATATTCATCGCGACAAGCGCACCAGCACTTCCACCAAGAAGTCCCATACCGAGCAGAACCTTCTCTGGAACTCGCCACGCCCTCTCAATCGACTTACCCTTATCAACTCCATACGTAATAAAAGCTATCAGGCTTACAACAGCATATTCAACAAGTACAGCAATTAACACCTTATGATTCCTCTTAGCTCTCTACTGAAATGTTTTTAATTACTTGTGGAACAAGAGGCTTGTCCGAACGATCTGTCTTAACACTAGCTATTTGGTCAACAACATCCATACCCTCTATTACCATACCAAAAGCAGCATAGTCGCCATCAAGGTGAGTAGCATCCTCATGCATAATGAAGAATTGGCTACCAGCAGAATTTGGCATCATCGAACGTGCCATAGAAAGAACGCCTCTCTTATGCTTAAGATCATTCTTAACGCCATTTGAAGCAAACTCGCCCTTGATTGAATATCCTGGGCCACCCATTCCAGTTCCATCTGGGCATCCACCTTGAATCATGAATCCAGGAATTACTCTGTGAAAAATGAGTCCATCGTAGAACCCTTGTTTTGCAAGCTTTACGAAGTTCTCTACAGAAATTGGTGCGATATCGGAATAAAGCTCACATTTAATACTTTCACCGTTCTCCATTAAAATAGTAGCGATTGGATTTGCCATTTTTGAATTCTCCTTAATATATAATCTGTTTTTATTCTTGTGTTGAAGGCGCTCGATATGAGAAAAGCAAGTCGTTCTTTATCTGCCAAAGCTTTGGAGATAAATCAACATAGTAATTATGCGGATTCTCAAATCTCTTTACTGATTCCCACAAAGTATCTATTTCCTTCGTGCAATAAGCTCTAATCTCTTCGATTGTCGGGCACTTATAAATTAGCTCGCCTTTATCGAAAATCTTAACTAACAGTTTTCTCGTAGTATAGTTTGTCAAAGTCTTTGCTTTCCACTTCTCTATAGGATCAAAAATCGTGTACGGCTCTCCATTTGGTTCATCATCGTCTCCAGCAACCATAAGAACATCAGCTAAGGCCTTTCCTGTTGCTCCATCATAGAAACGTACTATCTCCTTATCACAAGGAGTAGTAACCTTTGCAGCATTCTCAGATACTTTCATCTTTGGAATAACCTTGCCATCACTATCTACAACGGCACAAATCTTATACACACCGCCAAATACTGGCTCTGCCTTAGAAGTGATTAATCTCTCACCCACACCAAATGAATCGATGCAAGCTCCTTGATTAATTAAATCTCGAATCAAGTACTCGTCCAAAGCATTCGATACCGTAATCTTACAATCGGTAAGTCCTGCCTCATCCAGCATTTGTCTGGATTTCTGAGTCATATATGTAAGGTCGCCTGAATCAATTCTAATACCAAGCAAACGCTTACCCATAGGCTCTAGCACTTCCTTAGCACAACGAATAGCATTAGGAATACCGCTCTTTAGTACATCATAAGTATCTACCAAGAGAAGTGTTTTGTCTGGATAAGACCTTGCATAAGATGCAAAAGCTTCGAATTCATCATCGAAAAGCATAACCCAGCTATGAGCCATTGTTCCAGACAGCGGAACACCAAAATGCTGTCCACAAATCGTACAAGATGTTCCAGCAACTCCTGCAATATAAGCAGCTCTGGCACCTAGAACAGAAGCATCAAAGCCTTGTGCTCTTCTCGCACCAAATTCCATGACTGGACGCCCCTCAGCTGCTCTTACAATTCTTGCTGTCTTTGTCGCAATAAGACTTTGATGGTTAATCGTGCAAAGCAATGCCGTCTCAAGCATTTGAGCTTGAAGAATAGGTCCTTTCACCTTAACAAGAGGCTCACCAGGGAAAACAACTGTGCCTTCTGGTATCATCCATACATCACACGCAAATTTGAATGTGCGCAAATACTCTATGAAAGCATCATCAAAAGCATACTTTTCCTTAAGGAAAGATAAATCGTCATCTTCAAAGTGAAGGTTGGATAGATACTCAATAGCTTGCTCTACACCAGCCATTACCGCATATCCACCATGTTCTGGTACTCCTCTAAAAAACAAATCGAAGTAAACATCCGTGTTAGCAACGCCTTTGTCTAAGTAACCCTTACCCATTGTTAACTCATAAAAATCGGTAAGCATACTCATGTTAGTTCTGTCGTTCCACATTTGATTGCTCATGTTTATCTCCTTATAAAAAATCGGGAAGTCTTGGTATTCCTCGACTTCCAGATTGATTTAAACTATAGAAGTATTATTCCTTGATAACTTCCTTAATTGAGGTAGCCAAGCCAGCAATTCCTTGAATCTCTGAAGGAATGATAATTTTTGTCGCTTGTCCATTAGCAACCTTCTCCATGCACTCTAGACTTCTAAGAGCTATAAGTCCCTGATCAGCTCCAACTTCTTTAATCATAGCAAGTCCACGAGCCGTAGCTTCTTGAACCTTAAGGATAGCCTCAGCTTGTCCTTCAGCCTCTCTAATAGAAGCCTCCTTCTTAGCCTCAGCACGAAGAATAGCGGATCCCTTCTCTCCTTCAGCTACACGAATAGCTGCTTCCTTTTGTCCTTCCGCAATAAGTACTGCTTCTCTCTTCTCACGCTCAGCCTTCATCTGCTTCTCCATGGCATTCTGAATTTCACGAGGAGGCAAAATGTTCTTAAGCTCAACTCTATTAACCTTTATGCCCCATGGATCTGTAGCATCATCAAGAATCTCTCTCATCTTTGTATTGATGATATCACGGCTAGTAAGTGTCTGATCCAACTCAAGATCACCAATAATATTACGAAGAGTCGTAGCTGTTAGATTCTCAATTGCAACGATAGGACGCTCGATACCATACGCATAAAGCTTAGAATCAACAATCTGATAGAACAAAACTGTATCTATTTGCATTGTTACATTATCCTTTGTGATAACAGCCTGAGGAGCGAAGTCTGCAACCTTCTCCTTTAGAGATATTCTCTTTGCAACTTTGTTAACAATAGGAATCATAAAATGTATTCCAGTCTCCCAAGTTGTCTTATATGCGCCAAATCTTTCTATAACAAATGTCGTCGCTTGAGGTACAATTTTTACGCACGATACAAATAAAATAAAAAGTGCAATAGCCAAAATAATAATAAATGCTAGTGTTCCGCCATCCATAATTCAAAACCTCCTAATAAAATAAATCACTCCTCTGAAGAAGCTATTGGTTCAACCTCAAGTTTAACTCCAGACATTCCTAAAACCTTTACTTTCTTGCCTTCTGGAATATTCTTCTTTGCAAAAGCACTCCATACTTGGCCCATAACCTTAACCTGTCCCTTACATTCATCTACGTCGATACTAACAATAACGATACCTTCTTTACCAATTAACCTGTCGGCGTTTGTAGGAATCGTTTCCTTCGAGCGTTTGCTATCAATTATCGGTCGTATCCAAATTATACATATGATGAAGCACACAACAGACACGGCAATCATGACAATAACTTGTGCAAGTACCGGAGCGCCCAAAAGGTCCATAATCAATGCAACTAAAGCACCAAATGCAATCCACACTGATGAGAGGCCTAAAGTAGCGGCTTCAATAACTAAAGCTACTATCAGAATAATAAGCCAAACTATCCACATTTGCATACATCTACCTCCCTAAAATTTTGCTTATTATCCTAAGATAATCAGCATTAACGTATTATATACCACGTGAACTTCCTAAACAATAAGAATCGCTTCTATCCCTCAGTTCTAGCCTTCTGCCAATCATAAAAGACATCTTCCAAAGTAAGACCTTGAGGAGGTAAAGTTTTGCCTGCTTCTTTTCGTGAAGAAGAATCTATTATTCCAGGAATATCTTGTGGCAAAAGCTTGCCGCATCCAACATAAAGAAGTGTTCCAGCAATTATGCGAACCATATTATAAAGAAAAGCCTGTCCTTGAACCTCAATTTCATATAGGTCAGAACACGTATTGCTTTGCGATACTCGAACCGAAAACAACTTTCGCACTGTAGTCTTTTGTGAGCCACCAGCAGCACAAAACGCGCCAAAATCATGGTCTCCAACGAAGCTCTCACCAGCCTTATTCATCGCCTCAATATCAAGCGGGTAAGGATAATGATATGCATATCTAGAGATGAGCGGGCTTCGAATTGTCGAAGTGTAAACCCTGTAAACGTATCGCTTTCCGAGTGTATCAAAACGCGCGGAGAACTCGTTATTTACATACAAAGCCTTCTTAACAGCTAAATCGTCAGGCAAAAAGCTATTTATTGCAAGCGGAAACTTGTCTTCTGGAATAACAAACGGAATGTCACAATGACTAACATGTCCACGAGCGTGAACGCCACTGTCAGTCCTAGAACATCCCGTTATTTTAATATCTTGCTCGAAAAGCTTCGTTAGTGCCTCTTCCAAAGTCTGCTGAACCGAACGACCATTTTTCTGTGTTTGAAAACCAACAAAATTCGTTCCATCATATTCGCAAACGAGCGCAACTCGATACATTCGAAGCCCTCTTTCTCTTTATATTCCCTTGAGTCCATCCTCAAGGCATACTTTACCTACCATCGCCGCACCAACAATACCAGCGTCATTGCCCATCTTCGCAATCCTAATCTCTGTCTTCTTAACGCCAGGACCAAAGTAAGGACGCGACATTGTTCTCTCTCTTAGAGGTAGTAGTAGAGGATCACCCTCATTACAAACGCCACCACCGATTACGAGAATCTCAGGCATAAATGCATTAATTGTATTGGCAAGACCATCAGAAAGGAAGTCAATATAAGTATCGACTAATTGCTTCGCAACCTCGTCGCCTCGACGCATTGCAATAAAAGCAATTCTCGCATTGGTTTTTCCTTCGTTCTTGGCAATTTCTTCATTAAGCAGAGAGGTTGGATTAGCATCAGCAGCTTCCTTAGTCATTCTGGCAAGAGCACTAGCAGCACAATACATCTCAAAGCATCCTTTACGTCCGCAAGAACACTTAAGACCGCCTGATACTAGAACAGTATGTCCAAATTCAGAACCTGCCTGGTTAAAACCTGAATATACTCTTCCATTCACGATTACACCGGCGCCAATTCCAGTTCCAATAGTAATTGTTACAGAATCCAAAGCACCCTTGGCAGCTCCTGCAACAGCCTCAGCCATAGCAGCACAATTTGCATCGTTATCAATATAGACGGGTAAATCAACGACTTCCCTAACAAGCTTTCTCATTGGTGCATTAAGGAAAGGCAGATTGTTAGAATAAACTAGTAATCCTTCCTTATTGTCTGGAGTTCCAGGGGAACCAATTCCAATAGATGCGATATCCTCAACCTCGAGGTTCATATCCTTGATTACATCCAAAGCAAGTTTGCCCATATCATGGATGATGTCCTCCATAGGACGTTTCGCATTCGTCTTAATACTTAGCTTGTTTAACAACTCTCCGTCACTTGATACAACACCAGCCTTAATGTTAGTGCCGCCCAAATCGATTCCGACATAATATGCCATAGTATCCCCCAACTTAACAAATATTGTTCTTTAGTTTCCTAAACCGCTAATATTCTATCACAGCTAATACAAATGTTGCCATTGTAAAAGTATGCTGTTTCTTTTTGATTTTCAATCATCTTTTCTTACCAGAATAACGGAAAGCACCTTTTGGAGGTGCTTAGCCGCAAATCTGTTATTGAAATGACTTTCTCCACTTAGTTCATTAAATATTTACTACTACTTCGTGAACTTCACCGTCACTGAAAATTGGAAGCGACAACGAATCAACCTTAACACCATCACAAGAAATACTTGTGTTACTTCCTGCACGCTTGAAACCAACTTCCTTATTAATGATTATGTGGTAATCAGCTTTACCGCTCTTAACAGTAAGTTCGATTTTTGTCTCATTCTCACGTAGAATTGGCTCGATTGTAAGACAATCCGATGTAAAGTTGACGCCAAAGCAAGTGAATAGACAAAGAAGTAGCCATGTAGACGTACCTGATAGAGTAGGTCCAATATTCTCGCCCGTCTCGCAATTGTTGTATTGCGTGCAAAGACGTGGGTTGCCCGCCTTAAGGAATGGAGCCTCCAAGGTCTTATATGGAAGAATGCAATCGATTATCCAATAAGCCTCATTCGTCAGACGTCTTGCCAGAGAATCGTCCTTAACTTGCTTAACAGCTCTTAGCATAGCTGCGGCACACATCATGTTAGCATGCTTAAACACGCCTCCATTCTCACGATCACCAGCATAATACAAGGCAACATCAATCTTAGGAGCGATTTTCGAGTATTCAACAGAAGAACACAGACGATATCCGTAAGGAGTCTTCAAATACTTCTCCATGGAATCAAGCATAATCGAGATTTGTGTCTCAGTAGCACAATCTGATAGCACCGACCAAGAGAATGTATTCAAATAATATGACCCGTCGAAGCCTTCCGCGGATAGACCATCCTTGCCAGCACCTAAGTAAGACAATTCCGGCTTGTTCGAACGATTAAAGAGAACTCTCGCGAAAAAGTCACCCTTCCATGCATCCTTTTGAAGCTTCTCATTAATACTAGAAGAAAGAGCAACTAGCTTGCTTGAGAATTCTTTATCCCCGCATTTTTCGAAAAGTCCAGTAGCACAATCAACTGCCGTCTTAAGTAGGAAGCCATTCATAATCGACTCAGAATATTCTGACTCAAATGCCACTTCACCATACTTTGCTTCAGAAGAAGCGATTTGCTCCTTGTATTTAGCAATCTTAGTTGGTCCATCGATGAAGTCTGGATCCATTCTAAGGCAGTCGTTCCAGTCAGCCATGTCGATTAGTGGTAATCCATGTTTTCCAACCGAAATAAATGCACTATAGGTGAGAATTGCTTTAATTGTCTCAAGAACAGTTCTCTTCTTGCCCTCTGTACCAGCAATCTTGAACTCCGTCTTAATGAACTCATAGTCGCCTGTAAGGTTAACATATCTATCCAAAGCTTGAAGTAGCCACAAAGCATCATCAGACCACTTGCCTGGTTCCTTGCCCTTCCAATAGAAGTTATGGTTAGCATAGCCATCCTCATAAACATTCTCAATCCACTCAGTAATTAGCTTCTTTACGAAATCAGCCTTGCCCATTCCCGCAAAGTAGTACATGGATGCGAAAATATCCTGAATTTCACGGAAACCAATTTCTCTATATCCCTTTTGTGTCCAATCCAATGAACGAGATACAAAAGTCTGATAGAAAACTTGGAAAGGTAAATTGCGGTTAACATAAGCCTCGAAGTTCTTGTCATCATGCTTGATTTGCATGTAGCTTGCATACTTCTCGGTAAAGCCAGTGATGCTTGCGAAAGTTTCAGGTAGCTCATTTCTATCACTAAATCTTTCGATCAGTGCATTCATTTCTTCCATAGCTGTAACATCTTCTTTGTAGTCTTCGTTAACAGCATCAGAAGATAAGCAAGCAAAGCTATCTACTTGGACTGTAGAACCCTTTTTAGCAACAAAAGAAGTAGCAAGAGCGAAAAAGCCTGGACCTTTTCGAGAATGCTTATTGGAAAGGAATGAAACAAATTGCGGCTTAGCAAGAGTGCCATTGCCTACAAATTCGCTATAACGAGCACAGAACTCGGACGGGAACTTCAAGCCCTCATCATCGTGAACTAAGACTGTAGCATAGCGGATGTTGCCTTTAGTCCACTTCGGGTTAGGATCAAAGCCGAACGCCTTTATTTCACCTGACTTATCGTCAATGAAAACCTCAGACTCAGCAACTACAGTTGTGAAAATAATATCCTCTCTTAGTGCATGAACCTCGCTTGTACCAAACATTCCAGTACAAACAATTCGTAAATTTCTATCGCTAGCGCCTTCATTAGTAATTTCTATCATTTGCGCTTCTGTAGCAAGAGGAAGCTTGTCGATAGCAGGAAGAATGAAAATAGTTCTCTTTATCTTTAGGCCATCTTTAAGCGTGTAATAAATATCAGTGTGATTTTGTGAGTGAATTGACTTAACATCCACAAGATTCTGGGCCTTCGCCTCGCCGGAATAGAAGATTTGCTTACCATTCTCTGTAATGTAGAATTGTCTGTTAGCTGGGAAGCCATTCTCCTCAGGTAAATAATCCCACTTAGTCGCAAGAACTTGAGTATCAGCATGAGCACGGAAACAACCGCCTCCTAGAGTGTCGATTGCGCTCTTTGGTGTACTTTGCAAAGGTCTATCAGATTCAATTCTATTACCAATAAGCAAATTGGTGTAGTAGTGCGGGCCAGGTGCCGGTGTTGATGGATCTGCTACAAGTTCGCCTTCACCGTTAAGCATTCCGCCCCATGAATTAGCTGCGAGAACACCCGCTTGAATAGTATCCTTGATTGAAGAATCAATTTGAATTTCCTTAATTCCAGAAGCATCTTGTTCGTATGCCTTGATGCTATTGCCCTCAGCTTTAAATAGCACACTCTTGCCTTCGTCAGCCTCAGATAATACTAATTGACCTATTGCCTCATCATTCATCAGCTCCATTACTAGTGGCGCTTCGAACTTAAGACCTGCGACACCTACTACTAATTCGCTACCATAATTTCCAACATATTGTGCGCTAACTTGTCCTAGGTTACCTAGTGACTGAAACTTGCTAGAAAGCATAGCGTTTGCAGTAGTTGGTTGCTTTCTTGCCTTTTGACCGATGTAACTCATGATAAGTCCTCCTTTACTGTGTTTGTTATTCTTCCTCCACCCACACACTCATCGCCATAATATAGTGCAATGTATTGCCCAGGCGTTATCGCTCTTATTTCTTCTTCGAAAAACACTTGCCAGTACTCCCCTGGCACCAGTTCCAGTTCCTGTTCCTGTTTCTGTACCTGTTTCTCAATAGACTCTATCTTATATTTCTTCTTACCGAATCTTACTTTTCCTGTTAATTGCTTTGTCTCAATAGCTTGAGCAAATGCGTCATCGTTAATAACATTAATTCGTTCAAACTGTAGGCCTCTAGCGAATAGCTTATCCGATGTACCTACCACTACTTGATTGCTTTCAGGTTGAGTACCTAATACATATAGTGGTTCACTATAACTTAATCCCATTCCATGCCTTTGCCCAACCGTATATTTCACATATCCTTGGTGCTTTCCAATTGCATTTCCTTCAAGAACGAAGTCGCCAACCTCTTGTTCTTTGCACCAGTCTCTATAAGTAAGTGCTTCTTTCTCCGCCTCGTTGGCTGTATATCTCTTAAGCTCGTCCATATAATCTTTTACAAAGCAAATGTCTTGACTATCTTTCTTTTTCGATTCCTTCTCGAGCCCAAGGACACTTCCAACCAGACTTCTTACTTCACTCTTCTCATATGCATTAATAGGGAAAACCACATGCTCTAAAGATTCTTTCTTAACATTACAAAGAAAATAGCTTTGGTCTTTCTTATCATTTCCACAAAGAAGATGAACACCCTTCTCGTCGTTTCTCAAGTTACAATAATGCCCCGTGGCAATATAATCATATCCTAGTTCGATGGCCTTCTTAAGAAAGTCGCCAAACTTAAATTCCCTGTTGCATACTACACAAGGATTGGGAGTAAATCCCTCATAATAGCTTCTCGCAAAATACTCTCGTACCCTTGTTTGAAAAGCCTCACGCATGTCAAACTCATAATGCTTAATTCCAAGCTTGTCGCAGATTGCCTTTGCTTCACTAGAGGCAACAAACATAGAATCGGTAAGTATCATCGTCGCGCCAGCGACTTCATAACCATCCTTCATAAGAATGATTGTTGCTGCGGTGCTATCGACTCCGCCACTCATTCCAATCATTACCTTCTTCATCTATAAAACCTCTGCGATTATTCCTTCTCTATAATTAGCAAAAAGTAAGATTCTTTATGCAAGTTTACGTGCGCGAAACGTTTTGTTGTTCTCATATATTATAAAACTAAAGCCCCGTTATTCCAATAGGGAACAGCGGGGCTTTTGTTACTTAAATATTAACAAAGCTTAGCCCAAAACGACCTCAACCTTGTGTGTCGTACCCTTTTCGAAAACAGGAAGAACATTTCCATCAATTGCACTTCCGTCGCATATGATGCTCTTAACGCCCTTTTGCTTTCCATCAGGATTCTTAATTGAAATCTCGTATGTTGCTCCACGGAATACACGTGTTACAGAATACTGCTTCCATGAAGATGGAATACATGGATCAACAATTAGACCATCAAAGCCAGGCTTAACTCCTAGAATTGCTTGCGAGATAGCAACAAAGTTCCACGCTGCAGTTCCTGTTAACCAAGAGTTCTTAGCCTCACCCATTCTGCTTGCATCCTTACCTGCTATCATCTGAGAATAAACATATGGTTCATTTCTGTGAACTTCGGAAATACTCTCTCTATATGCAGGAGCAATCTTCTTGTAGAGATCGAAAGCACGATCACCACGACCAATTACAGTCTCAGCAATCATAATCCATGGATTGTTGTGGCAGAAGATTCCAGCGTTCTCCTTATATCCTGGTGGATATGAAGAACACTCACCAAGATTCGAATAATACTTGGAATAAGGTGGCTGTTGAATAACAATTCCGTGTTCGCACTCAAGAATATTCTTAACAGAATCCAAAGCCTTCTTCGCTTCACCTGTCTCAACACCAATACCTGCCATTACGCAATATCCCTGAGACTCAATGAAAATCTTTCCTTCTTCGCACTCATTTGAACCAATCTTACTTCCAAATGCGTCATATGCTCTTACGAACCATTCGCCGTCCCAGCCAGAATCAAGAACTGTCTTCTTCATCTCTTCGATTTCTGCTTGAGCCTTGTCAGCTTCCGCCTTCATTCCCTTCTTGTTATAAATCGTAACAAGATCAGGTCCGATAGCAACAAACATACCAGCAATTAGAACAGACTCAGCTACACGTCCATCGGCTGTACCAAATGTCTGGAATGACTCTCCAGGAGCAGTCGAATGACAATTCAAATTCAAGCAATCGTTCCAGTCTGCTCGTCCAATAAGTGGAAGATTATGAGGTCCCTTATTGTTCACAACGTGATAGAAGGAAGCTGTCAAGTGTTCTAGAAGCGTTCCAACATCATCAGGATTACAATCGTATGCTGTTGGTTCGTCAAGTATTGAATAATCACCGGTCTCCTTGATATAAGCAGCAGTACCAGCAATTAACCATAATGGATCATCATTGAATCCACCGCCAATATCATTGTTTCCTTTCTTTGTGAGAGGCTGATATTGGTGATAGCAACCACCATCACGGAATTGAGTAGCAGCGATATCGAGAATTCTCTCTCTTGCTCTCTCAGGAATCTGATGAACAAATCCAAGCAGATCCTGTGAGGAATCACGGAATCCCAATCCACGGCCTACACCAGACTCAAAATATGAAGCTGAACGGCTCATGTTGAAAGTAACCATACACTGGTATGGATTCCAAATGTTAACCATTCTAGCTGTCTTCTCATCATCTATGTCTACCTTATAGATAGAAAGAAGTCTATCCCAGTTAGAAGCAAGTTTAGCCATAGCCTCGTCAACTTGTGCATCTGTCGCAAATTGATCAATCATTGCAAGAGCTGGCTTCTTATTAATTACATTAGGTGCTTCCCACTTATCTTCTTGAGCTAATTCACAATAACCTGTGATGAAGATGAAAGACTTCTTCTCGTTAGGAGCAAGGCTAACATTAATCATATGGCTAGCGCATGGCTGCCATCCATCTGCAACAGAATTATTAGACTTACCAGCAATTACGGTAGCTGGCTCATTGAATCCATTGTACAGACCAAGGAATTCCTCCAAGGAAGAATCGAATCCATCAATATGAGTATTAACGGAATAGAAAGCATAATGATTTCTTCTCTCTCTATACTCTGTCTTGTGATAGATTACGCTACCCTCAACCTCAACTTGACCAGTTGAGAAGTTGCGCTGGAAGTTAAGCATATCATCACTTGCATCCCATAGGCACCATTCTCTTAGTGAGAAAAGCTTGATTGACTTAGGAGCTCCACTCTTGTTCTCAAGAGTAATTCTGTTAATCTCGCCTCTATATCCAAGTGGAACAAAAGCAAGCAAAGACGCTTCAATTCCGTTCTTTGAAGAATCGATACGTGTATATCCAAGACCGTGATGGCAAGCGTAAGAATCAAGTTCTGTCTTACAAGGCTTGTATCCTGGATTCCAAACTGTATCTCCATCCTTAATGTAGTAGTATCTACCACCATCATCAATAGGAATATTGTTATAACGATAACGAGTAATTCTGCGTAGCTTCGCATCCTTGTAGAAATTATAGCCACCAGCCGTATTAGAAATCAAACCGAAAAAATCTTCGCTTCCAAGATAGTTTATCCATGGATACGGAGTCTTTGGTGTCTCAATTACATACTCACGGGCAGCATCGTCAAAATGTCCGAATTGCATTATGATACCTCCAAAATCTATTTGCCTAAGGCAATAACATTTTACACTAAGCACAGAATAATATGAACTCCACAACGACTATTTGTATAACAAATTCCTTACTTTTTTGTCAAATTGAGGCTCGTTTCCCTCCTCGAAAAGGACTATCGGCGTTTGATTATTTTGCGTGTACGTGAACGCTAGAAGATTAATAAAAACGATGTGGCCCCCTTCTTCGAAGACCACATCGCATTTTTCTCATTTAAACTCTAATAGATTTTTTCAGACAATTCCTAAATGCTCTTCCATAACCGCTATATAAGAGTTCTCAGCATCGCTAATCGATGTGATATCACCAGTCAGGAATGACTCGGCGACAACATGGTAAACCGACATCGCTTCGGCCTCATTTGCGCATAGTACTAAGCTACTTGCATTAGTTGCATCATTCAAAAGTATCACTATAGGATTCTGTCCGACTAGCCACTCATACGTATAGTTAACATCTGAGGCTATTTCATTCATTACAGCTGAAGAATTTACGAACATACCAGATGCCGCCATCGCCTCAAGAGCCTCATTATTGATTGCAATGTCTCTCAGAATCTTTGCACAAGAAGCAGTCATATCACATGTACTTGATACCATGATGAAGGCCGTTCCAACACAAGTTGCACTAGGAGTATCAACTAGTCCCCAATTTGGAGCTTCCTCTCCAGTCGGCGCATTAATCATTACCCTTCTCATATCATCAAGCGTCGCGTAGCACGCAATTACTTGATCACCAAGAATTTGAGTTTGCCAATCGGGAGAACCTACTATGCTGTTAAAAGTTAACTCTTCGAGAGCTAAGCTTTGGGATACTTCAAGGTAATTGCTCATAGCGTCATCAAAACTAACTGTAGTACCATCAACCCAAGGCGTAGTCCTTTGCGCTAAAAAGGTGGTCTCTAATTCTCCTGGACCTCCAATTAGTCTTACTTCGCCTTCACTTGCAGTATTTACATTTCTTGCAGTACTCAGAAAAGAATCCCAATCGGCAAAGAAAGCTTGAACATCAGCAGGCTCTTCTACTCCAAGATACTCTAGGGCCAAATCACGATTATAGAATATTCCAACAGGCTCAACCGCATAAGCTAGGCCTCTAATTACACCATCATTATCTGTAGCATTTCTAAGCGTTGAATCAAACATTCCCGTTAACTCACTATTAGAAATTCCAACACTATTTACGGGCATAGCCTGTCCATTAATTGCATATTCTCTTGCATGCTCACTATCGCACACAAACAAATCCGGCGCATTACCATCGGCAAATGCCTGGTCTAAGTACTCGTAGTATTCATATTCTTCATACACTGTATAGTTGTAGTTGATATCCGAATATGTATCAATCAACGAAGAAAGTTCGTTGTTCCATGAATATATATCCACCGTATCAGAAGCGTCGTTGGTACTAAGTAGGGGCAGTTGAGAATATCCATCCAAAATCAATGGTGCTTGAGTTACTTCCGTGCTGTCAGGATTCGTTGTGGTTTCTATCTCAACAGTGGTCGCTTCAGTGGAAGATGAAGTTGGAACCTCATCTGGAACCTTCTTACAACCAGAAACTACTCCTGCTAGCATCGCCGCTACAAGTATCATTGTTGTTATTCTCTTGAAATTCATTATTTTCCCTCCTCAAAAGGAACTATCTTTCTTGCATATACTCGAAAAGTTTACATCACTTTAAGGTCATATTCAACTTTAGCGAGTTTTTTACTCAATTTTCGCGCATTTTTAGAGACAAAAACGGAGAACGAGCAACTGCCCGTTCTCCGCTAAAACTTAATGCTTTGAGTGTTTATACAAGTTCCAATACTATCATAGCGTATCTGTTCAAGTATTGACTATATTGATTAAAATCGATTGTTGTATGAATGACTGCTTGCCCGTCCACTATTCCATAGATTTCGGCAGTGCATGTTTCAGCACCTGGCTGTTGGAACATGATTTGGATTTCATCAAAGACATAAGCGCTTGGTGCGGTTGGCATAGGTGTAACGCCATTAGTAGGCTCTGGTGTAGGATTTGTCTGAGCATTCTGAATATCCATTGCTGAGTTAAGAGCCAAAGTAAAACTCTCGTACAAGTCACTACTCCTATTGGTCAAGTCGTCTAGACCAATTGTTTGTCCAGTAAGCATATCAAAGCTGATGTATTCTACACAGGATTCTTCTTGGTCTCCCGTTATGTTATCAGTTACTGAATAACTCATAGCAATAGAAATGATTCTAGAATTATTTGAATAACTATAATCCAAATTAACCGAATAATTACTGATTATAGTATCGCCTAATACTTCTGGAAGAGAATTCTCCGCCATAGCATTATTGGCATAACGATTATATAGACCTTCTGCCTCATAGTAAAAACCATCAAGATATAAGTTCATCGCTGTTTGAACATTAGGTGCATTAGGAATTTCTACTACCATTCTGTTTCCAGCAAAAGAGCAAACTGGATTGCTATTCTCATCAACTACACTCTCCGAGAATTCTTCAACTGATACATTGAAGCCGTCCATAATCTCAACAGTCTCTAGACTCGAGAAATCTACTCTTTCTGGAGCAGGAGTTGGCGTAGGCGTTATCTCAATCGTTGGCGTTACGGTAATTACTACAGGAGTAGGAGTAGGCTCTTCAGTTGGAGTAATCTCAATAATTGGTGTTATCACTGCTTCTATGTCAGTTGCATCTTCTTCGCCTTCACTTGCATCTTCATTAGATGAAGTAAAAGCTTCTCCAATTTTTCTCCAGCCGCCTTCCAGTCTATCAAAATCGACTGAGCAGCCTGTCATCATCAAACAGATTGAGAATGCCATCGAAGTAGTAAGTCCACAAATTATTAGCTTCTGAAGTCTTTTGTTCATATGAAGCACCTCCAAGAGATCCTTAGAATTAGCTACAACTGTAGCATCTTACAAGGAAGTATACTCTTGGATTATTGTGCTTATATTTCAATCAGAAGTCTTTCTTGTTCTCTTCACTCTCATCTATTTCTTCTGTAACGAGAGTGTCTAGAGCTGGAATTGCTTTTCGAGCATGATAGCGAAGGATAATCGACACAATTGCAGAAATCATCAATACCAAAGCCATAAGTATCGCTACACAATCGTAGAATAGATATTGAAGCGTAAGCTGACTTGCTTTCTCCCATGAAGGAAAATCAATATTCGCGTACTTCTCCTCCATCGCACCAAAAGGAATCATTTGGTTCCAAATGTTCTTAAGATTATATCTTCCCGTGCAACTTATTACATACATATTGTTATTCTCAACAGTGTAACTAGGTATTGCGGCAATCATATCGGAATTAGCTACTCCTGAGACCTCCTCAGGAAGCATAGCCTCGTAGCAACCTATTGCCAAATCACTTGAAGACATTCCCTCAGAAGTTCCAAAAAAGCCCCCTGCATAGACGTCTATAAGCTTAGAAAAATACATGAACACCTGCGGGTCTTCATTTCCAACAAGTTCATCAATTTTGCCCGTTGATTGCGATACAACTCCAACAATAACAAATTCCTCATTGAAAATCGTTATTCTCGAGCCTACTATGTCATAAGACTTAAATAAAGTCCAAGCAAGTACGTCATTAATTACAATCTGATTCTTATCAACTTCATCTTCAGGTAAGAAACCGCCAGATAAATACTCGTAAGGGTGGAATGCACGAAAATTTCCTGATACTGCAATTACAGATGTGTCCGAGGATAAGTCCGTTTTAATGCCATCTTCATTTACATCAGATGAGTAAATGACATTAGCACTTAAGATTGATGAATAGCAATCCTCCCAACCTTGTGGCTTTCCATCTTTAAGGCCATTGCCCTTACCACTTGTATTTGATGAGTCACTTACATTCTGAAGCGCAGTACGAATTGTTGTAATATCAGATACGCAAAGTGAACCCCCTGCCTCTTCATAAGTTAATGGCGAGAATAGTCCGAACGAACGGCTTCCAGATGCATAAACAGCCATATGACGATATCGTACATCTGTGCCTTGTTGCCAATATTCGTTCATGGATTTGTCTTTTCGAGCACCTAGTATGCTAAAGATGTTGACAACTGAAAACGTCCCAATTACAAGTGATGCGACAAGCACCCAAAATGGCACAGAAAGAATAAACTTAAAGAAGCTTCTTTTGCGCTCGTTTGAGCCTTTCTCTACAATACTCTTTATGCTATCCAAAAAGCGTAATTGCATTCGAATTAGCTCCTTTCATCTTCTGTAGTGCTATAGTCTGTCAGTCTTACTCTGTCGCCATCGTGTAATGGTTTCTCACTACGAACAACAATTTGTGCACCTTCAATATTCTCCCCAGAAATAGCTGTTCTCGCGCCGTCGGTTGCTTCAACAGTTACCTTGACTCTATGTACTATGCACTTATTGCCAAGAACAGTTGAGGTTTGCTCAACAACATAAATGAAGGTTCCAGAGTTATCCTCATAGACCGCACTTGAAGGTACAACGCAATCATAATCGGAATTAGCCCTATCTGCTACTACCGTGATTTGCTCTCCCGGCATTACATTACCTTCAATCGAGCACTTTACTGTTCTCTTGTTACGTGGATCAGAAGCATCTGGCTTAATTGATACAATTACCACTTTATCAATCCAATAGCTATCAACGCTTAGCTCCATGCCAATACTAAAGTTTGAAGCCACGCTCTCCTCAAATGTGAAAGATACTGTACATGAAACATTATCAGGAATAATTTGAAGAAGAACTTGATCCTTAACTAAAACATCGCCTACAGCAGTAGTCATACCGTAAATATATCCTGCAGCCGTAGCTCTGATTTCAGTTGCTTCCATCGTCTCTGAAAGCTCAGCAATCTGCTCAGTCAATTCAGCTATGTTCTCATTGCGGTCTTCAACCGAATCTTGAGCCTGGTCAGCAGCAATCCCTGTAGTAATCTGGATATTTGTATATGCTTCGCGAGCAGCTGTTAGCGCAGAATTCGCTGTATTTACTGCAGCTTGTGCAGATGTAACAGATGGAAGACTGTTAGCTGCTTCAATAGTAGCATTGGCATTCTCAATAGCTGTATTAGTTGTTGCTAGTTGAGAAGCGGCATTATTTAGTCTGGCTTGAGCATCAGCTAAATTAGCCTGTAGAATTTCATTCTCTTCAACTAACGCTTGTCTTTGCGCACACAATTCTTCAATTGAACCTGCAACAGGGGTTGGAGTAATTACTCCCGGGTCAGCTGGAGAAGGCGTAGGTGTTCCAAGAGTAGTAAAAACAGCTATTCTGTCATCTAGAACACTGATTTGATTTTGATTCTGGCTAATTTCTACATTAATAGCCTCTAAACTAGCTGAAGCTGCATCTACTTCTGCCTGTTGAGCAATAGCAGTAGAAGAATTGGCATTAATTACTCCTTGCGCAGCTGTAAGAGTTGCTTCTCTATTCATCGCCGCGGATAAAGTACTATTAGCTTGTGCCAAAGCTGCCTCAGCATCGACAATAGCTTGTAAATATACAGAATAGTCAACCGAAGTGGATGGTTGTCTTGCCGCATATTCTGCTTCTCTCTGTAAAGCAAGCAATTGCTCTTCAAGAGTATCCAATGCAGTAGTATCAGTTACAGGCTTGAGTGTAAGAATTACATCTCCTGGGCTCACTCTATCATAGTTTGATAGGACAACACTTGCTATCTCTCTTCCCTCAATACCTTTGACCTCTGTAACACCTTCAGCTTTAGCAGTTCCTGTTTGGCTATTTGTGTATGAAAGATTTCCACGATATGCACTTTCTACAACTACCTTAGGAATCGTAGCGTTCATTATCGTGTTCGAAAAGAACGTAAGCAATCCAAGTATCAAAACAAAAGCAACCGCTGCCCTTATTACCCATTTTCTGTTCTTCTTAAAATTTGCCATTCTTGTATCCCCCTGAAGGTTTCTTAAAATTACTTAATTCCTGATCTAGATATTCCCTCTACCAAATACTCTTCTCCATACAAGAAAATAAGTATAGGTGGAATCATATATAATGCTGAAGCGGCGAAAGCAATACCGATTTCCGCTTCGTTGACTTGCGATAGAAATACTGACAATGGTTGCTTATCCACGCTCGTCAATAGTACCAATGGTTGCTCAACCATATTCCAATAATCTATGAACAATAAGATACTCATAGCATATAGCGCGCTCTTGCACATTGGAATAGCAATTCTAGTAAAAATTTGCCATTCAGAAGCACCATCTAGCTTAGCTGCCTCAATATATGAGGAAGGAATCTGTCTCATGTACTTTGCGAGAAGGAATACGCTGAATGTAGAGAATACTCCTGGTAAAATAATCGCCCATATTGAATCAAGAATTCCAAGCTTTTCTGCAACTATATAGTTTGGAACAAGAGTAACCTGGAAAGGCATTAACATTAATATAATATATGAGAAAAACAGAATTTCTCTTCTCTTCCTTCTATATCTCGAGAAGCTATATGCTGCAAGGCACGCTACTAGCATTTGTCCTATTACAATTGGTACAACAAGAATAATCGAATTCCAGAACTTAAGTAAATATGTTGGGCTCATAAACATAAGCGTCTTGTATTGTTCTATAGTCACTTGCTCTGGAATTAGCTTAAGCACTGGTGTAGAAGAAAGATACTTCGCTGCACTATCAGAGTGTCCAGAAAGGCTCTGAAATACCATACCATAGTTATCATTAATCTCAGCTGAAGTCATAAATGAGTTAAGGAAAGTAAAGAACAACGGAAGAATAGCAATAATCGCGGCTATACTTGCAATGACAACACCAACACCTGTCCAAATGTTCCTGCCAATTGTTCTTCTTCTAAGTACGCCCTTAGCACGCCTACGCTCCTTATCAAAATAAGCATTTTTTTCTTCTTGTGTCATACTATCGAAAATCGAAGAAAATTTCTCTGAAGAGACGAAGACTTTACGTCTAGCCATTTGTGCTTGAAGCCTTCTCTCTTGCAAATCTGAAGTGGCCTTCATGGAAACGTTCTTATCCGAACGTTTAACAAACTTTGTCGCGATAATCTCGTCATCACTTCTTGTGTCTTTATTATCTTTGTCCATAGCATGCCACCTCCTTACTCTTCAACACTGGAATCCGTCTTGCTCTCAACGAAGAACAAAACTCCAAGAATACCAATCATGACAACACACATGACGATTGCACCAGCAGAAAGCTTAGAGTAATCAAGATGAGTAAAGGCATTATTCATAAAGTGCTGAAGCATATATAAGTTCTCATAAGGGTAATCACCGGTAAGTAAGTAAACCTCACGGAATATCTTAAATGAGTTAATCAACGACATAATTCCAACGAAAAAAATAGTCGAATTCAAATAGTATAGTTTTATCGAGAAAAATCTCTTTAATGCGCTGGCACCATCCATTTTCGCAGATTCAATAACTTCAGTCGGAATGTTACCAAGAGCTGCTAAAAATAAAACCATGTTGTACCCAAGATTCTTCCAAATAAATAACAACAAAATAACAACTTGAGCGTAATCGGACTTAAGCCAATCAGTTGACTTCAATCCAAATAAATCTCCTAATAAACCATTAAGAACTCCATTGTAACTGAAGAATACTTGCCAAATTAGAACAATTGATGCAACAGGAACCGTCATTGGATTCAGTAGAATACTTCTGAATAAGCTCTTTCCAGGTAATCCTGAATTCAAAAGCAATGCCAAAAGCAAAGCTAAGATAACAGCTAGAGGAACTGCCAACAAAGCAAACGTCAGTGTGTTCTTTGAAGCGGAAATGAAAGCATCATTTGTTAGTACTCTTAAATAATTCGTAATGCCTGCAAAATCTGTATTAGCCGAAGACTTCTGAAATGAAATCTTCAAAAGCATCAACAAAGGAACAAAGAAGAAAACCAACACTCCCACAAAAGAAGGCGTGAGGTACGCTGTAAACGTACCCCATTCCTTGATTTTTCTAATATTGTGTGCTCTTCTCTTCTCAGCAGCAGTAGCTTTTCTAAGGTGCGGCTTTAAATTGTTATTAATAGCTTCCTTGTCCATCTGCTTATCCTGCCATTATCCTCTCTCGTCAATTATAGTCTGAGCTCTTGAAGTAATAATGGAGATAACCTCATCAATTGTCTTCTGGCCTTCGAAATATGCTGGGAGTTCTTCAAGGAGAATGCTTCCTACAGCAGAATCCATTCCAGAGACTGAAGAAATACTTTCAATAATTCCACGATAGTCATCAATAACCGTGTCTGGAATTGGATCCAATCTAATTCCATATTCTCTAGCTTCTTCTTCAGTATAATAAGCAGCATTTGTTTCTATACTTTCGTTATATGAATCTAATGACTCCTGAGCCGTTGCGTCAAAAGCACTAATAAGAATAGGATTCGAATAATCACTCTCAAAGTCAATCTGTGCTTCTTCACTTAGCAGTGACTTAACGAAAGTCCAAGCACCATCTGCACTTGCCGACTGAGCTGATATTCCTACGGAATACTCTATAGTAGCTACAGGACCTCTGCCGTCGTTCGAAGGTAACCCACAAAGGATTGCCGTTCCATCATTAGCGCCATAAGCATAAGAGGATAGGTAAGAATCAATATTATAGAGATTCTGAAGGGTAGGTTGGAAAGTTGTAGCCCCTTCTTCATAATACATACTATCTTCATATATATATTCTGGAACCGTCTCTAGGAAGTTATCTCTACAGAAGTTTACTAAGTTAACAAAGTCATCATTGTCAAGGTTAAGCTTTCCGTCTGAATCAACAAATACATCACTCATAGCTGAGAAACAGTATATGAAAGCCTCATTCCTTGAGAAATACTGCAGAGGATTACTACCATTACATTCTTCATCAATAAACTCGACCATTTGATCAAAGGTGAAACCTATTTGACCATCCTCTAATGTGTCTTGCAATGCTAGAATTCCTTCCATGGAATATGTGAGAGGCACATTAAATAATGCGTCGCCAGTTTGAGCGGCATCAACTATATTAGTAAACATTTGATCTCTACTAACACCATCTTCACCATTAAGGTACGTATTCATATCTATTAGGTAATCAGGATTGCTAAGTTGAGCATAAGAACTACCATTAACAATGATATCAGGACCTTCGCCGGCCATTATATCGATGGCTAGTTGGTTAGACATGGTAGACTTAATCTCCAATGCTCGAGCTTGATAATCAGTATCCTCGTTATCCTCATAATCTTGAGACTCATAATATTCCGAAGCTGAATACTCATTTGTTGGAATCACATAGTAATCCGAACTGGTTTGATTGAAATTATAGATTGCTGTGTAGAGAGCAGCACTCCAATTATCTAGTGTAGCAATTGAAAGAATTGTCTTACCAGCATTTGGATTTGTTTCTGCAGGAGTATATGTATATATGAAAGATGTTTCTCTATATGTCGTTCCAACATTCTCACTAGTAGTACCCATCATTACTACGCTTGAACCGTCATAAGAAAGAAGACTAGCATAAGATACTTCACTTCTATCTACATTACATGCACCATAATCTAGTACGTCAACTATTTCTTCGTTCTCAAAGTCAACCTTCTTAATCCCATCCTCGTCGCAGATAAAACATCCACCATCTGGAAGTGTAGTTAAATTCCAAAAGCTAACATTAGCATCAGAAAGCCATTGCATATCAACCTTAGTAACCTCAAAAGTATCAAGGTTTAACATATAGCATGTATCGTCAGAACCATCCATAGATGCTGGCAATAAAACTTCTGTCTCCGAAACATTTATGAATGTGGAAATGTCATAGATATTGTCTTCAGGGAACTCTCTGGACATATCAATAATAGTAGTGTTTCCGGAAGGATCTGTAATATAGAACTTGTATGAGAAATTCTCATCTCCTTCTGGGGACATCCATACAGTCTGAAGAATATATCCGTCTCCAACCTCTACAGAATTCTCGGCATACTCATTCTCAGCGTAATTACTCTCAACCTTAACTGGTTCACCAAGCTCATGAGTCTGAGAATCAACAGTTACTTCATATAGAACCTTGGACATAGAAGTCTCGTCATAGCAAGAATATGAAATAACAACATTTCCGCCGAATTCCTTAGCGTTATTTACATAGCATGCCGCATAAGGATTTCCATTATCGTCTAGAATCTGAAGAGACGAGAAATCTAAAGTATCCTGCTTAACTCCATCTAAAGAGTACCAAGCAATCTCGCTTATCATGTAATCCGCATAATCAAAACTGGGATCTTCGATATCGGCCTCGCTGATCTTCCACATTCCATATAAATACATGACAAAACTATCATCTGTAACCATTATGTTTTGCATTGACATATACTCAACTTCATCGTTATCTTCATAACCAGTATCAAGTTGAACTCTAGTAGAGTCAAACCAAGGATCTGTCTCAGCAATCTTAACTGCAGTACCCGCTGGGGTATTAATCAATTGTTTAAGCTTCTCGCATCCTGTTAGGCCGATTACACCAAAAAGAATACTTCCAGTTAATACTGTGGAAATCACTTTCTTAAAAATACGCACGGTAATTCCTCCAACTGCTCATTTAATATATTTGCTATTCTATCAAAATTTATTGGGAATGAATCGTTTCCCATAACATTGCCACATAATCATATCACTATCACATAAACTATGGTAATAATCTGCCGATAATCATATCTGCAGTCTCCTCATTTGTTCTTGCTCCTGAAATAAAGTAAGGAATTTCTTGAGCGAAAACTAAATACAGCTCTGGATCATCTATAAGATAATCTCCCGCATTTTGTATACTTTGCAGCATTTGCGTATAGCAATTCTCAGGCAAACCATCAAGACCTTCAAACTCAGTCTCAAACGCTTCTCTAACAATCGAAATCGAACCATTTTCGTAGCTATTACTACTGTCGCTCATCAGCAAAGATGCCGTAAACGAGAATGCACCATAAATGCACTCTGAGTTACAGCTTATTCCAAGCAAATTTTCAGGGTCTATTGCTGCCGCAGTGCTAACAACTGACGGAAGGCCATTAAGATAGTAATCCCTCGAAGTAATCAGACTGTTGTACTCAAAAATGTTATGTATCGTGACTATTGAACTACTGGATTCTCCATAATAGTGACTTAATGGCTCCGCAGAGAAATACTGCGAATACAAAGGATAGACATCATTTGCCATAAAATCCAACATAAGCTGTCTCGGATAATCATATTGTACAAAATCGGCATGACCAGATGATAGCATAAGCTCCGTGTATTGCTGAAGCCAGTAGGAATTGGCAATCGGATCTTCACTAGCGAACTGACTACAATAAGATTCATATGTATATCCTCCGTCAGGAGCTGCTTCATCATCAGCGATACCAACTAAGGAGAACGATATTGGCATTAAGAAAATGTTGTTATCTACCCTGCTTAAGTCAATTACATTTTCGAAAAGATTCGAAATGTCTACGCCAGTACTCGAAGTAAATAACGAATCCAAATTGGTTAAGTACTCGCTGTTGTTTATTTGCGGAATGCATGAAGTAGTGACTATTACATCAGGCGTTTGCGAGCTCGTTAGCAAAGATTGCAATGTCCTAATGTACTCGCATCTTCCAAAAAGGTACTCAATATATGAGGTGTCTGACACATCGCTTGAATAATTATTCTCGTCAAAATAGCTATTTGGCATATCCAGAATAGGCGAAGGACCGTTCGTCGTAATATACATACCTCTAACATACCAAGCATAGTTGGAATCATTGTAAGAATTCATGGCTCCCGATATTTCTGAAGAAACATCTCCACAAAATCCAATAACAACCTCTTCTCGGCCAACATAAGGAAACTCTATTGGGGTAAGTGTTACTACTTCCAGATATGCCTGTCCTGAAGCATAATCTTCAAGCAACGCTAAAGCATGAATAATGTTACCATTAGTATCCAAAAGCATCAGATTGTTCGATAGCGTCAGGTCAAAATCTACGCATCTTCCGAAATCAACTATTCTTTGGAATGAATCAGTAAAAGGATAGTAATAATAAATTCCATCTTCGTAAATCAAACACAATCTTCCGCTATCTATCTCAATGATATCCTTCGCATCCTCAAAAGCCCTTGAAAATACTGATGTTCCTTGCGATTGTGTACTTAGATTAAGTGTGCGAGTGTGTGTTTCATTTGAATCCGTGCATGAATATCTAACAAGATAATCATCATCTGAAAGCAAAACAATATTCTCAACGGATTGAATGGGCTCACCCATTACTGCAGACAAATCAACAACTAGAGGGTCTATCTCGTTTTCTATATAGAAGTATAAATAACAGCTTTGATTCTCAATATTGTCTCCATTTTTTGCAACAAAACAAGTCATCTCATTTACAAGAAAGCTGTCCAAAATAATTCTCGCTGATAAATCAGCCCCCAATAAAGGCGTCATGGGACCAAGATCTCTTTGCGCAATGTTTATAGGATAGAATTGCGAGGTAAGGACATTAAGCAAAATATCGAAAAAAACAACCTCAAGATATGGGGTTCCATCTTTAACAATAATTTCGCAATAAGATATCATATCAGTGCCAACTTGGAGAATATCTTTATCTATAGTTATAGTATCTACAATAGAATAGTCATCCTCAGACAGTACAACAATCTTATTTACTTCCTCCATAATAGAAGAAGATGTATCTTCGTTATCATCAGCATCAACGCTAGCATACTCGGTTGTAAGGATTAAATAGAAACCACTAGAGGTTAGTTGAGAGAGCTTAACGCCATCGCCCTCTGTCTCAACATAACCATTTACAAAAGTTTTGGTTTCACTACTTTGATACCACTGTTCTTGGTCATGATCACTTCGAGCCGGAGGCTCATTTATAACAATATTCCCTTCACCAGGACTCACTATTGTCTCCTTGCTAAGAAAGCCTCCATAACAGCTAGCAAATAGCGTGACGCACATAAGAAGTGCAATCACTGACTTGATTTTCTTTCCGATTCTCAACTTTGATTTTTTCATATTTCCTCTAGAAGATTGTAATCTCATTAATCTCAGAAACGCATGAGAATATGAGAGCATTCTTCACTTCAACTCGTCTTAGAGCAATTCTTACATTCGAATGCTTCGAAGCAACGCTTGCACAAGCTGTGCAAATATCCTTTTCCACCGTCGGCAGAGCAAATCCCGACCTAAGCGGAATTCTATAAGCCTTAACTTCGTTATTGTCGCATATTCTTAGTTCTGTATTTAGGTAATCTTTGAGAAGTACTATCGAATCATCTATTTTCGCCGCATCCATAGTCGCTATTCCAGCAATTGAATAAGGACTTATCGTATGTCTTCTTAAGGATTCTATGGTTTCCTTAACTGTATATTGGGGATTTGCTCTTCCCGTAATCTCAATTCCAAGAACTATCGCACGAGGGCAAAGCACTACTACATTTGAACAGGAATCAAGTGCATCTTCGTCGAAATCTCTAAAAGAAACAATAATTGATGGTTTATCTTCTCTATCTGCCTTCACTATTTGACGGCAAGCAGTAAGAAAGTCGGTACTTACATCGTTTCTGTAGCAATGCAGGTTAAAAGCTAGACTATCCAGCGCCGAATCCAATAGCTTTACCTTCATATCGGTGTAAATTTCTATCTTCTCACCACTCAAAGATCTATCAATAATATGATTAAAAACGTCTTGGTTGCTAACGTGCATAGGATATCTCAATGCAGTTTGCATCAAGTCAGGTGCGAAATCCGCACTATCTTCCTCAAAGGAAATTACCCTGCTTCCCAATGTTGAGCCAATGATATTTACCGCCTCAAAAGCTAAAGGTGCATCAGTTCCGCCTCGTTTAAGCACACTAACGCACGAAGCATCTGGAAGTACGCAGACTACGGAGCAAACGCTTGAGTCAAACATCTTGTTCTCACTCATGATGCGCATCGCTGCCTCAATGGGGAACACTAGCACAAGCACGCCGTCTTCGCTTCCCGAAAAAGAATCAATAGAACGAATAATCTCTCCAGAATTCGAGTTAATGATATCCTCAGCAACTCTCTTCGCGCGCTGTGACCTTGCATAGCAAAAAAAGTACATATTGCGCTCCTTTTCCGTAAGTATCTTTGTTATCAAATACATTATACAATTATTTTCGCGCATAAAAATAGGACTGACCTTAAGATCAATCCAATTTATTTAATTAATTATTTGCCTTAAATCTCGAAAAGCTTCGCAAGCATTTCTTTGTTAACCTTTGTTCCTATAACGCAGATTTTGCCAGTTACATCAGCTACTCCGCTACGAACGCTGGACTCGCCAGGAACATAGTCAAAGTGTATCCAACCACCTTTTTCGGAGGCAACAATTCCCTTCGCTCTTAGGATAACGCCGAATTTCTCATCCTCATCAAAAGCGTTAAGGATAGTTTCGACAGAATCTTTCGTATACTTGTGAGTAGTCTCAAACCCAACGCTATCAAAAACTTCATCAGCATGATGATGGTGATGGTCATGATGTTCTTCATGATGATGGTCATGATCGTGGCAACCACATGTGCATCCTTCGCTATGCTCGTGATTATGATGCTGATGTTCAAAATCACAGTGATCCTGCTCTTTTAGCAATTCCTTCGCCATATCCTCAGCAAACTGAGGATTCTCTATGGCGTCTATAATTTGCTTCCCAGAAAGCTGTTCCAAAGGAGTCGTTATGATTTGAGCATGCTTATTAATTCCCTTAATCAATTCAATTGCTTCATCTAGCTTATCTTGCTTAATAGCTTCTGTTCGGCTAAGAATGATTGTTCCCGCACTCTCAATTTGATTCTCATAGAACTCTTTGAAGTTACGAAGGTAAATCTTTAGTTTTGTCGCATCAACAACAGCTACTGTTCCGCGAACATGGGCATAGTCGCACTGGTTTACAGCAGCAACTACGTCGGATAATTTACCTACTCCAGAAGGTTCAATTACAATCCTATCGGGGGCATATGTTGAAATAACCTCCGATAATGCTGTGCGAAAATCTCCTACTAAACTGCAGCAAATACAACCAGAATTCATCTCAGTAATTTGAATTCCAGAATCCTTAAGAAAGCCACTATCTATTCCAATCTGACCAAACTCATTCTCGATAATGACTAACTTCTGGCCGTTATAACCATCAGCTATCAGCTTTTTAATAAGCGTAGTTTTTCCAGCTCCAAGAAAGCCAGAGAAAATGTCAACTTCTGTCATTTCCAATCTCCTTTTGTTAATAATGGCACATTAACTAAAATATATCGTCTCGTTATCAGGCTTTGACGTTACCGCATAATCATCTACCTTAATTGTTGGAACAGCAATTTGTTTCCCATCAGGGCGCTTATCATTGAAGAAAGCAACTGTTCCAGTAACCTTAAGCCATGCTCCAGCTGGAAATCCTGACTTATAATTATAGAAACAAAGCACTCCAATGACCCCTATATCGTCCGCACAGCATGTATATGCATTGCGCTGAAGAACGAAGGCACGTCCTCTGGTCTCACGCATTTCAATTGCCTGACCTATTAGACTTACTCTCTTGCCGCCATAGCGTTCAACATTATCCAGCGCGTCAGTATAGAAAAGGCCAAAATCGTCCGCAGCAATAACGCATGGATTTGCATTTAAATCATACGGAAGGTGGTCAGCAATATCTAGCATTTCACCATTAATTCCCATGAAATTAATATTTGTAGCCGGGTTTATGCTCTTAACAGACCCACGAAGCTTAGGTAGATTGTCTTTCTCAGCATCAACTCTATTGAAAATAACCGTATCGCAATAACGATAGTAATCGGCAAACATAGTTTGCATGTTTTTGTAGTAATTTGAATATGTTGAAGCATCTACTATTGCAACAGCAGCAGCCAAAAGCCATCTATCAGGAACATCAATCTTGTCAAAAAAATCAGCCGGAGAGACAGAACCATTCCATTCAATAAAAATAAGTTCTGGCTTGTACTTCTCCTCAAGCGAGAACAACAGGCTTGAATCGATATCCGTGGTCTCAACATGGACCATCATTGGCTTTACGCCAAGAAACAAGGACTCATCATACTCAACTTCGCCCTCTTCTGTTGAAATAATAATTGACTTCATAGAAGCAAGCTGCTCATTAGATGCCCAAGAGCATATAGCGGTTGTCTTTCCGCTATCTAGAAAACCCGTAAAAAAATAAACTAAACAGTCATCCATAAAATTATCCCCTTAACGCTTGCTATTGTCTGTCACTTTTAAAGTTTTTTCAAGTACCTTATTATAAGGTATGAAAAATGATAATATAGATTAATGGTTTGGAGGGAATGAATGAAGCGTAAGGAGTCCAGGCAAGTTGATTACGAGGTTGAACTCGACAAACACATCAGTAAATGGTGTGCTAGAGAATTGCATGGACTTGATGTATTGCATGATAGGCTTCACTCTCCCGCTATGGACAAAACCATGATTGCGATTACTTGGACTGGTAATCTTGGACTAATATGGATTCTTGCTGCTGTAGTTATGTTGCTGCTTTTCCCTCAACGAAAGGAGAGCATATGTCTGCTAATTGCGATGCTTCTATCAGTAAGTATTGGCAATGTCGCTCTCAAGAATTCTGTACGAAGAGCCAGACCCTTTTTCCACAAAGAGTATAAATTGCTAATTAAGCGTCCTTGGGATTATTCTTTTCCTTCAGGGCATACTTTAGCGTCTTTTGCATCTGCTACAGTGTTCGCACAAATGGATTGGCGAGCTGGAATCGTAGCTTATTGTTATGCTTCCTTAATAGCTTTGTCGAGATTATACTTACGTGTACATTTCTTTACTGATGTATTCTTCTCTATGATTCTTGGTGTAGGACTGGGAATTCTAGCTGACTATCTTTACTTGTCACATTTCTTTGGATTGTTCTAGGAAGGACCAAGTATGCTTAATCCAATTCAAATTGGGAATATCACAATAAGTAATCCCGTTTTTCTAGCCCCTATGGCTGGGACGAGTACCTTGCCTTTTCGAAAAATATGCTACGAACATGGAGCTGGACTCTGTACAACTGAGTTAACAAGTGCCAGATCTATTTTATACAATGGCCTTTCAAAAAGCTTTCGCTACATGCGAATAGACCCAAAAGCTGAAGGTATTACTTCTATCCAGCTATTTGGAAGCGAAAAAGAAGATTTTACAAATGCAATTTCGCAAATATGCAACGACGAGCTTCTTGGTCAAGTCTCAATCATAGATATTAACATGGGATGCCCGGTTCCTAAAGTCGTCAAAACAGGAGCTGGATGCGCACTTATGAAGAATCCAAAAGCGGCCTTCGACATAGCGTACGCGAGTGTAAAAGAGGCTTCAAAATATGGAAAGCCAGTTACAATCAAGACAAGAATTGGATATAGCCAAGAAAAAGACAACGGCGTTGAATTTGTTAAGCACTTGGCGCAAAGTGGAATTGCTGGATTATGCGTACATGGAAGATATGGAACACAAATGTATCACGGCGTAGCGAATGTTGAAGTAATCGCTTCAATGCGAAAGTCGATATGCGATGTGAAGATCCCTTTTATTGCTAATGGCGACATAACTGATGGCCCAAGCGCGAAAAACATGATTGAAAAAACAGAGGCCGACGCGATTTCAATTGGGCGTGCGGCAGCCGGAAATCCTTGGATATTTCAAGAGATATCGAGTTTTTTAGTTGGAGATAGCTATACAAAACCTTCTTCAGGGGATAGAATTGCTATGTTTTGGCGAGAACTAAACGAAGCTTGCTCGCTCCAGGATGAAACTGTTGCGGTCAAGGAAATGCGTGGACAAATGTCCTCTTATCTGAAGGGAATTGTTGGTTCCAGCAAGGTTCGAAGTGCTTTATGTACAGCATTAACGCGAGATCAGGTTCGCGCCATTTTGGAGGAAAATTATGGAAAAATGTCTTTCGATAAGCCTTAGTCTGATTTGGCAAGACTTTGAAGGATTAGCTATAGCTGAGTGGATAGTAATGATTCTACTCGGAGCAGCACTATGTTTCTTAGGTTACCGTTGCTTCAGGCTTCTGCTAACTTTGGTAGGAGCAATTGGCGGAGCTATTCTTGGTGATTGGATTTATGGAGTAGCAGGCAAGAATGCCAACTTCGTTAACGATAACCTCAACGAGAGTACAATACATTTAATATTTGTTCTTTTGTTTGCAGTGATACTTGCTATTCTTGCTTGTGTCTTATACAAAAAGGCGCTTATCCTAATTACTATGGTAAGTGTTTGCTTCGTTTTTTGCATGTTCTTTACAACTTTTAGCATCCTTACGATTCTAATTGGCCTTGGACTTGGTATTATCGCTGGATTTGCTGTTTTCTACTTGCAAAGATGGGCAATTATTATTACTACTTCGGCAATGGGGGCAATAATTCTCGCTAACTACGTTACTGATGGAATTACACTCCTTCTTGGTAATGTTTCAGCCACGATCTTTCTATCTGAAGCTGGCAGAGGCTCATTTATTTGGTATGTACTCCTTGCATTTTTTGTTATTAGCGGAATTTCTTTTCAAGCGAAAAGTACCAAAGACGCTAACTAACGCTTTTAAATTAGAAAGTAAAAACAATTCGTGAACAACTTACTATTTACGATTGCTTTTTCGAATCTTTCTTGCTAATATCTCTTTGAAAAGCAAGGGATAGCATTTGGCGGTTCGTTCCGTTCCATTTGTTTAATTAAGTCAATGTCTATATATCTATCCCTTATTCCATGTTGAGGGCTTCCAGAATTAAGCACATTCTGGAAGCTTTCAATACGTTTAGAGGGATTTTTTTACCAGCTAACTTACTGTAAGAAAGCTGGATTTTTTATTAGAACGTTGTTTCACCACCTTTTTTATGCAATTCACAACACTTTTTACTTCGAGTTGCGCAAAAGTCATATTCTCATCCTATCAACTACAAAACAGGATAAGGATGTGAAGAAATGAAATTAAAAAGAATACTTTCAGGAATCGCTTCGGTTTCACTTTGCATAGGTGTTTTGTCTGGATGTCAAGCCGCTGCGCCTGTCAAAGAGACAATAACTGAAGCAAGTTCAACTGAAGAAAATGTTTTCGAGGTTCCAAGAGCACAAGATGATTTCTATGGATATGTTAATGCGCAAAATCTAATAGATATATCAACTGACTATGGTTATGTATCAGCTGGTGCCTTCGACGATATTGGTTTACAAGTCGACGAACAGCTACAAGAGATAATCACGTCCATTGCTTATAGCGATGATGAGTATGAACCCGGAAGCAACGAGCAAATGATACGAGACCTCTATTTGCAGTGCTTAAGCTATGACAGAGAAACCGAGGGTTCTGAGGTTTTCGAGGAAGTCTTTGCTAACATTGACGCTTGCGAGAGCATTGAGGACTTACTGTCAACGAACGTAGAACTTGGTAGTCAATACGGCATATTTGCTGTCCCTGCATACGAACTCCAGGTCAATCCTTATGACACTTCAGAGTACTTGGTCTGTACTAGTATCATCAATAGCTTTCTTACTCTAGAAACGCTTGGGGATACGGAAGCTAATATTTCTAACGCTTATGATCAAGTCTCAAATTTACTAATAAACCTAGGATATGATTACGACACGAGTACAAGTAGCGCTCGTTCTATTATTCAAATGCTTACCTCGATTACTAATGTGACAGACTATGATGTACTCATGAATAATGAAGTTGACGAGATTACGAATTTGAATTCAATAGATGAATTAGACGATATGTTGACAAATATCGATGTAGCTTCATACTTAGAGCTTTGTGGCTTCGACACTTCAGAAATCAGCGAGATTAATGTCTTTTCTGTTGAGCAAATACAAGCTATCAACGACGCATTAACTCTCGAAAATCTTGAGACATGGAAAATGTATACCAAGTGCTGTTTCTTGGCAGGTTTCTCTTCGTACATGCCGGATTATTATGCAACATCTACTTCTACAAACTATGTTGATACAGAAAGATTCGCTTTTGATGTAGTAAATTCGACTCTTCCAATTCAAGTAGGCGAAGAGTTTGTAGAAAGATATTATACAGAAGAGATATCCACACAACTTGAAGCAATGTGTGCGGACATTAAGGTCGCATATATTGACATGATAAACAATTGCGAATGGTTGTCTTCTAGTGGAAAGGTTTCTATGATAGAGAAATTTAATAATATTACCTTTTGCCTTGGAGGGCCTGAAGCTCATGAAATAAACGCCAGCGATGCGCTTCTTATTGGAGATAGTCTTTTCGAGACGATACGCAATATAAAAGCGAATGAGGCTTTTGAACATATTCAGAAATTAAACGAGGCACCTGATTTGCTTGAATGGGATATGGCTCCACAAACAGTTAATGCCTGCTTCTCTCCTCCAGCTAATGCGATATTTATCACTGCCGCAATTCTTAACGCACCTTTCTTTGATCTTAATTCGGATTATTACACTAACCTAGGAGGCCTTGGCGCTGTAATTTGTCACGAGCTTTCACATGCTTTTGATCCTATGGGAATGGAATATGACAGTAGCGGTAACTATAACCCTGAATGGGTGAGTCAAGAGGACCGCGATAACCTAGATGCTATTCAATCAAGTGTCATAGATTACTACAACGACTTCACTATTCTTGAGGTTTACCATGTTGATGGAGAACTAACAGCTTGTGAGAATCTTGCTGACATTGGAAGCGTTCAATGCATTCTATCAATGTGCAACAACGAAGACGATATCAGAGCCCTGTTTATAAACTATGCATGCATATGGGAGATGTTATTTCACGACAACGTGATACTCGAAAGCCTAACTGAAGATGTACATAGCCCTGCCAGTACAAGAGTAAACGCTGTGGTTTCCTGCTTTGATGAGTTCTATGAAATTTTCGACGTAAGTGAAGGCGATCAAATGTACGTCCGTCCCGAGAATCGCGTAAGAAGATGGTAAGAAAGCTACACAAAGCACTGAAAAGAGGTAAATAAATGGGAATTCTATTTAAGTCATCAATTAAAAACATCATCTCGAAACCTTTGCGCACTCTTGTGCTTATAGTGTGCATTTTCGCGATGTCGCTAGCAGCCTTTGTAACTGTTGATGTTGGAGGCGCTCTCACCGGAGCTCTAAAGACCTATTTTGGAAAAGCTCTTGGTAAAACAGATGCCCTTATCACAAGCACTAACGGTGTGGATTTAGATTCTTTTTCTGACGAAAGCATTCCTTCAAACACTGCCGTCGGAATATTAATATCATCTCGCGAGGTTACTACTAGAGACAACGAGTTCTACGACATCGAATTCGTACATAAGGTTAGTCTTATGGGATTAGACACAAATCTCGCTTACAATATGAGGCTTCTTAACGAGCAGCTCACACTTGAAGACAATGAGGTTGCTATCTCATCAACATACTCACAGGAGATGAGCTTAGCAGTTGGCGACACGATCACCTACTATGATGCGGCCAACATGCCTCATGACTTCACAGTCAAGTACGTAATTAATGAAGACACTTTGTTCATCTTTAAGAAAGCTTTCACAGCTGTCATGAACGTCGCTGCTCTTCAAATGCTGGATTGCTCCGACACCCTAATGTATTCAATGGTTGCTGTATCTCTTGATAACGAGAGTCAAATCGTAGAATTCAAAGACAATCTACTAAAGCAAAATCCAGGCCTTACGGTTGAACTGCTCTCAAACAATGAGGAAATTCTGGCAGCTACTTCTGAAATCATTTCGCTATTTGCAGTTCTATTAATAATTACCTTCATGATGGTTATTTTCATTACAGTTAGCCTTTCCGAGCGTATTATCAACGAACGAATGCCTAGCATTGGAACTCTTCTTAGTCTTGGTGCCTCTCGAAAAGCAACGACCACCTTCCTTCTTCTCGAGAACGCCCTATACGGTTTAGTTGGATCTCTTATAGCTTGTTTTGTTTATACACAAATCCGCTATTCGTTTATTAGTTCCATGCTTAATATTGAAAATGGCGGTCCCATTGAGCTGTTACCAATTGAGCCATGGTTATTCGCTGTAGTCATAATTGGTGCAACCGTAATTGAATGCGTTTGTCCTATTTTCGAGGTAGTAAAAGCAATCAAGACTCCAATAAGAGACATCATCTTCAATAACAAAGATACAGAAAGTAAGATTTCAAAGAAAAGTATCATCATTGGTGTTGCTCTAGTTGTAATTGGTCTATGCTTAGAGATATTTGGAACAGGCTTCGTTTCTCTTACTATTAGCCTTGTTGCTGTAATTACCGGTGCTGCTCTTCTAATGCCACTCCTTATGAAAGGTGTTGCTTTCTTGCTAGGCAAACTATTTGACCTTCTTAAAATGCCTGTAGCTAAGTTTGCAAGCGTCGAAATGGCAAGCAAGAAAACTACAGTTGGAAGTAGCATTCTATGCCTGACAGCTATTTGTCTTACAATAAATCTACTGTCTCTTTCTACTGCAATTACCGAAAGTATGAGCCAGCCTTTCTATAAAGGAGACGTTATTGCAATAGGCCTATCTTCAGAAAGCTATATGTATTCATTTGTAGAAGATATTGAAGGAGTTACAAGAGTAGATTACACATATATGAGCACCGACACTATCACTTCACCTAACGCTAACAAGAAATTAGACGTGGAATTCTTAATGAATAGTACTGATAGTATGTTCGTTGGTATTGATAATCTTCCTAGCGAGCTAGCCAATAACGAAGTCGCTATGAATTCTCAAATGATGGAATCACTTGGAGTAAGTGTTGGAGATACAGTATCTGTGACTTTCAAGGCTTATTCCGTCTTCCCTCAGACTCTAGAATTGGTGGTAGTAGAGCCCGTATCAACTGCTAGATATGCAACAGGCAACTTTGGAGTACTTTCAAGAGACACGTATCTTGCGATTTATCATGACTATCCATACATAATGAACATCGCTTGCTCGAATCCCACTGAAGTTAAGGCTACATTAGACAAGTATTTAACCGAAAGCGGATACTCTCTATATACTCAAGAAGAAATGGCTATGACAATGCTTGAAAGTGCTGCTTCCATAACTTCTATTCTTAATATACTTGGAGCTCTTGGAGTAGTGCTAACGTTGATAGGTGTATATAGCAATATCTCGATCGGATTTGAAGGGCGAAGGAGAGAGTTCGCTGTATTGCATTCAACTTCAATGAACATAAAGCAATTGAAGCGGCTGGTCTTCCTAGAAAATCTATTTATGACTATTACTTCAATAGCTACTGCACTTATCTTAAGTATGGTTATAGGCACTACAGTCTCAAAGATAAGCAATCTTTTCTCACTTGAGAGTAGTCTTAACACACTATCATTATCTAATCTTGCAGTAGTTCTTCTTATTCTAGTACTAATGCTTCTTGCAACCGTCAAGCCACAAAACCGTCTTACGAAACTTAAGACAGCTAACGAACTTAAATATGAATAATAAATTTAATAAAAGTATTAAAGGAGAAAAATCATGGAATCAATAATCAAAGTAAATAACGTGCATAAAACCTTCGGTAAGAACGAAACACAAACTAATGTGCTCAACGGCGTAAACTTCGAAGTACAAAAGGGTGAATTCATCTCCCTTATGGGGGCTTCAGGAAGTGGTAAGTCCACGATGCTCTATCTTCTAGGCGGACTGGACAGAGAGTATCATGGCGATATTGAGATTTGTGGTAAGAACATCTCCGGTCTTAAGGAAAAGAAGATGTCTGACATCCGTCTCAATAAGATTGGCTTCATCTTCCAGTTCTATAACTTGGTTCAGAATCTTTCTGTAGAAGACAACATCATGCTCCCTATCCAAATGAGTCATAAAAACACTTCTGATTATCGAAATAAGTTAACAGATATTCTTGCTGTTACTGGTCTTTCTGATAAGCGAAAAGCAAAGCCTGCCGAGCTTTCTGGAGGACAGCAGCAAAGAGTTGCTGTTGCAAGAGCTATCCTTAATGATCCAGAGATTCTTCTCGCAGACGAGCCAACAGGCAACCTTGACAGTAAGGCTGGTAGTGAGATTATGGATCTTTTCGAGAAGATTAATAAGGAGAAGGGTATTACTATTCTTCTAGTAACACACTCACAAAAATGCTCAAATTACGCAGGCAGAACTATCTTGCTTGCAAACGGCCAAGTTGTTGAATAGAATAAATCAAAACCCTATAAGAACGAAGGGGGGATTTGCCAATGCGTCTAGCCGTTTGTGACGATTCGATTGCGGAAAGAACACTAATTGTTTCTGTCATTGAGGATTTTTTCTCGAAGTTAGACACTACATGTCTCCCCTTCTCTTCAGGTGAAGAGCTTGTTGAATATATATCAAAGACAAACGATTCAATTGATGCGATTTTTCTGGATATTGAGATGGGTCAAATGGATGGAATGACAGCGGCGCACGAAGTGCGTAAAGCTTTACCTAATGTTCCAATCATATTTATTACAAGCCACAAAGAACTAGCACCCGACGGTTATGAGGTTCAAGCCTTCCGATTTGTTTGCAAACCAATAGACCGAAACAAGTTAATATCAGCGCTTTCAAGTCTTAAGACACACTTGTTGAGTAAAGTATCAATAGTTGTTAGGCACAACGGCGAGGATGTGATTATTCCCTTAGATTCAATTTTATGGATAGAGTCTGACAATAATGATGTTCGAATAATATGCGAAAATAAGACAATTACTACCAGAATGAGACTTAGAGATGCCTGGAATGAGTTGTCAGATATAAGTACTGGACGTTTTGCATATTCGCACAGGTGTACTATAGTTAACCTTTCGCACGTTAAGAGTCTGAGTTCTTCACAAGTCAAGCTTGATAACGGCGCCAGCCTGATGCTTAGCAGAGGTTGTGAGAAGGATTTGAAAAATCAGCTTTTCGAGTATGTAAGGCATTTTGCTCACTAATAACTAAAGAGAGGTGTGAGAAATGAATTCTAATGTAATAGATGCTTTGTTTATGGCTGGATTAGTTGGCCTAACGTACTACTCATTTTGTATTTCTACTTACTTGCTTCAAAAGCATATTTATATTAAGAAGATGCGCTCGCTTCGCAAATATCTCCCAGCTTTTATGGTCTTTAGTATTGCCTTAATGGCTTTCATAGGGATCTATTCTTATACTGTCTTATCATCCGGAGGTACAGTCGTTGTGATTGGATCAATTCCTACACTCATCATAGCCGGTGGTACCACTTTTTTCCTTGCTGTTGTAAATGAAGAAAGAACTTGGAACGCGTTTCTAAGAACTTTATGTGCGATGGGAATGTCTATATCAATGATTTCCGCTATCATGGGTATTTTTGACAATTTATCATCGATTTTCGATTGGAAAGATAACATTATCCCAGTGATTGTAACTTCTCTAGTTTCTTCAATCTTTACCTTGATATATGTATCTCTGTTCAGTTACATTTGGAAGCGTAATGGTTATGAGAAAATAGGTGGGAAGATGGCCGCTATGTTGCTTATGGTTTTTGTTACAATTGCAATCATTGTTGATAGCAGAATACCTCCTGCATTAGAATTGGACACAAAATCAACAGGCTCAATTTTATCTCTGGTACTTGTTATTGAGATTGCCGTGGTCTTATTATATTTCTTTATTTTTCTAGTGGTAGCTCAGTATTATAACAACAGGAATATCAATAAGCTCCTGTTTCTCAACAGCAAAGCACTAGAGGTTCAAAAGGAGTACTACGAGAACCTTAAAAATAATAATTTGGATCTTCGTCGATTTAAGCACGATTACCAGAATCATTTATTCACCTTAAACGAGCTAATAAAATCCAAGAAGTATGACGAGCTCGAGTCCTACATATCTACTATTGATAAAGAAGTCTCATTTCCTGTTCAAAAATTCAACACCGGCAATGACATAGCCGACGCCATCATCTCGGACAAAATCAATAGTGCCAAATCCGTCAATGCTACAATCATTGTTAAGACAGATATTAACACTTTTCTTTCCAAGCTTTCCGCTTATGATACCTGTACAATAATTGCAAACATTCTTGACAACGCAATTGAAGCGGTAAGTGTATTGCCAGATGGCATTAATAGAGAAATAAGTATCTCATTTAAGAACTCAAGTAACTATTTGCTTATCTCTTCTAGCAACCCAACATTACTTAAAAGGAGCAAGTCACTTAAGGCATTCATTACTACCGAAAAGCATGATAAGAAGAACCATGGACTCGGCCTTCTTAATGTCAAAACTATAGCCGAGAAATTGCATGGTGATGTGAAGTACTCAATCTCTAATAATTATTCAAATTCAAGTAATAATGATGGCATCAACAACAACACGACTAGCGCATATTCAATTGGTCTATTTACAATAGATATTATGCTCTCTATTGATTAAGCGTTTAGCGGCTATGCGATTTTGCGCGAAGCAATCAAATTATAATGGAGGAGATTATGTCGCAAGAAGTAAACATGAAAGAACTAATTAGTAGGATTAACGAACTGGCAGCCAAAGCAAAGGCATCTAGCCTCTCTCAAGAGGAACTTGCAGAACGCGAAAAGCTACGCACAATCTATCGCCAAATGATCCTCGGTCAAGTTTCAGGTCAACTAAGCAATATGTCGATCAGGAATCTAGACGGAACTATCACAAAGGTGAAACCCAAAGACAACACAAATTAAAACAAAGAAGTGCCCCTCGTAAGTTGCATCTATGTGCTTCAACTTATGCTGGATTGATTTCATAACACGTTTAGAAGCACACAAATTTGATGCAAATTGCACCCAATATATCGATTATGTTTATTGCGTTAGCTTTAAGCATTTTCTCGGCATTTATCGTCTCTTCCCTGCAAGATCGTGAACAGTCTTTTAACATAGTTGTATGTATTTGAGGAAGCAGACAATCTGCCTATCTCCCCCCCCTTTTTTTGACATAGTATTTAAATGAATGTCTCTAAAAATGATGAAGTCGGATTAGTCCGACTTTTTTCGGGACAAAATTAAACTATTTCTAAGAGAGTTATTGACATATGTCCGAAACGAGATACAATAGTAATTGAAAGCGGCATATGTCAGAAACTATAAGGAGGTGAATGTTATGCCTAGAAGAGATGGATCTGGCCCAATGGGTACAGGACCAAAGACTGGAAGAGGATTAGGCGCGTGCGCATGCAACAATTCGATAGTTTGTGTTACAGGACTTAGATTAGGTTCAGGATGTGCCTTCAGAAGAGGGTTCTTTGTAAATCAGAACTCCTTTAATACACAAAAAGAGCTACTCCAAAAGCAGATGGATGCGCTGAGAGATCGACTGGATGTCATTGATAATCAGTTAGAAAAATTGAAAGTACATCAGAAATAATCAGAAGACACTCTGGTTGTTTCTGTCGTTAAGTGAGGTGAGAATATATGCCAAGACCAAGAAAATGCAGAAGAGTATGTTGCCTTCCAGACAGTAATCGCTTCGGACCTCTTGACTCCCCTTTGGACACAGAAAACACAGTAAATATGACCGTTGATGAGTATGAGACTATAAGACTTATTGATTTGGACGGATTCACGCAGGAAGAATGCGCCAATCAAATGAACATTTCTCGCACAACAGTTCAAGGAATTTATGATGAGGCAAGAAAAAAACTAGCCAAGTCTTTGGTTAACGGTAATGTTCTTTGGATAGAAGGCGGCGAATATCAGCTATGTGATGGCAGAGGGAACGGATGTGGCAGAGGCGGTTGTCGTCGTCATAGATGCGGAAGAGGTTTTGAAGAGGATATTAGAACGGAGGGAAGAAAATGAAAATAGCAATACCAGTAGATAATCAAAACTTGGAATCTAGTGTGTGCCCGTCTTTTGGACGAGCTCCATATTTCCTTTTCTATAATACAGATACTAAAGAAAACTATTATCTTGATAACAGCGCTGTTGCTAGTCAAGGTGGCGCTGGGATCAGAGCCGCTCAAGTGATAGCTGACCATGGTGTTAAAGCACTGCTTACTCCACGTTGCGGTGAAAATGCGGAAGAGGTCTTGCGAAAGTCGGAGGTACTAATCTATAAATCGATTCCCGGAACTGTTCAGGAGAATATTGACGCATTTGTAGCTGAACAGCTTGTTTTGCTCAGTGATTTCCATCCGGGATTTCATGGCCATGAAAAGTAAAGGTGTAAGAATTGCCATACTAAGTGGCAAAGGCGGAACAGGAAAAACACTAGTGTCTGTCAATTTAGCATCAATTGCCGAGAAATCAATCTATATAGATTGTGATGTTGAAGAGCCCAATGGTCATTTGTTTTTCAAGCCTGAGAAGGTCCAGGAAGAAGTAATTACTGTAAAAATTCCAGTCATCAATGATAGTATGTGCAACGGTTGCCGAAGATGCGTTGATTTTTGTAAATTCAATGCGCTTGCCTTCATAAAAAACAAACCTTATGTTTTTGAAGAGGTGTGCCACTCCTGTGGCGGCTGTATGCTATCCTGTTCGGAAAATGCAATTGGAGAACAAGAAAAACCCATTGGCAAAGTGCTAAGAGGATTTTCTGGGAGTGTAAGCGTTCATACCGGGATGATGAATACAGGTGAAGCGTCCGGAATACCAATAATTAAAAGTCTTCTTAACGATAGCATTATAAATGAAGAACTTCCCATCTTTGTCGACTGTCCTCCGGGAAGCGCCTGTATCGTTATGGAAAGTATTAAGGATGCGGATTATTGCATACTCGTTACTGAACCTACGATCTTCGGTGTTCATAACCTCAAGATGGTCTATGATTTGGTCAGACTTTTTAAAAAGCCGCACGGAGTTGTTCTAAATAAATGTCTGGACGGAGAGAACCCAGCTGAGATGTTTTGCATAGAGAATAACATTCCTATATTGGGTCGTATACCTTTTGATAACGAGCTTGGTCGTCTTAATTCAGACGCCAAAATAGCTTCAAGGGAAAGCAATAGGTTTAGATCTTTATTTACTTCGTTGCTTGAGACCGTTAAGAAGGAGGTGCGACATGAAACAACTGTTAATCCTCAGCGGTAAGGGCGGCACCGGTAAAACAACAGTAGCCAGCGCTTTTATAAAGCTCTCAAGTGCCAAAGTCTATGCCGATTGCGATGTTGACGCGCCCAACCTTCACCTAATTATGGCACAAAACACCGAGCCTAAACGAACAGACTATTTTGGTATGGCAATAGCTGAGATAGACCCTGATAAGTGCATTGAATGTGGACTATGTAAAGAAAATTGTCGATTCGATGCAATATCCAATGAGAACGGCTTTAAGGTAGAGCCTTTTGCCTGTGAGGGTTGCGGTGTTTGCGAAGCCTTCTGCCCTGCAAATGCTGTTTCGTTAAAATCCGCTGTTGCGGGAGAACTGATGCTCTATGTTGACAGCAATACTATTTTTTCAACAGCACAACTGAAAATGGGAAGCGGCACTTCGGGAAAACTGGTAACCGAAGTAAAGAATCAAACGAAAACTACGGCGAATCCAGATACCAGAATTGCTATTATCGACGGTTCACCCGGCATAGGCTGTCCCGTAATCGCTTCTCTAAGCGGAGTTGATATGGTCTTGATTATAGCGGAGCCATCAATTTCGGGAATCAGTGATATGGAGCGCATCATAAAAACGTCGGAAAAGTTCCGTACAAAGATTGGAGTCTGTATAAATAAGTTCGACACGAATCTCGCAAATGCAGAGAAGATTGAGAAGTTCTGCAAAGAGGAAGGTCTGCTATTTACAGGCAGGATACCATTTGACCCGTTGGCAGTATGCGCAATCAATAATGGGCAAACAATAGTAGATGTTGATTGCCCTTCAGGACGCGCTATAAGAGAAGTTTTCAGCAACGCGATGGAGCTACTATTTAAAGAAAGAGACGGTGTTGAAGCATGATAGTTAAGGTGTTGTCAGAAAACACAACGTCTTCAGAGAAATTTGAAAGTGAACACGGCCTCAGCCTTTATATTGAAACGGGAACTCACAAGGTTCTGTTTGATACGGGTTCAAGCGACCTATTTGCAAAAAATGCCGAAAAGATGGGAGTTGATATAGCAAGTGTAGATCTGGCTGTGATATCTCATGGCCACTATGACCACGGCGGTGGCCTGAAGACATTTCTTGGCATCAACAACCGAGCGAAAATATACCTTAATCAAATGGCATTCGAACCACATTACGCAAATAGACCGGGCGGTGTAAAAGCATATATTGGGCTGGATGAGTCTTTGCTACCAAATGAGCGATTTGTGTTCTGCAGTGGCCGCGTTGTGATTGACAATGAACTTGAATTGTTTTCAGGAGTTAAGTTGAAAAGACTTGTACCGATGGGCAATGCTGATTTGTTTATGAAAAATAGGGATGCATTTGTACATGACGATTTCGCACATGAGCAAAACCTAATAATAAGCAAAGACGGAAAAACTCTGCTGATTGCTGGCTGTGCGCACAGCGGAGTAATTAACATTATTGATCAGTTTAAAATCGAAAAAGGCTGTCTGCCAGATTATGTTATCGGAGGATTTCATCTCTATAATCGCGGGACAAAGCAATGTGAGGCTCCGAATGTTGTAGATGAGATAGGAAATTTTCTGCTGAAGACCTGCTCGAAATACTATACCTGCCACTGTACAGGTATTGAATCCTATAACCGTCTGAAGACTGTAATGGGTGAAAGTATTAACTACATATCAACGGGAGATCAAATATCAATATAAAGGAAGTAAAAAGCATTGAGTAAACATTCGGATTATGCAAAAGAACTATTTAAAAGGGGTTACAATTGCTCGCAATCCGTTCTTGTCGCATTTTGCGATGAAACAGGACTTGATATTGAAGATGCACTAAAAATATCATCGTCGTTTGGCGGCGGTATGGGAAGGTTGCGAGAGGTATGTGGTGCTGTTAGCGGAATGTTTATGGTTGTTGGAATGAAATATGGATATACCGATCCGACAGATAAACAAAAGAAATCTGAACACTATAATTTAATCCAATCTTTAGCAAAGCAGTTCGAGCAATCAAATCAATCAATAATTTGCAGAGACTTATTGAAAATTAACTCAAAACATGATGTTCCTATTCCGGAGGACAGAACAGAAGCTTACTACAAAAAGCGCCCCTGTGCAGAACTTGTTGAATATGCTGCACAAATACTTGACGAATATATTGAAAATAGAAATATGGAGGAGAAAGAAATGATGAAAATTGCAGTAGCTGGTGAGGGAAAGAATGTTACGGAACACTTTGGACATTGCGTGAACTTCCTGATTTACGATGTTGAAAATGGGAGAATTGTAAATGAAGAATCTATTCCTAATCCCGGTCACAAACCCGGATTTCTACCAAATTTTCTTGCCGATCGCGGTGTAAACATAATAATCAGCGGTGGTATGGGCGGAGGTGCTGTTGATATATTTAACGAGAGGAATGTCGAGGTCGTTGTAGGCGCTTCAGGCGATGCGAAAACCGCAGTTCAAAACTATCTAAACGGCGAACTTCAGACAACCGGCTCCGTTTGCCACGAACATCAACATCATGATGAGTGCGGCGAATAAGCTGTGATTATGTCTATATAACTGTTCATTAACGAAGTGATGGATTTTTTTCCAATAGTGATGCGCCTTCACCGAAAGACTGAACCGAAGTAAATAATAAGATTATAAATAGTTTTTATATTTATGTGACAAAATTACAGAAACGCCTTTTAACTTCTGTTAAAATAGCAAAAAGGAGGTATTGATATGAGCAAATATATTTGTTCCATTTGCGGTTACATCTATGACGAGGCAACGGGTATTCCTGAAGCTGGCATAGCTCCGGGAACTAAGTGGGAAGACCTCCCAGATGATTGGGTCTGCCCTATCTGTGGAGCAACAAAAACGGAATTTGAAAAGCAAGGCGAAGCAACTGTATCTTCTGAGAAGAAGGCAAAACCTGTTGTAGAAATGCCTACTGACATGTTGGAACTTTCTCCGCTTGAGGTCAGCGCTCTATGTACGAATTTGGCTCGAGGCTGCGAGAAGCAGTATAAATCGAAGGAGGCGTCCCTCTTTACAGAACTGGCTGGATATTTTAAAAATTCTTCGCTACCTGCCAAGAACCCGGATTATAATCAGTTGATTGCTCTAATCGAAAATGACCTTGAGCAAGGTTTTACAGATGCAAATGCTGTAGCCTCAGATTCAAAAGACCGTGGTGCACTTCGCGCCTTGGTCTGGAGTGAAAAGGTTACACGCATCTTAAAGTCCCTTTTAACCCGATATAAGAATGAAGGCGACACTATGTTTGAAAACACTGGTGTTTATGTCTGTACCATTTGTGGTTTTGTATATATTGGAGATACCCCACCAGAAGTTTGTCCTGTTTGCAAAGTCCCAAACTGGAAATTCGAAAAGATCGAAGGGAGGTCATAATAATGACTAAGAAATATGCTGTCAGAAATATACGTCTTTGCACTAAAGATTGCTTGTGTTTATACGTATGCCCTACTGGTGCGACAGATACAGAAAACAGCGTAATTGATGTTTCCAAGTGTATCGGTTGCGGAGACTGTGCAGGCGCTTGTCCGTCCGGTGCAATATCCATGGTACCTGAAGTTTATCCGCAACAGCAGCCTAAAACCGAAGCAGTCATCAACGTTCTTAGAAACCTTATGCGAAGCAAGTCGGAGCAAGAGATGATTGCCGCCGGATTACCAGGAAAGCTGGCAATGGCTATAGAAAAATCTAATCATATTATGGCTGAGGATATTATCCGGGAAGCAGGATATATGCTTCCACAAAGCGATAATACTCTGGATTTTCTAAGGTCCCTAATTGATCAAGAGCAGCCAGAAGATTTCCCAAAAGAAACAGTTGAAGAATTATTGAAAGCTTTTAATAAAAAGGAGAGTAATAGTATGAGTGAGAACAAAACGTATGACAATCTGATGGAGGCATTTGCTGGAGAATCCCAGGCCAACAGAAAGTATCTAGCTTATTCCAAGAAGGCTGAGAAGGATGGTAAACTCAACGCGGCAAAGTTATTTAAAGCAGCTTCAGATGCCGAGACCATACATGCCCTAAAGCATTTTGAGGTTGCTGGAAAAATCGGATCGACAGTTGACAATCTAAAGGATGGTGTGGCAGGAGAAACATATGAGTACAAGGATATGTATCCTGACTTTGTAAAAGAAGCAGAAGCTTCAGGTAACAAAGCTGCCGTTATGTCTTTCACATTCGCGATGAAAGCAGAAGAGGTTCATGCTGGCCTATATCAGGATGCACTTGATAATTTGGACAATGAAGAAGAGGTTTTCTATTATCTCTGCCCCGTTTGCGGAAACATTGAGAAAGTTCGTCCAGACAAATGCAGTATCTGCGGCGTGCCAGGAAGCAAATTTATAGAGTATTAATAAGAAGCAATACAACGATTATCATTTTATAACCTCCCCACATTGGTGGATTAAATCAATCAAATAAAGGGCGCCCTTCTGAAGTGTTAAAACCTTTCAGAAGGGCGCTGATTCATTGTAAATCTAACGTGATAAAACAGTATGCTCTGTAAATCGTCGCTTACTAAAGACAATGTTTCTTCATTTGTCAGGCATTCAAGAACAGGTCGATGTCATCGTCAACTGTTCCGACAGAGGCGATACCAAATTTTTCAACCAATACCT